>JAZSCR010000171.1:0-28810 GCA_045530715.1 Eubacteriales bacterium
CCCTCAAGCTTCTCCTTCCCCTCGGGTCACACCGCAAGCTCCTTTGCAGGCGCCTGCATTCTTGCCCACGCAAACAAAAAGGCCGCCTTCTGGGCTTACCCATTGGCAATACTCATAGCCTTCTCCCGTGCCTACCTGCAGGTACACTACCCCAGCGATATTATTGCGGGCGCACTTCTCGGAACGGTTTATGCCTTTATCGGCATACTGATATTCGCCTTGTTCGAAAAGATTTTCGGCAAAACGAAGATTTACAACACGATTTTCAAATAACTTCCCATAAAAGGAAACGGCAGTCCAATTCGGACTGCCGATTTTTTATTCTTTTGTCCGCTTTTGAACGGTAAAAGCTCCGACCATAATTATTAAGGAGCAAACCGCAAGAATAGGATATAAATAACTGTTGTCGGAGGTGTCCGGAATCTGCTCTGCTCCCACACTCATAAGCTTACTGCTGTGCCAATACCAATCCCCGTTTCTATTCTTTCTGTAGGTGTGCTTATAAAGGGCTAGCTCATCGTCCATTTCACCGCTGAAAAGCTTTTGATACATTGGATCAGAGTACACACTTGCTTGCCCTAAATAACGTGAGGCACTTCCTACAGCTATTTCATACATATCCGAATGATCGTATTCAGGATAAAATTCGTCGTAATTTAAATTTCCATACATAAAATATTCCACATCTGATCTATAATAAACGGCATACCTCTCGTAGATATACAGCCCGTCACCCGAAATTCGATACTCTACCGGATGACTGTACTCATAAGGAGGCAGATTACCGAAATCTCCGCCCAAATAAGCGAGGTTGCTGTATATATATTTGCCGCTTTCAAAATCAAACAGAAAGCCGCCTACTTCATAGGGAACGTAAATGGTTTTGTACCTTTGCCCTCCGGCAGCCCATCCGAGATTAATATTTTTCGTGTTATACATTTTCATCATGATATCTTGAAGCAGTTCTTCCTCGTAGAAAATTTCTCCTTCATGAATTATCATTTCTTCCACGCCGGGAACATACTCACAAAGCTCCCAATATCTGCGGTCGCTTGTATCTATTCCAAACTCGTCTACACACTCCTGAATAAACGCCCACACGAAAGGATCTGTTTTGAGATTCTCCTCTGTGTTTTCAAGAGTGAGATTTTCGTGGGCTGAATAAGGAACGTAGTCAAGAAGTTCTTCTAACTCTTCGGTGTCCAAAGATTCGGCTGAAAATGGTACGGTAAGACTTAAACACAAAGCTGAAATAAGGCAACATACCAACATTCTTCTCATCGCTATTACCTCCCGCGAAAAATGTCGACAATAAAAAGCGCACGGCATCCCTTTATCCGAGACCGTGCGTATCTTATTGGAACTGTTTAACCGTTTTGCAATCCTGTTCACAAGATAGCTTTGCTCGGTTGCATTTGTTTTTACTCTTATTGTATTTTTATTATATCATACTCATGGTTTGTTGTCAATATCGTGGAATATTTGTTACTGTTTGATTTTTTAACAACAGTAGTATCTTCGCTCTTATTCACACTTGAATAAAAACCATTCAACAGCCACATAATCCAATTGATGGTAAAGCTTCTTGACCAATCGAAAGAAATTTTTAAGAAAATAAAAAACCGCAAAATACTTTAAAAAAGTTAGAAAACGAGAGAAAACACCCAATTTTCATAAAGCTAAAAGCTAATTTGACCTTTTTTGACCTTTAATCGGCTTTGCAAATGTTTTCCTCCGGGTGTATAATATAGCCATGACAAAGGTCAAAGAAAGTCAAAGACAGAAACGAGGGCACAGATATGCGTTCCAGCGATATAATTACCGCCTTTATTATGAGCCTGCTTGAAAACAGCGAGGGCGAAACCGAAATAAAAAGAAACGAGCTTGCACAGCAGTTCAACGTAGTTCCCAGCCAGATAAACTACGTTATATCCTCACGATTCACCCCCGAGCTTGGCTTTATAACCGAAAGCCGCAGAGGTGGCGGCGGGTATATAAAGATCCGTCGAGTATATTCCACAGCCCCCTCTCCCCTTATGCACGTAATAAACGGCATACCGAACTCTATAACTCAGACCGAAGCAAGGATAATTCTTGAAAATCTCTTGGCTAACCGTATTATACAGCCCCACGACGCCAGAATTATGTCTGCGGCGCTTTCAGATAAGTCCTATATTACTATACCCAAAGAATACAGAGATGAGATTCGTTCCTCTCTGTTGAAAAATATGCTTTTGGCAATTTCGGCATCAAAATGAATAAGAACATAACCAAAACACATAAAATTATAAATATGTACACGGAGGATTAAACAATGCTTTGTGAAAACTGCAAAAAAAACATAGCAAACACCTACTTTAAACAAACCGTAAACGGTAAGACCAGCGAAGTATTCCTTTGCTCTGAATGCGCCTCGAAATTAGGCGTTAATCAAACCGTAACTTCAAATATGAACTTTGGATTCGGCGACCTTTTAAACGATTTCTTTGCTCCCTACTATCAGACAAAATCCCTTACGGGAGGCGCAAAAAAGGCCGAACAGCTTACCTGCTCCTACTGCAACATGACTGAAGAAGAGTTCTTCAGAAACGGAAAGGCAGGATGCGAAAACTGTTACTCCGCTTTTAAAAACAGACTGAACGGCTTTCTCAATAAGCTCCACGGAAGCAAAAAACATCTCGGCAAAGCTCCCGCCTCCGCAGGAGTGCAAAAAAAGGATTCTGATATTGAATCCCTCCGCAAAGAGTTAGCTGAAGCCGTAAAGAGCGAGGATTTCGAAAAAGCCGTGGTCCTTCGCGATAAAATAAAAGAACTCGAAGCAAAAAGCGATATCTAAAAAAGAAAGGACGGTCACAGACATGAAAAACGTTATTTCTTCACGCATAAGGCTGGCAAGAAACTTCAAGGACCTGCCTTTCTCTCCCAAAATGAAGGCCGAGAACAAAGAGTATCTCACCGATAAAATACACCAAAAGGTCAAGGACGATAACCGTTACAGCCTTAATTATATAGACATGTCCAAGGTCACCCCCGTTCAGGCGGGTGCTATGGTCGAGGAACACCTTATAAGTCTTGAATTTGCAAACAACAGACAGGGCAAAGCCCTTCTGCTAAGCGACGATAAAAAAATATCCGCTATGGTAGGAGAAGAAGACCACCTTCGCCTTCAGCTCTTCTCCGACACTGACGGAATAAAGGAGCTTTGGGAAAAGGCAAGCGAAATAGACGACTGGTTTGACGGCGTTATGCCCTATGCGTTTTCCGAAGAGCTGGGATACCTTACCTCCTGCCCCACGAATTTAGGCACGGGTTTGAGAGCCTCTGTCATGCTCCATCTTCCCGCCCTTACTGAAAGCGGATATATTGAACGATTCATAAACGCTTCCTCAAAGATAGGCCTTACCGTCAGAGGAATGTACGGAGAAGGCTCTGCTCCCAACGGTGCCATCTATCAGCTGTCAAATCAGATAACCATGGGCATCAGCGAGACAGATACCATTGAACGCCTTATCCAGGCCGCAGAAAAAATAATCCAGAGCGAAAATGAGATAAGTCAAGAACTTCTTAAAAAGGATCAGCTCAAGGACAGAATCGCCAGAGCTGAAGGAGTTTTAAGATATTCTACACTCATGTCCTCGGCAGAATTTATCAAACTCTTTTCCGACCTTCGTTGGGGCGCTGAACAAGGACTTAACGGTCTTGATACCAAGGCACTTGACGAGCTTTTCCTTAAGGTTCAGTCCTATAACATTATGCTTTTCGGAGGCGAAGACCTTAACGGCAACGAAAGAGATAAAAAGAGAGCGGAGATTCTCCGTCAAGAACTGAAAAAGCTTTGATAAAGAGTACGTTCCAGCGAAAGGAAGGTAACACAGCATATGATTTTTGAAAACTTTACGACCCGAGCCAATATGGCAATAGAAAACACCATCGAAGCCGCCCGTCAGCTGGGCCACGGATATATCGGAACAGAGCATCTCCTTCTGGGACTTTGCCAGACGGGTGACAGTATGGCCGCCAGAACGCTATCAAAGTTCGGCATTTCCGACACGCTGGTTCTCAACAAAATAGCCGAAGAGATCGGCACCGGCGTACCCACAAATCTCTCCCTTCAGGACGTAACTCCCCGACTTAAAAGAATTATTCAGAATTCCGTAATCGAGGCAAGCCACGCAGGGGCAAATCTTGTGGGAACGGAGCATCTCCTCATGGCTCTTTTGAGAGAAAGCGAAAGCAAAGCCGCGGAAATGATTCGCTCCGAAGGGGCTGACGTAAGAGAAATATTTGAAGAGATCGTTTCCCAGCAGGGACTTGCAGGAGCAGACTCCGCCGCAGCAAAGAATTCTACCAGACCCGGGGGAAAGGGCAAAGGAACGCCCACCCTTGACAGCTTCGGAAGAGATCTTACAGCTATGGCTGAAGGGGGCAAAATAGACCCCGTCATCGGAAGAAGCAAGGAAATAGAGCGGGTTATCCAGGTACTCAGCCGCAGAACTAAAAACAACCCCTGCCTTATAGGCGAGCCCGGCGTCGGAAAGACTGCCATAGCCGAAGGACTTGCCCAGCACATCGTAAAGGGCATGGTACCGGAAACCCTTAAGGGTAAAAGAGTAGTTACGCTTGATATCGCATCAATGATAGCAGGCGCAAAATACAGGGGTGACTTTGAAGAAAGACTCAAAAACGCCATCGAAGAAGTAAGCAAGGCGGGTAACGTGGTGCTGTTTATAGACGAGATCCACGTTCTTATAGGCGCCGGCTCCGCAGAAGGCGCCGTTGATGCGGCCAACATCCTTAAGCCTTCCCTTGCAAGGGGTGAATTGCAGGTTATAGGAGCAACGACCCTTAACGAATACAAGAAGCACATTGAAAAGGATGCCGCTCTTGAAAGAAGATTTCAGCCTATAATCGTGGCAGAACCCTCCGTTGATGACTCCATTCTCATTCTTAAAGGCATAAGGGATAAATACGAAGCTCACCATAACGTAAAAATTACCGACGGGGCCGTAGAAGCCGCCGTTAAGCTGAGCAAGAGATATATTCAGGACAGATTTCTCCCCGATAAGGCCATAGACCTTATGGACGAGGCATCGTCTAAAATCAGAATATCAAACATGACGGCGCCTCCCGACCTTACAGAAAAAGAGGACGAGGTGAAAAGAATTGCCGCCGAAAAGGAAGACGCGGTAAAGAAGCAGGACTACGAAAACGCTGCAAAGCTTCGTGACGAAGAGAAAAAAGCAGCCGCAGAGCTTGAAGAATTACGCAAACAGTGGTCGGCAACCGCATCGTCAAAAGAGCTCACCGTTACCGAAAACGAAATTGCCGACGTTTTGGCTCTTTCCACGGGAATTCCCGTAAGAAAGCTCCTCTCAGAGGAAAGCGAACGACTCCTGAATATGGAAAAGATAATCCACGAAAGGGTTATCGGACAGGACGAGGCTGTAATTGCCGTGTCGAAGGCCATCCGCCGCAGCAGAGTTGGCCTTAAAGACCCCAAGCGCCCCATAGGCTCATTCCTCTTCCTCGGCCCCACGGGCGTAGGTAAAACCGAGCTTTCCAAGGCTTTGGCAGAGGTGATGTTCGGCGACGAAAACGCTATGATAAGGGTAGATATGTCCGAATATATGGAAAAGCATACCGTTTCCAAGCTCATCGGCTCTCCTCCCGGATACGTGGGATACGACGAAGGGGGTCAGCTTACCGATAAAGTACGAAGAAAGCCCTACTCCGTCATCCTCTTTGACGAGATAGAAAAGGCTCATCCCGACGTCTTTAACGTTATGCTTCAGGTGCTTGACGACGGTATTCTCACCGACGCGCAGGGACGAAAGGTGGACTTTAAAAACACAGTCATCATCATGACCAGTAACGTGGGAGCCCAAAGCATAGTGAATACAAAGTCCTCTATGGGATTCACTCCTCAGGACGAAAGCTACGGCAAGGCGCAGGACAAAATAAAGGAGCAGGTAATGAGCCAGCTCAAGCAGTCCTTCCGCCCCGAATTTCTTAACCGTATAGACGATATTATCGTTTTCCGTCAGCTGAAAAAAGAGGATATAGCCCTTATCGCGGAGGGAATGATAACCACCGTTACGCAGCGCCTGGGAACTATGGGTATCACGCTCAAGGTTGAGCAGTCCGCCCTTGACCTTATTTCTGAAAAAGGCTTTGACCCCTCCTACGGAGCAAGACCCCTCAAGAGAACTATCCAGTCAATGCTGGAAGACAATCTGGCAGAAAAAATACTGGAAGGAACCTTTAAAGCAGGAGATAGGGTAGCAGTCACCGCAAACGAAGGAGAACTTTCCTTTACAAAAGCAGAATAATGCTAAAAGCACAGCGTATTGACACGCTGTGCTTTTATATCTAATCTGAATTATTTATAAAACTCACTTACTTCTACGACTCTGCCCTCTAAACGGGACCTTTCGGCGGCAAAAGCTATCATATGATTTTTCACCGATACCGAAATATCAGCCATTGATGAAACCGATTTGCCGTTGAGCATATCGCAAAAGGCGGTTATTATTCCCTGATCTCCGCCGCCGTGACCTCCGACTATGGTATCGTCCACCACCTTATCGGCAATCTGTATCTCGGAACTTTGTTTGGTAATAAAATCCCTGTGATGCAAAGTGGGCTGTCCCATTACTCCGCGAAGCTCACCCTTGGTTCCCATTACGCGAATTTCTCTTCCGCCGGAGGCAAAGGCGCACATGGTGAAGCTGCAGGTAACGCCGCCCTCAAACTCCATATTGACCACCTGATGGTCAACCACGTTGTTAGAGCACTTAAAAACGCATCTGCCGTACTCACTGGTACGAAGAACCTCTGCAACGTCCTCATCGGTAGGCTCCATCTTGTTTGTGCTCGCCCTACGGAACCACATATTGGTCTTATTATCAAAATAAAGCTTCACCGCATTATATGGGCAGGTATCGCCCTCGGGACAGCCTTCTATACAGTAATCGGGAGATCCTTCGGGGGCGTTTTCGCGCTTAAAATAAGTCAAAGATCCAAAGCTCTGTACTCGGGTACACTCCCTGCCGACGAGCCACTGCACTATATCGGTATCGTGACATGATTTCTGGAGTATCATACAGGAGCTTTCCTCGCTGTTTTTCCACTTACCTCTGACGAAGCTATGGCTCTGATGAACGTTACCGACGGGTTCAATATGCTGAATGTTTACTACCTCTCCCAGAATTCCTTCGTCAATAATCCTTTTTATGGCGCGGAAAAACGGGGTATAGCGAAGCACGTGACATACTATAACCGACACGCCCTTTTCTTCGGCCGCTTTTTCAAGAGCCAGACACTCTTCAGGAAGGGGGGAGACCGGCTTTTCCAAAAGAAGATGATAACCTTTCTCTATTGCTGCCATTGCAGGAGCGAAGTGATCCCTGTCCATGGTGGCGATTATAGCGGCGTCGGCCATTTTAGGCATTTCGAGAAGAGGCTCCCAGGACTCGAAAGCCATCTCATCGGGTATATTGTGTCGCTGCTGAACAAATACTCTGCGGTTTTCAATGGGCTCAGCTATTGCGACGACATCAAATTTTTCCATATCGAAGCCCTTGCGGCTGTACCCTTCTCCTCGGCTTCCGCAGCCGATAATTATAACCTTTTTCTTTTCCATAAAATATTCCCGTCCTTCAAAATTATTCGTGGATTATCTGCCCGATTTCCTTCCAATCGCGCTTACCGCCGTCAAGAATGAGTACCCAATCCTGACCTTTACCCTGGGTTTCGGGCACGAAAATAGCCTTTCTGGGAGGAATCTGACAAATGAGCTTTTCTTCGCCTGTACGGGGGTTAAACCAGGATGCTCTGATAAACTGAGCATCAAGCTGTGAGCAGTCAACCTTTATTTCTCTGCCGTAGGGAGTGTAAACGAAGGCGTAGTCCTTGCCTCTTGCCGCAGAAATACGTCCGAAGAGGAAATCGTCCTCAGAATTAAGCACCATTTCCTGGGCAGGTCTGAAATCAAAATAGGGCCTGGACAAACGGAGCTTTTTCAGATGCTTAAGGCTTTCAGCTCCGGGATGATGGATGGCGTGAGTCCATCCGTCGCCGTTAAGGTTATCCTTTTCAACGTTGCCTATGTAGTATTTACACTTATAACGGGTAATGGGTTCGTAAAGGAAGAAGCACATTATGGGGTTGCCGTAGGTCTGACCGCAGGCGCCCGCAAATACGCTTTCGTAAGCTCCCTCTCTTATATCGTTGCCGTCCCAACGGCGGAAGGAAGCCACCCAGTTTGCAACGTGGTCCTCGTAGTGAGCCTCAGCGTCAAAATAGGGTTTTCCCACATTAGGCATATCCCCGAAATATCTGTAAGGATTGTAGGATTCTACCGTGTGTCCACTCTGGGAGGTATGGAAGTCAAGGTAATCTTTGTCGCCAAACTCACCTACGGAGTTAGAAATACCGTGGGGATGGAAACCTATAAGATGATGATTGTCCTCTGCCTCTCCGGCCTTAATGCCGTCGGCAAGGCCCTTGAATATTTCTTCCATATGGGGCTTAACTTCAACGTCACCGCCCAAGAGCCAAATTATATTAGTTCTGTCACGGAATCTCTCACCAAGGTACTTTCCGTACTCAAAGCTGGGCTCGTAACCCTTGAAAAGAGTGGTTTCGGGGTCGCTGTATTTATTGTTCCACATGGGAACGAGTGCCATATAAAGACCGTACTTTTCAGCGCAGTCAAGGACAAAATCAACGTGTCCCCACCAGGAATCCTCACCTTCGTTATCATAGTCAAGTTTATCGAAGGGAGGCTTTAAGCTGGTGCGCTTGTATTTATTTCTATGTTCGTAATATTCGGTACCCGACAGAAGAATGCTCTGTATTGCGGTAAAGCCCTGCTTTGAGCGTACTGACATATAATACTCTACTTCATCTCTGGTAAGACGCTGAAAAATATCCCAGGCAGTATCTCCGAGATAGAAAAAGGGAGTACCGTCCTCATACATAAAATATTTTCCGCTTTCATGAACCTTAAGTTTTTGCATTTTCTTTTCTCCTTGCCTTATTTAAACATTTGACGATGCCATTTTTGTAGTTTCTTTTTGAGCCATAACGAGGTTGTAATATATACCCTTCTTCTTAAGAAGTTCTTCGTGGGGACCTTCCTCGTGGAGCTTTCCTTTTTCAAGGACGATTATCCTGTCGGCGTGGCGCAGGGTGGATAACCTATGAGCGATGGCTATGGTGGTTCTTCCCTTTATAAGTTGCTGAAGGGCTTCCTGAATCTTACTTTCCGTTTCGGTATCAAGACTTGCCGTTGCCTCATCAAGGATAAGTATTTTGGGGTCTTTCAGTATTGCTCGAGCTATAGCTACCCTTTGCCTTTCACCCCCCGAAAGGGAGTGTCCGTTTTCGCCCACAACGGTATTATACGCATCGGGCAGCTTAATAATAAACTCGTGGGCATTGGCTATTCTTGCGGCGGCAAAGACCTCTTCGGGAGTAGCGTCCGGCTTTGCGTAAGCTATATTATCATATATGCTTCCCGCAAAAAGGTAGGTTTCCTGAAAAACCACACCTATATCGTTGCAGAGCGTCTCCCTTGAAATCTCTCGGATATCGTGGCCGTCTATCTCAACCCTTCCCGAGTTTACGTCGTAAAGGCGCAAAACAAGATTGATAAGGGTGGATTTTCCAACGCCCGAATGTCCCACAAGGCCTACCATTTCGCCCTGTTTTATCTTTAGAGAAATATTTTTAAGTACCGGTTCGTATGACTTATACCCGAAGGTAACGTTTTTAAAGGTTATTTCACCCTTTATTTCGGGAGATATTGCGTTAACGCTATCTTTAATTTCCAGCTCTTCGTCCATTATCTCATTTATTTTTATCATACTGGTAACGGCGTTGGCCAAATCTCTAGGCCACCAGGTAAGGCCGTGAAGACTGGAGTAAATAACACCCGCATAGGTAACGGTTTGAGTTAATTCTCCGAGGGACATACTGTCGCCGAACAAATTTGTGCCGAACACTGCAGTAGCGCCGTAATAAAGGATCAAAAATTCGCTGGCGCCAATAACAAAGTTGAGAAAAGGCATAAGAACTGCCCATATTTTTTCGTTTTCAGAACAGATATCTGCAAATTTCTTGTTTGCCAAGCGGTACTTTTCTATCTCACGCTTTTCCGTACCGAAGACCTTGACCACCCTTATTCCCTTAACTATATCGTGCAGTATGCTGTTGCAGCGGGAACCCAGAATCCACTGCCGTTCATATCTGGAATCAATAAATCCCCATATCTTAGACATAAGGAAAAGGACTAACGGTACGGGCAAAAATATTAAAAGAGCCATTACAGGACGAGTAACCAATAAAAATATCAGAACGCCCATAAATTTCGTGATTATCTGAACGAACCACAAAACGTTTCCTTCTATAAAATACGATATCTCTTGGGTATCGTCGGAAACTCTCTTCATAAGGTCTCCCGTAGTTCTGCGAAAGACCGAAGAAAGGGACAATCTTTGTACCTTATCGTAAACCTTTACCCGAAGGTCGTTAATAAATCTCTGTCCCGTTTTGGCGCGAATAATTGTAGGTATAATTGAAAACAATCGATGAAACACGTACATAAGGAGCATCAGCCCCACCAAAAGTAAAACCGACCTTGCGGGATTATCGCCAACAACGGAGGCTCCGTCGGCGGGAGAAAGATAATTATCCACCAATATTCTGTTAACGTAAGGGATTAGCAACGACACTATGTTTGCCACAAACAAAAGAAGTGCAGCAACTAAAAATCCCGGAATAGCGTTTTTACCGTAAGAAAGAAACCTTTTTAAAACGGAGCCCTTGTCCACGCATTTTATACAAACCGAAGAACCTGCAAAGTATCTTTTTCCGCACTTGGGACAATGCTGCTGTTCATAGGATATTTCTGTCAATTCACCGGTGTCAAAGTAATAATTACAAGCCTTTACAAATTCGGACATAAGCCCGATGCAGCTTTGAGAAAACCTGCACAGTCTGTAAGAATCTTCGTTTACCGTTACGGCCTCAAGAGAACTGCAACCGATATGGGCGGTTATTATCAGCTCTTTTATTTCCGCCATATTAAAGCTTACTACCTTCTGCCCGTCCATGATTACGGTCAAAAGCAGGTCGGTATCATGCTTTTTCACCTCTACCCTTCCGTCGCAGAAAAGGTTAGAGGAATTTATATCAAAGTTTGCCGCATAAATGACGCCGTTTTCGCAGACAACCGCTTCACGATTTCCGTTCATTTTCTGCCGACCTCCTTGGTTGGTTATACCTCTAAACAAGATAAGCGTCTATTTTTCTCGCACTCTTGGAATCAATGAGGTTAAAGTCCTCTATCAAATATCTGTTACCGTCAACGTCGGTTATCTGCACCGCAGCGCTTTGAGAGGGATCAAGATACCTGATATTGCGAGTGGGGTCACGAAGGGCAAATTCCTTAAGCCCCGACGTGGTCTCAACCTCCATATAAATAAAGCCCATCTTGTCCTTTGCGGAAAGTATCTTTTTGATTACAGGACGATAATAAAGTTTATCAAGTTCCTCTCTGATAAGAGCTTGTTGCTCTATGGGAAACTCCGATACCCTTCTGATAATACCTATCTCGCCTTTTTCTCTGTCACTTACCGAAATATACTCATCGGGTCTTTTGTGAGGAAGAGCGCGACAAAGCTTTATTTTACCGTATTCCACACCCTCAGCCACCATATTCAGATATCCGCCGTCAGAGGGCGAAAAAACCGTGGTTTCGGGGGATAAAAGATTAAGCTTTGATAAAGCCGTAATGCTGTTGTTTTCCATCTGTAAATCTCCCTGCGAGAAGGGGCTTTCCCCTCCTTCTTATTCAGCTATGGCAATATGCTTTATTGCCTCTTGCTGAAGTGTATAAAGCTTATGATAAACGCCTTCGAGCTTCATAAGCTCTTCGTGGGTTCCGTACTCCTTCATCTCTCCGTGGTCTATTACGGCCAAAACGTCCGCATCGCGGAGGGTGGAAAGTCTGTGAGCTATCGCTATAGTGGTTCTGCCTTCCTGAAGAGAATGTATGGATTCTTGGATTCGGCGTTCCGTTTCGGTGTCCATTGCGGCGGTAGCTTCGTCAAGAATAAGTATACCGGGGTTCTGTATTACGGTTCTGGCAATGGATATGCGCTGCTTTTCACCGCCTGAAAGGTCCTGACCGCCCGAGCCGACTCTCGTTTCGTACCCATCGGGAAGCTTCATTATGAAATCGTGAGCCGATGCGGCCTTTGCAGCCGCAACAACTTCTTCCATAG
This sequence comes from Eubacteriales bacterium, assembly GCA_045530715.1. GTDB lineage: Bacteria > Bacillota > Clostridia > Oscillospirales > UBA644 > JAZQLP01. The sequence goes on from JAZSCR010000171.1 coordinate 12,291, forward strand.
AAGCCTCGGGACGGGCATATCTGATATTATCGGCTATACTTCCACTGAAAAGATATATTTCCTGGGAAACGATGCCGATATTGTTCTTCATATCCTTAAAGGGTATTCTTTTGACGTCTACCCCGTCAATGGTAATTTGTCCTTCTTTTACGTCATACAAGCGGGCAATAAGATTGACAATGGTGCTTTTTCCCGCACCCGTACGGCCTACTATACCTACCATGTGTCCCGCTTTAACGCTGAGGGACAGATTTTTTATAACAGGGCGGCCGGGTTCATACTCAAACATTACGTCTTTGACCTCAATATCGCCCTTCATCTTTTCCAGGGGTATGGGGTCGTCGCTTTCAGAAACCTCGGGCTCGGAGTCTATGACTTCAAAAATTCTCTGGGTAGAATCCATACATCTGGCGTACATATGTATCATGCCCGAAAAGAAATCCAGAGGTGCATAAAGCATATCCATATAAGTAGCAAAGGTCATGAGCTCGCCGAAGGTCATACCTTCATTACCGTTAACTATCATAACGCCGCCCACGGCCAAAACAAACATATGGGATATTATAGGAAGAAGTCCCAACAATGGGCCTGTGGTTCCGCTGAAAATTTCGGCCCTCATTCTTGAACCGGAGGTTCTGGCCGAATACGCGCCAAACCTTTCAGCCTCTTCATCCTCTTTACCGAAAGCTTTTATGACACGCTGACCGTTCATTGTATCGCTTACAAGAGAGGTCATTCGAGCCTGCTGTGTCCACCAGGAATGGTATAAACGGTGGGACAGCTTTCGAATAAATCGCCATGAGATAAGAAGCAGGGGCATTACGGCAACAATAGCAACCGTAAGCTTCCAATCCATGGTAATCATAATAACAAGGATAGCGGCGAATTTGGTAACGTTTATCAATACGTATGGCAAAGAGTCCATAAAAAACCAGTATACGTTCTGTGCATCTCTGGTCACTCTTTCCATAAGAAAGCCCGTCTGCTTACTGGTATAAAAGCTCAAAGAAAGCCTCTGCATAGCAGAAAATATCTTTAATTTAAGGTCGTATATCATATAGGGCGCGATTTTAGCCGATACCCAGTTTTGAGAAATGGTAAGAAGCAAGGCTATAACTCTTACCCCTATAATCATCAACAGTACCAAGGTTATTTCGCCGTAAATAGACTTACCGAAAAGGGTAAAGCCGCTATCCGTAAGAACGTCATCATAAAGCATCTTCGTTCCTATATAGGGCGACAAAACCGCAAAAACGGAAGAAAGCAGTAAAAAAGCAAAAAATATCGCTACCTGCTTATAATAATATTTTAAAAATCCGAGAAGCCTTAACGTCAAGGACCGCTTGTCCATACATTTGGGACAAATGGGCCTGTCACTATTGGGATATCTCGACCCGCATTTGGGACAGAATCTGTCTTTGGTTTCCTCTGCCGAGAGCTCTTCTCCATCCTTAGATGCCTTATAATTACGAACAAGTCTGTCGATTTTGCCCGCAGTTCCCAAAGAGAAGTAGGCAAACTCTTTATATTCTTTCTTTTCTCCATCAAAAAAGGATTTTTTTATTCCCATAAGACGGGCAGAGGCAATAAATCTCTCAACCTCCAGGCTGTCAATATCCTCAAGAAGATATTCGGAAAAATCGGTCACTTCGTATTTTATAAATGACTTACCAAAGGGCTTTTTTATAAAATGCTCTTTTCCCGTAACCACGTATAAGCGTTTATCGTCAAAGGCAACCAATCCGTCGGCATACTGCATCGCCCCGTCCATATCCGTGTATTCAAAAGCCTTTAAATCACGGTAGGAAATGCCTCTGTCGGTAAAAACGGTAATGAGATAGTCGGGAAGCTTTTTGCTTTTTCTCTTCTCGTTAGACAGACGCTGCTTGTTAAGCTTACGCAGTTTTATATCCATCTCTACCTCATCCCTTTCTGCAATTTAAACTTTTAATAACATAGGCTTCAATAATTAGGGTTTACGCGCGGACTTTCTTTGCCGTTTTATTATACTACATCATTGAGGTAAAATCAAGTGTTTTAACCGTTTTTTACACTCAAGAATTTTTAAGCCTCGCAAACACTCAAAATGTATCAAAAAAATCCCCATGTGTCAAGACAAATCGGGAATGATTAATAAAAAGTTTAGATTCGCTTAAACCTATTTCAGCCCCGTTTTCATACTACCTTATTTTGCTTCATATACATTAATACATTTTTCAGCCGCAGAAGGAGTTGCGGCAGAATAGAGGTTCTTAATGTTCGAAACGGCCTTAAGTTTCATCTTCCTCATTTTACACATAACGGAAAAAACGGGATTCCCCCCACCTCTCAGCGAAAAAGAGGAAGAAGAACAGCTCATTTTGTTATCCCAAGGCAGTAAAGCCGCAAGAAACCTTCTCGTGGAACGGAATCTTCGGCTTGTAGCCCACATAGTAAAAAAGTATTATTCTTCTTCCGAAGAGCAAGACGACCTCATATCCATAGGAACAATAGGACTGATAAAGGCCATAGACAGTTTTAAAGCGGGTAAAAAGGTAAAGCTGGGAACTTACGCTTCAAAATGCATAAAAAACGAGATTTTGATGTACTTCCGATCAAAAAAGAAAACAGCCGGAGAGGTATCCATAAACGAACAGATAGATACGGATAAGGACGGAAACGCCCTCACTCTGGCGGATATTCTTACCGCAGAAGAGGACGGGGAAGAGTCTATTTTAGAGGATATTTGCTCAAGAGAAAGAAAGGCCGCCCTGGCAGAAGCCGTTGACAGGGTCCTTGACCCACGGGAAAGACAGCTCATTAAACTACGATACGGAATAAACGCCTCTCCCCTGACACAGAAGGCGACGGCAGAGCAAATGGGCATATCCCGTTCCTACGTAAGCCGAATAGAAAAATCCGCAATAGAAAAGCTGAGGGAGGCCTTGAAATCCCGATAAAAACAACAGTCAGAGCAAAAATTTTAGCAATTTTTTTCAAACATTACTCCCTCGCCCTTGCTTTTGCCCATATTACACTTTATAATAAAGTATAAATAATACTATATGTCCGAACAACTTCGGACGCTTGTATAAAACTCAGGAGGACAAAATAATGAAAGTACACGTTTTAAAAACCGAAAAAGAACTTGGCCAGGTAGCCGCTGACCTTATTGCAGAAGGTCTTATTGAGGCTATTAAGGAAAGAGGCGAGGCAAACTACCTTGCATCTACCGGCTCTTCTCAGTTTTCCACCTTTGAAGCACTTATCGCAAACAAAAATATAGACTGGACCAAGGTAACTATGTACCACCTTGACGAGTACGTAGCCCTTCCCGAAAGTCACATCGCTTCCTTCCGCAAGTACCTTAAGGAGCGTTTCGTATCCAAGGTTCCTCTCAAGAGAGCCGTATTTGTAAACGGCGAAGGCGACGTTGAAGAAAACCTCAAGATGCTTGAAGAAGAACTTGCAACTCATCCCATTGACGTAGGCGCCATCGGTATTGGCGAAAACGCTCACATTGCATTTAACGATCCCCCTGCAATATTTGACAAGGAAGGCGCTTATCACGTTGTTAACCTTAACGACACCTGCAAAAAGCAGCAGGTTGGCGAAGGTTGGTTCGCTACCGTTGATGACGTTCCCAAGCAGGCTATTTCCATGACTTGCGGCCAGATCATGAAGTGCAAAACTATCGTTTGTGCAGTTCCCGGTGCAAGAAAGGCTGACGCTATCTATAACACTCTCAGCAGCGACAAAATCGATCCTATGGTTCCCGCAACCCTTCTTAAGAACCACGGTTGCACCCACGTTGTTATCGATGAGGGATCTGCTTCCAAGTGTGACGAAGCTCTCCTTGCAAAATATCAGTAATCAACCAGATGAAAACTCTTATAAAAGATGCAACTCTCGTCCTCAAGGACGGCTATCTTGAAAACGGATACGTTGTCTGCCAAGACGGGGTCATCAAAACAATAGGCACAGGAGCCTATCCCGAGGTAGACTACAGTGAGATAATTTCCGCAAAAGGAAATTATCTTGCTCCCGGCTTTGTGGACATACACGTCCACGGCGGCGTTGGACACGAATTTATAGACGGAACCGAAGAGGCTTTTAACGAGATCCTCCGCGCTCATCACAAGGGAGGAACCACGACGATAGTTCCCACCTTCAGCAGCGCTACCCTCGAAACCTACCTCAAGGTCATCAAGCTCTATAACGACTATAAAGACCGTGAGGATTCCATAGAAGGTATCCCCCACCTGGCAGGCATACATATGGAAGGCCCCTACTTTGCCCCCGCCCAGGCAGGAGCGCAGATTCCCGAAATAATCCGTCTGCCTAAGGCTGAGGAATACGAAGCCATTCTCAACGCTACTCCCCATATAATCCGCTGGGCAATCGCTTGCGAGCTTGACGGCGCATTGGAAATGGGCGAGGCTCTGGAAAAGAGAGGCATAAGTGTAAGTATCGGCCACTCCGATGCGACCACCGAAGAGGCAGAAGAAGCAATAAACCACGGCTATAAAAGTGTGACCCACCTTTATTCAAGCTGCTCAATAGTCCACAGAAACGCCCCTTTCAGAGAGGGCGGATTGGTTGAAGCGGCATTTCTCCGCGACGAGCTTGACGTAGAGATAATAGGTGACGGCGCCCATCTCCCCCGTGAACTGCTTCAGCTTATCTACAAAATAAAAGGCTCCGACAAAATCGCCCTTGTAACCGACTGTATCAGATACGGCGGTAAGCAATACCGGGAAGGGGAAAAGGTCTACGACCCCATCTGCGACCACTGGCTGACCATTGAAAGAAACGTGGCGGTCATGCCCGACAGAAGCTGTTTTGCAGGAAGCCTTTCCACAACTTCTCACCTGGTAAGAACCATGGTCAACCTTACCCCCGCCCCCCTCTACGAGGCGGTAAAGATGGCATCTCTTGTTCCTGCAAGGATAATTGGTATGGACAAGCAGATAGGAAGTATCGAAGAGGGTAAAAAGGGCGACTTTGTAATTCTGGATAGTAACCTCCAGGTCACCACCGTTATTCTTGATGGGCAAATATCCATAGAAAATTAAAGATAAAGGAAAAACGCATTATGAAAACCGTTATTAATCAGGGCGTATTCTCCGCTATCCTTACCCCCTTTAACGAGGATGGAAGCATAAGAGAATCAGCCATTAAAGAAATAGTAGACTTTCAGGTCGAAAGAGGCGCAACAGGCTTTTACGTAAACGGAAGCACCGGCGAAGGCATGGTGATGAGCGAAGAAGAGCGTATGCAAGTGGTAGAAGCCGTAGTTAAGGCGTCTGCGGGCAGAGCCCAAGTAATCGCCCACGTAGGCACCACCGCAACTGATTCTGCAGTACGTATGGCAAAGCATGCAGAGAAGGTGGGTGCAGACGGCATTTCCGCTGTTTCTCCCTTCTATTATAAACACGATATCGGCTTAGTACTTGAATATTTCAAGGCCATTGCGCTGTCCACAGACCTTCCCTTCCTCGTATACAACAATTCCGAAGGAACAGTGCTCAATTACAACAACATTCTTGAACTGTATAAAATCCCCAATATCGTGGGATTAAAGTATACCGTTGACAATCTTGAGATTCTCGGCAAGTTCAAGGAATTTAATCCCGACAAGATGGTATTTATGGGCCACGACGCCATGATGCTTCATGCAATTATTGCGGGAGCTGACGGTAATATCGGAGCCTTCCCCAACGTAATGCCCGCAGGCTTTGTGAAGGTATGGAACGATTTTAAGGCAAATAATCTGGTAGACGCAATGCACGAACAGCGGAGAATAAACCACTTCATAACCATTATGAAGCAACATATGCTCACCTCCGTTCAGGCTCCCTTAAAGGCTGTTATGCAGGAATACGGCGTAGACTGCGGCACTGCCCTCCGCCGTCCTGCAAAGGGTCTTGATAAGGACACTGCAGACCATCTGATCGCTTGCCTCAAGAAGGACGGCTACTTTGACATCTACAAATAAGGATATGAAAAAATGACTAAAAACGATCTTAAGCTCTCTATCGGCTTTTACGAAAATGAGCTTTTAAACAACATCCTCCCCTTTTGGCTTGAAAGATGTGAGGACAAGGTAAACGGCGGCTACTTCAACTGCTTTACAAACGACGGCAGCAAGCTTGTTTCCACCGACAAATATACCTGGAGCGAAGGCCGATTCCTTTGGCTTTTCTCCAAAATGGCACAGATGGAGCGTCCCTTTACCGACGCACAGAGAAAGGAATTCCTCCGTCTTGCAAAAAGCGGTCGCGATTTTCTTGTAAATCACTGCTTTATGCCCGACGAGCCACTTCGCTGCGTATTCCTTATGAACGAAAAGGGCGAGCCCCTTAAGGTAGACGGCTTTGATATATACGATATGAGCATTTACGCCGACGGCTTTGTCCACGACGGTCTTGCTCAGTACAGTATTGCCGCCAACGATAAGGAAGCGTACCATATTGCAAGAAAGCTCTACGCCTCCATAATGACCAGATTTGAAACCTACAACTATCGCACACTGCCCTACCCCATTTCTCCCGAATACGTAATGCACGGCTTCTATATGGTTAGAATAGCCCATTGCTACAATATGTATCAGGCTTCTCAGGTATTTGACCCCGAATATTGCGATTACGTTCTTGGCAAGCTCCGCGAATCGGTAGATAACGTTCTTAACCTGTTTACCGACGAAGAGGGGGTTCTCCGTGAGGTAATTTACAGAGGAGGCGGAAGAGTTGAGGGTATCTTCGGTAACCACTCAAATCCCGGTCACATCTGCGAGGAAATGTGGTTTATCCAGCACGCCGCAGATATGCTTGATGACAAGAGCTATACCGAAAGATGTGCAAAGGTGCTTAAAAACGCCCTCAATACCGGTTGGGACCCCGTTTACGGCGGATTATATCACTTTATCGACTCAAAGGGCGGCGAGCCCCTTGCAGGCGAAAACGATCCCACAACCGAGCCTATCTATCAGCAGCTCATGTCCGGCTGGAGCGATAAGCTCTGGTGGGTACACAGCGAAGCCCTCTATTCCGCACTTCTCTTCGGCGAGCTTACTAAGGATGAAGAGCTTAAGGAATGGTATGATAAGATTTTCGACTATACCTTTACAGTCCATCCTAATCCCGACAGAGAGATTCGCGAATGGGTACAGATACTTCGCCGCGACGGTCAGCCCGTGACTAAGGTTACAGCTCTTCCCGTTAAGGACCCCTATCATATTACCCGAAACCTTATGTATATCTTAAGATTCCTCTATACTCTTGAAAAATAAGGAAATAAAGAATATTATGAATACACAGATAATCAGATTTATAGAACAGATGGAGATGAACCCCGAGGAATACGGTGTTTATCCCCGTTCAATCCACAGAACCTTCCAGGGAACCGCATTTATGGTTAAGGCAGAGGATGCAGACTATCTGGTAGCCGAAGCATCTCTCGGCTTTACGGGTACCGCATTCCCCGCCAGAGGCGACAAGTGGATATATGCACCCCTTACCCATAAAAATGCAGTTACGCTTCGTAAGGTATTCCCCTTCACCGCGCCCGTATCGGTACTGAAAAAGCCCCGTACGGTAGGTGTGGGCGACAGATTGGGAATTGCAACTCCCGGCCACATCCGCGTTTTTGAAAAATGCGACGCATATCCCATCCTTGCCCAGCAGTCCATCCGTGAGCTTACCCTCACCAACAGGACCTTCGAAGACGTTCTTGACTGCGCTTCCTGGGCGGTGTTCAGAGAAAACTTCACCAAGGGCTTTGGTGCCGACGGTGACCACCTCAAAACTAAAGACGAGGTAAAATACGCCATTTCCTGCGGCTACACCATGATAACTCTTGACTGTAGCGAGCATATCAGAAACGACGTAACGGCTATGACCGCCGAAGAGGTAAACGCCGCATACGAAAGCAATGCCGCCCTTGAAGAGAAGTATCTCAACAAGACCTTTGCCGTAGGTGATCTTTCCCTGACCTTTGACGAGGACACCTTTAAGAGAACCTGCCTCATCTACAATAAGGCCATAGACTTTGCCGTATCCGTATACGACGACTTCTTTGCAGGCAAGGACGACGCTCTCGACTTTGAAGTATCCATTGACGAAACAGCAACTCCCACCGATCCTATCCAGCATTTTTACGTTGCAAACGAGCTTATCTCCAGAGGTGTAAAGCCCGCCACCGTAGCTCCCCGTTTCTGCGGAGAGTTCCAGAAGGGCATAGACTATATCGGCGATATAGCGCAGTTTGAAAGAGAATTTGCTATTCACGCCGCAATAGCAAAGCACTTCGGCTACAAGATAAGCGTTCACTCGGGTTCTGATAAATTCTCGGTATTCGGTATTGTGGGTAAATACACCGAAGGTTGCTTCCACCTAAAGACTGCAGGCACCAACTGGCTTGAGGCCATGGCGGTAATTGCAGAACATTCCCCCGAGCTTTACAGGGAGATACATCAGTATGCAAGGGATTACGCCTTTGAAAAGGCCACCGCATACTATCACGTCACCACTGACCTGAACAATATCCCCCAGCTTTCGGACCTTACAGACGAACAGCTTCCCGAACTCTTCAAAAACAACGACTCCCGTCAGCTTATCCATATAACATACGGTCTTATTCTTAACGAAAAGAATGAAGACGGTACACTCCGTTTCCGCGACAGACTGTACGACGCATGGAGAAAGTACGATGAAGAGTATGCAAGAAGATTGGAAAGACATATTGGACGTCATCTGATTCTGCTTTACAGAAAATAAGAATATATAACAAAAAGTAGGGACACGAAATAACGTGTCCGTATTTTTTATTTTGCCCAATACCCTTCTTCGTTACTGGTAAGCAAAAGACTCTCCTCTTCAGCCCCCGTCTGAGCGTTAATATATACCACCATTTCGGTGTCGTCTGATTTGCAGTATATTTCGTAACATAAAATATCTCTGTTCCCGGGAGTCTGTATAACAGCCTTCTCCACGTTCTCGGTTTCAAGGAGAGAGGAGATTGTTGCAACAGCCTCTTCTTCGGTTATCCCACCTTCAAGATCAAGATCTCTTGAGCTGTTTTTGGATATAAGGTGGCGGGATGCATCACAGTATACCACTTGGCCGTCGGTAAGGGAAACGCCTACCTTTATCTCCTCGGGATATATTCTTACCCCGTTATTAATGGTAACGTAGGTAAGCATAATCAGGTTATCCTGGTACTGCCAATATGCTCTGCCGCAGTTTGAATATCCGCATTTTGCAAGAAATTCTTCCGCCGAAGCAACGGCAGTATCCTCGTCAACGGATATATCACCCATAGTAGCTCCGCCATTTGAGGAATAGGAATAAAGATATCCTCCCTGCTTGGTAAGATATACGGTCGCTCGGTCTTGTCCGCGAGTGAAAACGTAGCATTTCATGCTGGTAGTTCCCACGTCACCCGTAACAGAAAGCTCCTCCACGGGACATCCCAGAATTGCCGCCGCCTTTTCTTTGGCTTCCTTTTCAGTTATGGCCTCCAGCGAATCAAGGAAGGGGGAAGTTACGGTTTTAAGATGGTCGGAGTAAAGACCGTCATAATTAAACTCGTCCGAAGGGAAAATCTCCTCAAAGCCCAAAAAGTCGTTGGGTGCTTCTGTTTCCGAAAGTCCACCGGAGGAGGTTTCAATGCTCTGCTCCCAATATTCGTCGGGAACGTCAAACATATCTGATATGGTGTCGTAATCCATATTTTCCCCTATGACGGAAGCTTCTATTTCCGCCATTTTATCTGCAAGAATGGCCGCAGATCGGGCAAGGGAGTTTAAATTTGCCATTTCTTCCGCCGTTACGGTTTCGCCGTTAATGGCTTTGCGGGTCAGGTACATAGAATAATCCCCAACTCGGCTCAAAAACTCGTTTGTCTTTTCCAGCATAAGCTCGTAGGTTGGAAGTGCTGATAGAGCCGTTCTTGCGCTTTCCGCTTCGGCAAGAAGCTTTGCCGCTATTGCCGCCGAGCGATAGGGCGTTTGTGCGTATTTTGCCTTCTGCAATCCCCTGCTTATCTCATCAAGAGAAACGGCAAGGTTTGCTATATCACGCTGGTAGCCGTAGCCGTTATCAGACACAAGAGAGGCGTTCTTTTTTGCCTCGCAGAACAAAAATCCCCCCGTTATTGCAGTTGCAAACAAAGCAAATGAGAGTATCAGTACAAAGGACCGTCTTCTTATATACATTATTTAACCCACCTATCAAGTTTTTACGTTTTTATCTTTCCTCGGCCTTTGAGTTTTATACCGAGCCTTCCACCAAAAAATCAAAAAAATGGGCGATAAATGGGGAAAATGTGGCTGAAAACCCAACATTTCAGCCTTTTGTCACACTTTTAAGGGAACATAAATCTTGACAAAAGTTAAGAAATGTATTATAATATATGCGAATAAGGAATTGGCAATTTTGCCCAAACGGTTGTACTTGAACTTATATCACCACTTACATCTCGTAATTTTGTTGTGTGTTTGGGTGTTTACAAGAGTTGTTATAGAGCAATCTATAACAACTTTTGTCCTTTTAAGAATAAAATTTGCGCATCCCTTTTCGGGATGCGCTCTTTTTATATCTTTTCCTGTTTTTCTACCTTTGCGTCGGGGTCTATCTCTATGGCCTCGCTGTACTGAACGAGCCCAATTTCACACCCGCTGCCAATGGCCACGATTCTGCCGATTACCAAAGGAGCCTTGACGTTTTCAAGAGCGATTACGTCCCCCTCGATGGATTCGGAAATATGTGCTACTGCTCCATCAGAACCTATACCTATCAGTTTGGACAAAAGAGGCATACGGGAATCTATCTTTTTGCGAGATCGTATTTTAGGATATATCTTAATGTCGCTTCCGCCAATACTTCCTATTTTATTGGAATTACGAGGCTCCATTACAATCTCTATGGTTTCCGCATTGAGCAAACCTGCACAGTTTACAACGCCCGATATCTTTGCTTTCTCGGCTTCGATGCCTTCCTCTACGGCTATTAATCCCGCGCAAACAAAGGTAGTGGCTTTTGCTGATTTGGTTTTTAAATAACCTGCAACCCTTATTTCGTTCGTTGCGGAACAGACTTCCGTAACTTTACAGGAGCCACTAATCTTTACAGTGTCGCCTGTAAGAGAACCTTCAACAGACATCGAGCCTGCAACGTGAACTCCGCCCGAGCAATCAATATTACCCTTACCCTTTGCGGAGCCCGCGCAGGAAAACTCGGCACACCTTATATTGCCGTCTATTTTTCCGCTTCCGCTTATGCTTATTTTCTGATTGTATTCACCTGCGGGAATAGTTCCGCTTCCGCTTATATTCATATATTTACCAACCTTTCCTCAGTTGCCCTGATTAAGTATGTTTTTTACAGTTTCAAAAATATCTGTCGCTTCTCCGTTTTTGTCCACAACGGAAATGGACTTTACGTCGCAAAGCCTGAAGCTTTTCTCCCCAAACTCGGTATCAAGAACGATAAACTCGTTTTTCTTTTCCTCACCCGAAAGCTTTTGGGCAAGCTCGTCAAGAAGAACATCCTCTTTCATACTTTGTATGGTTTCTATTCTTTCGCACACAAGCTTTTCGGGGAAAAAGGTTTCCTGCCCCGTTGAAGTCGCCTTCTTTATAAACCACTCGTCGGGAATAAGCCCCTTACGTTTCCACCTATACAAAGCGCCGTATGAGATATTATATCTCGCAAGCAGTTCTTTTTTTGAAATCAAGCTTTCGTTACTCATTGAATCCCTCCTGTCGTAACATTGTTACGCTTGCATTATAGCATAACAATGTTACGCTGTCAATACCCTTCACAAAAAATTCACAAAGCAAGAAGAGCCAACGCATTTTGCATAAGCTAATTGCGTTGACTCTTTTTTATTATTTTAAATTAACTTTATTCAGCCTCTTCGGTAGGGATCTGATCCTGTCCGTCATAAAGGGGAAGCATTACCTTAAAGGTTGTACCCTTGCCCACGTCACTTTCAACGTTTATCTTACCGCCGTGGAGCTGTACTATCTGTCCCGCGATGGAAAGACCCAAGCCGGTACCTGTCTCGGAACCGCCGCGAGCCTTATCAACCTTATAGAATCTTTCAAAGATAAAGGGAATCTCTTCGGGATTAATGCCCACGCCCGTATCCTTAAAACAAATGTATCCCATATTGTCCTTCTGATAGGTGGAAACGGTAATGTATCCGCCCTCGGATGTGAACTTAATGGCATTATCTATAAAGATGATTATAAGCTGACGGAGTCTGTCGTAATCGGCCCAGAAGTCGGGAAGCTCAGAGTGCTCGTATACAAGATGTATACCCTTTTCCTTCGCTACGGGCACCAGACTGTCGGTAAGAGAGGTGAGAAGCTCTACACCGTTGACACGGGTAGGCTTAAGCTTTATCTTACCTGCCTTAAATCTGGAGGTGTCCAAAAGGTCACGAACCAATCTCTCAAGAGCACTTGCCTCGGTGGCGATTCTTTCGTGGAATCTCTGTACCTCTTCGGGCTCGGTAACCGCGCCGTCGAGCAGAACTTCCACAGAGCCCTGAATAATAGTAAGAGGTGTTCTGAACTCGTGAGAAACGTTGGCAACGAACTCTCTTCTCAGTCTTTCAAGCTTTTCGCTCTGACTGATATCAGAAACGATTACCACCGCGCCCTCTACCACGTCGTTGGTTTTTATCTGGGTAAAGGTAAAGCGGAGAATATCGTTCTGCTCTTCAAGAATTACCGTACGAACCTGGCCGTCCTTCATTACCTGTATGAGGGCGTCCTTTATTTCGGGACGCTGGAAATAGTCCTCTTTACAGATCTTAAGAAGTGCGGCGTTATAGGTCATAAGCCTGAGGCTTGTATCGTAAGCCGCAAGACCGTCTGTAACGTTATTAATGATGTTTGAAAGCTTTAGGGTTTCATTTTTCAGCTTGGTAACGGTGGAACCAGTGGTGGAAGCAAGGTGGTTAAGACCGTACGCAAGCTCAGAAAGCTCCGATTTATCCTCAAGCTGCACTCTTACGTCGTAATCTCCCGCCGCGATTCTTGATGCGGCCTTTCTCATGGTCTTTATGGGACGGGTGAATCGCAGAGAGAAGGCGATAGCCACGGCAGCAGCAACGGCTATACCCACAATAAGGGCAATAAGCAAGAATATCTGAGCCTTAATGTAGTAATCGTTTATATCCGTGAGGGGTGAATGAATAATTACAAGCCCCTTGGTGACATATTCCTTTCCGTCAACGGTAATACGCTGAGAAAAGGGACCTTCGTTGTCTAAAATATCGGAGCCGGTCTCTCCTACACCGCCGTCTTCCTCGGCAGCACTGTTCAAGGCGTTAAGCTCCTCAATGGATATAAGTATGGGGGCACAAGCGGAGAGAAAATCCTCGCCAAAGGTGTCTGAAAACTCCTCGGTCACCTTGACGTCGCCAGTACTCATGGCGTTCATTATTATGACGTATTCCTCGTCAGTCAGCTGGTCGGCAGTCTGAGGGCCGGAAGAACCGAGGTCGGTTCTGAAAAATCCGTTACCGTCACATATCCAAACGCTTGCATCCAATACCGAATCCGCAAAATATCTCAGATCAAACGAAAAATCGTCGCCGTCTGTTGCTTTCAACTGATCGGCGGCGAAATCGGCAATACTGCTCGCACTGTTTACCAGCAGCTCTTCTTTTTCATTGTACGCGTAACTTGAAAACAAGTACATGAACATTATGCTGGTGATTAAAAACACCAGAGAAGTAACGCAGATAAACAGTGTGATCAGTTTAGATGATATGCTTTTAAGCATTCTTTATTTTACTTCAAACTTGTAGCCAACGCCCCAAACGGTCTTGATATCAAAACCAACGGAAGAATCAAGGCTCAGCTTAGTTCTTATTCTCTTGATGTGGGTATCTACGGTTCTGGTATCACCGAAGTACTCGTAACCCCAAATATTTTCAAGAAGATGATCGCGGGTAAATACTCTGCCGGGATTGGTAACGAAGAGCCAGAGGATTTCGATTTCTTTCTTGGTAAGTACAACAGGCTTGCCGTTAACGGAAGCTTCGTAGCTGTTCATATCTATGCAAAGGCCGGCAACTTCGATTCTCTTGTTCTTTTCATCAACAACGTCATCGGTAACACGGCGAAGAACTGCCTTAATTCTGGTCATTACCTCACGGGGGCTGAAGGGTTTAAGAACGTAGTCGTCTGCACCGTAATCAAGACCCATGATTCTGTCTGCTTCTTCAGTCTTAGCAGTTACCATTATGATGGGAACGTTAGAGGTCTGTCTGATCTGCTTACAAACGTCAAAACCGTTCATCTTGGGCATCATAACATCAAGGAGTATCAAAATGGGGTTATATTCTTTCCACATTTTGAGAGCCTGCTCACCGTCGTAAGCACAAATAGACTTATAACCCTCTTTCTGGGCATAAATCTTAAGAATATCGACAATATCCTTATTGTCGTCAGCGATAAGTATAATTCTGTCCATTTTTATCCTCCTGTTTTTCTCCTATCTTAATCCTTCGGCTTTGCCGAAGCAGAGAATTTACAATTTTTTGTGAACTGCAAAACCTTTTTTTGTCAAAAAGCGGGGCATTACACACCCTAAAAAGGGCATAGAATCCCTCTTCGTTACAATTCTATTAACATTATAAATAATATTTGTATCATTTAAGTGCCATAAATCTTTCATTTATATTACGATAATATGTCTTTTTTGTAACGCGTCCACTTTTTTGCCTTTTATTTGCTTCTGTCAAGCAACGACAAATACAAACTTTGGGCACCTTTATGTTGAAATCTGCTTTACATATTTATCATATTTCCTTAATATTATCATATTTTTCCACATCTAACCGCTTTACACCGAAAGAAACGATTGCCGTCTTACTTTTGACACAGGGCATATTAAGGCAAAACTGCGGCGCAAACTTATTAAACAATATATTCACAATCTTAGCTGTTCTCTTAACAAAGTCTCCTCTTTTGTGCAAAAAGCGAAGGAGAAAAATCTCCTTCGCTTCATAATACTTAATATATTTTTCCGCCGCCGAGTATAACGTCGCCGTCGTATAAGACTGCAGACTGTCCCGGGGTCACTGCCCTTTGAGGTTCGTCAAAAAGAATCTTCACGGAATTTTCTCCCGTAGGAGTTACCGTTGCCCACTGCTCTATCTGTCGATAGCGTATTTTAGCCTTACACCGTATGGCTTCAGAGGGAACCTCACCCGATATCCAGTTAAAATCTCCCACGTGGGGAACTTCGCGGGTAAACAAGTCCTCGTTGCTTCCCAACATAATAATATTATTCTGTGGGTCTATTTTACACACATACATGGGTTGGGGGAATGACATTCCCAACTTTTTATGCTGACCTACCGTATAATAAATAACACCCTTGTGCTTACCTATTACGTTACCGTCAAGGTCAACGTAATCTCCCTGGGGACAAATCTTTCCCGTATAATCCTCTATAAAGGAAGCGTATTTTCCGTCGGGGATAAAACAGATGTCCTGGCTGTCCTTTTGGTTTGCGTTTATAAAGCCGTTTTCCGCCGCTATGGCTCTGATTTCGGGCTTCTCGTATTCGCCAAGAGGGAAGAGGGTGTGGGCAAGCTGCTCCTGAGTAAGATTATACAGAACGTAACTCTGATCCTTCATGGGGTCTTTCGCCTTTTTGAGGAGATACTTATCTCCCGACTTTTCAATGCGCGCATAATGCCCCGTCACTATAAAGTCACACCCGAGCTTTTTCCCTTCCTCGTAAAGCTTGCCAAACTTAAGGTGCTTGTTGCAGTCTATACAGGGATTTGGGGTGTGGCCCATAAAATATTCTTCCATAAAGGGCTCGATTACACAGCTTTTAAACTCGTCCCGAAAATCCATAACGTGGAACTTCATTCCAAGACGGCTTGCAACGGCTCTTGCAGAAATTACGCCTTCATTCTCGTCCGAAACAGAATCGGAACCGTTAAGAACCATTATGCAGCCTTCGCAATCTATACCTTTGTCAAGAACAAGCTTTGCGGCAACACTGCTGTCCACGCCGCCACTCATAGCTATAAGAGCTTTTTTGGTTGTATTTGCGTTATTTTCCAATACGCTCATTTCCATCCTCATCTATATACTAAAAAGGGGAGTGGACAAGTATCTATCACCCGTATCGGGCAAGAGAACCACTATGTTTTTACCCTTGTTTTCGGGCTTTTTGGCAAGTTCTACCGCCGCCCACAAAGCCGCACCCGAAGAGATACCGCAAAGGATACCCTCCTTGCGACCAAGCAAACGGCCCATTTCATAAGCTTGCTCCTCTGTGACGGTCATAATGGAATCGTACACTTCCCTATCAAGAGCCTTGGGGATAAATCCTGCACCGATACCCTGAAGGCCGTGAGCACCTGCAGTTCCGCCTGACAAAACTGCGGAAGTTGCGGGCTCAACGCCTACGATCTCCACTTTTTTGCATTTTTCTTTTAAGTACCGTCCCGTACCCGATATGGTACCGCCCGTACCTATGCCCGCTACGAAAACATCAACC
>JAZSCR010000051.1:0-4714 GCA_045530715.1 Eubacteriales bacterium
GCGTATTATTGGAAGATCGAAAATATAACATGTCCATATACGCAAAAACTCTATCGAGTCAAAAAGACATCAAGGATATGGCATATTCACCCGAATGTGCTACTTCAAGTGCTAATAATGGAATAATCTGTTTTCCGTTCAAAGATTTGGATGACAAAAAGCTGCACGCTGGCTTAACTTGGTGGAGAGATTACCAAAAATTAAAGCATAATCGATTAGATAACGCTGAACTTGGTAATTTAGAAAATGCAGTGTGCGCTATTACGGCACATTATATCCTTTTGCGTATTCTTATGGATATGTTACCGGAAAACTCGGGACGAGAATATGTGAAAGAAAAATATTGGTCAGATTATTTGGTGATTTGCATTTGATTGAAAAAAGGAGTATACTATGCCACTTGAAATAGTAAGAAACGACATAACAAAAATGAAGGTGGGTACCATTGTTAACGCCGCCAACGAGTCGCTATTGGGCGGCGGAGGTGTTGACGGTGCGATTCACCACACTGCAGGACACTGTTTGCCTTAAATATATAGCTATAAAAAAAGAGTTCCTATCGCAAATGCGGTAGGAACTGTTTTTTTATTCTTCCCTCTGAAACGCGATCCTTTTATCTCCGTTTAGAAGATAGATGATCCCGCAGTATTTAAAGCCGCTCTTTTTAAGGGCCTTCTGCATGGGGATATTGTTTTCGTGGGTGTCAATTTTAATGTTGGGGCAGAGGGAGAAGGCGTAGTCAAAGCAGGCCCGTGCCACACCTTTGCCTCGGCCCGACGAGCTTACGGCTATGCGGTGGATAACGGCGTAGGGGCGGTCGTTGAGCCACTCGCCCTCGTATATCTTTTTGTAGGTGGGGTCTTGGCCCTCAAGGTAGTAAAATACCCCCAGTATCTCCTCACCCTCAACGCAGAGGTAGAGGTTGCCATCGGCTATATCCTGCCTTGTCATTTCCTCGGGTGGGTGTACCTTACCCCATTGGTCGGGGTTGCCCGTCTCTGCCATAAAATCACGGGCGTCGGCGTATATTTTTCGAATATCGGCGTAATCTGCCGACAGCGCTTTGCGTATCTCCATTTGTCAGTTCCTTTTGATATGGGGTTTATACAGATATTATACTACACAGTTTTAATATTTTCAAGGGTATTTAAGAAAATATGTTGACTTTTGGGTATGATTGGATTATAATAAATACATAAATACGTGAAAGGTCAATCCCGTTATGTCTCTCTCAAAAGATCTTTGCTCTGCATACACCGCTATACTGAAGGAGGAGCTCGTGTCCGCCATGGGCTGTACCGAGCCTATTGCCATAGCCTACGCCGCTTCCATATTAAGCGACGTTTTGGGTGAGTATCCCGAAAGGATAGAGGCTCGCCTAAGCGGTAATATTATCAAAAACGTAAAGAGCGTTATCGTCCCCGCTACAGGCGGACTTTCGGGCATAGAGGCTGCCATCTCGGCAGGCGTAATATCCGCCCGCCCCGAAAAGAAGCTTGAGGTCCTTGCCTGTCTTGACTCCTCAAAGCAGCGCCTTGTGGCCGAGTACAGAGATAAATGCAATATGACCGTGTCCGAGCTTGAGTCGGTATATCCCTTTGCCCTTGAAATGGCGGGAAGCGTTGGCTCTCATACTGCAGAAGTACATATTATGGGTAACCATACCAACGTCACCCTTGTAAAAAAGGACGGAGAGGCTTTTACTAAAAAGTACCTTGAGGAAAGGGTGAACTTTGACCCTACCCGCACCGACAGAGGACTGCTGACGGTAAAGGACATAGTTGCCTTTGCCGAAGAAGTTGACCTTGAAGAGCTCCGCCCCATACTGAATACCCAGATATCCCAGAATATGGCCATAGCAGAAGAGGGTCTGCGCGGAGAATACGGTGCTTGCATAGGTAAGACCATATACAGTGACGGCAACGTGTCCTTAAGAGATAAGGCCCGCGCCTACGCCGCCGCAGGCTCCGATGCAAGAATGAGTGGCTGTGAGCTCCCCGTGTGTATTATCTCGGGTAGCGGAAATCAGGGCATAACCGCCTGCGTTCCCGTTATGGTATACGCCCGTGAAATGGGTGTGGACGAGGATACCGCCCTCCGCGCCCTTATAGTATCCGACCTTATAACCATACATCAAAAGACGGGTATCGGCTGTCTGTCTGCCTACTGCGGAGCCATAAGCGCAGGCTGTGGCTGCGGTACGGGTATATGTTACCTGCTGGGCGGCAAATATTACGAGATAGCTCACACCCTTGTAAACTCTGTGGCCATACTTTCGGGTACCATTTGCGACGGAGCAAAGGCTTCCTGCGCGGCAAAAATAGCCATGGCCGTTGAGGCGGGAATAATGGGCTACGATATGATGAGATCGGGTCACCAGTTCTACGGCGGCGACGGAATTATAACCAAGGGTGTTGAAAACACACTGCGAAACATTGGCAAACTTGCCCGCGAAGGTATGAGCGAAACAGACAAAGAGATAATAAAAATAATGCTTGGGGAGAATTAACCGTATGACAAAAACTAAAAAGAATACTTTCTGGCTCGCTCTGGTCATCTTCAGCCTTGTCGGTCAGGTGGCTTGGGTCGTAGAGAATATGTACTTCAACGTCTTTATGTATAAGATGTTTGCGGCCTCCGCTTCCGAAATATCCCTTATGGTATCGGCTTCGGCAGTAGCGGCAACCCTTACCACTATTTTTATGGGGGCGCTGTCGGATAAGATCGGTAAGCGAAAGCTGTTTATCTGCGGCGGATATATCCTTTGGGGACTTACCATAGGAGCGTTTGCTCTTATCCGCGCCGATATTATAGGCGCTATGTTCCCCATGGCCGTTTCCGTATCCGCGCTCTGTATAACTCTGGTAATAATTATGGACTGTGTTATGACCTTCTTTGGTTCCACAGCCAACGATGCTGCATTTAACGCCTGGCTCACCGATTCCACAGACTCAACAAACAGGGGTAGGGCAGAGGGTATAAACTCTATGATGCCACTCATGGCTATCCTCGTGGTATTCGGCGGATTTATGGCCTTTGACCTGAATAGATCCTCATCCTGGACAGCCATATTTCTTATAATCGGCGGTGTTGTACTGACTATAGGTATATTGGGAATCTTCCTTATAAAGGAAGAGATAAATCCTCTTTCTGAGAATAAGAGCTGGTTTAAAAATATCTTTTACGGATTCCGTCCGTCGGTAATTAAGGCTAATCCCATTCTTTACGTTTCCCTTATTTCCTTTGCAGTGTTTAATATTTCCATACAGATATTTATGCCCTATCTCATACTCTATTACAACGTATCTCTGGGTATGGATAATTACGTGCTAATAATGGCCCCTGCCATAATCGTTGCGGCCATAGTAACTGCAATATACGGCAGAGTGTACGATAAAAAGGGCTTTGCCTTTGCCGTTATCCCTTCTTTGATTATGTTGGGGTGCGGATACGTTTTCCTTTACTTTTTCAAGGGTACGGCACTTGTATTTATAGGCTCCCTGCTTATGATGTGCGGCTACCTTACGGGAATGGCCGTATTCGGCGCAATGATTCGCGATTATACCCCCGATGGTAAGGCGGGGATGTTCCAAGGGTTGCGCATAGTGGCACAGGTGCTTATCCCCGGTGTTATAGGCCCTGCCATAGGCGCAGCGGTGCTTAAAAATGCCGAAACAATAGTCAACGACGACGGAACGACGTCATTTATTCCCAATGAAAACATCTATCTTGCCGCCCTTATAGCGTTGATCGCTTTGGCGGTAGTGCTGGCGGTACAGTTCCGCATTTTAAGAAAGAGGGATAAAAATGAAACAATATAATCAATTACTAACCTCTTTGGGCGAAAGCCTACATGGACAGCCCTGGAACGTTTATCCTCGACCTCAGCTGAAGAGGGATTCCTTTATCTGTCTTAACGGAGAATGGGATTTTTGCCTCACAGACGGCCTTGTAAAGCCCGACTTTTCCGAAGGTAAAAAGATTCTCGTTCCCTTCCCTCCCGAAAGTATGCTCTCGGGTATAAACCAGATCTTTGATGAAAGTCAGATGCTTTGGTACAGAAGAAGCTTTACCATTCCCGAGGGCTTTGTTCGCTCAAAGGTTATTCTTCATTTCGGTGCCTGTGATCAAGTTGCTGACGTGTTCATTAACGGCGAATGCGTAGGTAAACACGAGGGAGGATACGAGGCCTTTTCCTTTGATATTACCCCTTATGTTAAGGATGAAAACACTATCCTTGTGTCTGTCAAGGATACACTTTCCGACCACCGCTTCCCCTACGGTAAACAGCGCCGTGACAGGGGCGGAATGTGGTATACCCCCATTTCGGGTATCTGGCAGACGGTATGGCTTGAATCTGTGCCCGAAAACTACGTGCGTACCTTGTATACGGAGTTTGACGGCGAGGTCGTTACCGTTACCGCCACGGGCGTGAGAGAGGGAAGCCTTTGCGTAAATACTCCCGAGGGAGAGAAGACCTTTGCTCTTAAGGACGGAAAGGCTTTGGTTGCCCTTGAAAATCCTAGATATTGGTCCCCCGAGAACCCTTATCTGTATACCTTTACCCTTGCTTCGGAGGAGGATAGGGTAGAGTCCTATTTTGCCGTACGTACCCTTGAAATAAAGACCGTGGACGGCCTTTCCCGCCTTTGTCTTAACGGAAAGCCCTACTTCTTCCACGGGCTTCTTGACCAGGGATATTGGTCGGACGGCC
>JAZSCR010000111.1:0-4192 GCA_045530715.1 Eubacteriales bacterium
GAGCATCAAAATAAAGGTCGTCACAGTAAGGAGCAATCGCTTCCTTTACAAACTTAAGTTCTTTACGCTCGTGTCCCGAAGGAGAAACGTAAGTATTAAGTTCTTTCATTATATCATAAACGTTAAAATTCATTGTTTTATTCCTCCTCAAAAAATGTTTCAAGGTTTTTGTCTGCCGCATGGCAAAGCGCCAGCATACCGTTAATATCGTCGAATGAACCTACACACAACTGTGAATGTATATATCGTAAGGGCAAGGATATGGCAAGAACTCGTCCGCCTGCACCAGTTCTCTGGAACCCGTCGGCATCGTTACCTCCGGAAACGAAAGACTTATACTGCCAATTCAGATTGTTTTCCTTGGCGATACCTACAAGCTTTTCTACAAGATAGGGGTTATACATAGTCATTCTGTCCATAAAGGAAATAGCAGGGCCATTTCCTACCTTACAAACCTTATTCGTTTCGTCGGTACCGGGAATATCTCCTGCGGTAGTACCCTCCAAAACAAAGGTAAGATAAGGCTTGAGGGAGTATGCTACTGCGTCAGCACCCGAAATACCTATTTCTTCTCTTCTGGTAAAAGCAAACCAGGAATCGTATTCCAAGTCATCAGAAAGAATCATCTTGATCATAACGTAGCACCCGACTCTATCGTCAAGAGCTTTTGACTTTATCAGATTGCCAAGCTTACCAAAGTTATTCTCAAAATATGCGTAATCGCCAAGCTCAACCAAAGCCTCGGTTTCTTCTTTATTTGTAGTGCCAAGGTCGACGCGAAGCTCCGTAAAAGCAGGAACAACGCTTCTCTCCTCGGGCTTAAGATGATGTATGGGGTCAAGTGCTATAACACCGTTTACCCAAACAGGCTTCTGTGGATTCTTTGTGGAACGGATTTTAATATACTTTGCACCAGCTACGCAAGGAGATACGCCAATAGGATCAAGGACAATCGTTCCATCGTCCTCTATCTTCTTCACCATAAAGCCGACCTCATCCATATGTGCAGCATACAGTACTGTTTGAGATGGAGTTTTGCGGCCTTTTTTAAAGGCTATAAGATTACCTACTTTGTCTATGTAAGTATCACAACGCTTTTCAATAAGGCTTTTAATATAATCTCTTACGTATTCTTCTTCGCCTGATGCGCCGTTAATATCGCAGATTTTCTTAAGGAGTTCCATTATTATTTACCCTCCTTTTTGCTTTTCGCGCTCTTTTTAAACTTAAACTTAATATATTCTGCCATAAGGGATGCCGTACTCTCAACGTCAGCGATATCAATAACCTCGTAAGGAGTATGCATATGACGTAAGGGTAAAGAAATCAGAACTGTCGAAACGTAAGCGCAAGTCATATGTACAGCAGCAGCATCGGTACCGCCCGAACGGACAGAAACGTCATTCTGATATTTTATATTCTTTTCCTTTGCAATATTACAGAGGTCACGAATCATCTGTCTGTCAAAATATCCGGAACGTTCAATAACAGGGCCTTCCCCTACCTTTATCGAGCTCTTAACACCCTGCTCTGCGGCAAGTGTAACGTCAAGCACAAGGGCCTCGTCGGGATCTATGGTATATGTACCAACTTTTGCACCTCTTGAGCCTAATTCTTCCTGTGTAGCGAAAAGAACCGCTATGCAACAATCAAGACTACCGTTCTTTATGTAGGTGGAGAGTTTCTTCAAAGCAGTCAGTATTGAGTAAGCGCATATTCTGTCGTCATGAGCCCTGGCGGCAACTCTTCCGTTCTGAAGCTCAACTATACCTGCGGTAGAATATACACGGTCACCTATTTTAACAAGCTTCTTTACCTCATCGGCAGAAAGTCCAAGATCTATGTAAAGGTCCTCGTATTCAGGAACCTTTCTTGGATCGGTTGACAGATGAGGAGGAGTATTGCACACAATACCGGGTAATCCGTTTACCAACACCTCTGAAGATGGCAAGGTTCTGCGGTCAACACCTCCAACATTCTTTACGCGAAGAAAGCCGTCTTCGGTAATATCGTGAACGATTAAGGATATCTCGTCTATATGAGCCTCAAGCATTATGGTATACTTGTCGGGATCACCTATGTACGCAATAACGTTATTCATAGGATCCACGGTAACCTTATCGGCATCCGTATACGCCCTAAGCTTTTCAGCCATCATTTCAGCGTATTCTCTTTCGTGTCCGCAATCTGAATGAGGAATGAGAATTTCGCGAAAATCCTTGATTTTTGCAGTCATACGCTTTATTCACAGCCTTTCATTTGTTTTATAAATATTTTTCTATATTGTTTACTTTGTCCTTAAAATCTCTTCCGCAATACTCGAAATTAGTATATCTGTCAAAGCTTGCGCTGGCAGGCGACATATAAACTCTATCGCCTTTATCTGCATATCCGTAAGCCTTTGTAACAGCCTCTTCCATAGAGTAAGCTTTATCAATAATAAGATTGGGATTATAGTCCTTGTCAGCCTTAACAGCCGCTGCTATCTTATCACCCGTAGCACCGTACAGCACGAGGGCTTTTACTTTTTTATTGATATAAGGAGCAATAGGATCAAAAGGAACCTTTTTATCATACCCGCCGGCAATAAGCACAATGGGCTTTTCCTGACTCTTAAGGCAGGCAATGGCTCTGGTCGGAGACGTTGCAATGGCATCGTTATAAAAATCAACACCGTTAAAGGTTCGCACATACTCCATTCTATGTTCAACGCCGCCAAATTCCTTTGCCAATATCTTTATGGTTTCAACGGAAACCATACCCCAGACAGTAGCGATAGCCGTAAGATAATTTTCCGCATTATGGTCGCCAACAAGACGGATATCGGCCTTATTCATTATAATATGATCTGTATCTCCGTCAGTATAGCAAAGATTACCCTCGGAATCAAGATATGCACCTACAGGAACATGTTCCTTCATTGAAAACCAACGGACTGTGCCTTTTGCTTCGTCGGCTATACTTCTGGTTATAGGATCGTCATAATTGAGCACCAAAAGTCCGTCAGACGATTGTTTCTTATATATCATCTTCTTTGACTCGATATACTCATCCATTCCCGTATGCCAGTCAAGGTGATTTGGGGTAATATTCTTTATTACCGCAATATCAGCACTCTCATCCATAGCGTGAAGTTGGAAAGACGACAACTCAACAACTGCAAAATCTTCAGTATTAACGTCTCTTACTATAGGAAGCAAGGGTATTCCTATATTACCGCCCAAATGACACTTGTATCCACTGTTTTTAAGTAAGTTATATATGAGCGTTGTAGTAGTTGTTTTTCCGTCGCTACCGGTAACTGCAATTTTTTTGCAGGGAGCAAGTTTAAAAAACAACTCCATTTCTGAGGTTATTATTGCGCCTTTTTCTTCTGCAGCAAGAATCTCGGGCTTATCTTTTCGAATCCCGGGAGTCTTTATAATAATATCCCCGTCAATATCAGATAAATAGTCCACTCCCAAAGAAAGCTTTACACCCTGCTGCTCATATTTTAATATCTCTTCGCCTAATTTTCCCTTAGGCTTTTTATCGCAAATTTTAAGATTTACTCCGTAGGATAACAAAATATCCACCAACGGTCTGTTAGATACTCCGTATCCTATAAGGGTTATGTGTTTACCCTTTAAATTCTGAAAATAGCTCTCAGCATTCATGCTTTGCACCGCCGTTTCAAATATTTTTAATAACGGTTATTATCATGGGATTTCTCTTAGTCTGCTCAAAAATATATTTGGAAAGCTCATCTTTAACGTTATTCTTGGCAGAATGCAACCAATCTTTTGAATATTCTCTGCAACTATCAAAAATAACTTCCTCAACCAAGGTCTTAAGAGCAAGATTCAAGGTCTGATTCTCTTTAAGATAAGCAAAGCCCCTAGTGATGATTTCAGGCTCAGACATTAAAGATCTGGTATACTCATCCACAACAGCAACAACCACAACCAAGCCGTCCTGAGAAAGATGCTTTCTGTCACGCAAAATAACGTTGCCGACATCGCCGACGCCAAGGCCGTCAACCAATACCTTACCCGAGGGAACGGTACCTACAACTTTTATAGTTCTGGAATCCAATTCTATAATATTACCGTTATCGGCTACAACTACTCTTTCAGAGGGTATGCCCATTGATCTGGCAAGCATACCGTGCTTCTTTAAATGACGAAGTTCACCGTGAACGGGAATAAAATAT
>JAZSCR010000030.1:0-3952 GCA_045530715.1 Eubacteriales bacterium
CATGTACACAATCTTGCCGGGGGACTGCCAAACTTCGCCGGTTTCCTGCTTGATGTGCTTTTCGGTATTGTTGGTTTCGTATACTACGTAGTTGAGCTCGTAGAGTTCGTTAAGGTCAACGTCGGAGTTGTTGGTGAAGTAGAACGCACCGTTCTTTACAATGTCGTAAGCGGTGGTGTAAACTTCGGGAGTTACGAAGAAGGTGTAATCAAAGGCATTGCCGGAGGGGATTACGGGAGTAGCCTTGGGCATTACCTTGAATTCGGTTATTTCGTACTGGGTGGAGGACATTACAACCTCTTCACCGTCAGCCCAGTCTGGAGTATAGGTAACCTTTATGTTGATAAAGTACTCGGTGTTTTCTGCCTGAGTGCCGTAATCAACCTTGAAGGTGGTGGACTGGCCGGGAGCAAGCTCAATATCCGAAACGGTACCGGTATGAACTACCTGGTCGTTAGCCATAAGCTCGTATTCGATAACGAAATCAGCGGTGGATATGGAGTTGAAGTTGTATCTGTTGGTTACGTTAAAGATACCTGCGGAGAGGTCTGCGGGGGTAACGTATACGGGAGCGTAAGCCTTTCTGAATTCTTCAGCGTCGGACTGGAGAGTTCTGTCGGCGTTAAGTATACCCTTAAGAGAGGTATAGCCGCTGGCAACGGGTTCGCCCCAGGAGCCGGAGTAGGTAAGCTGATAAAGCTCGGGATTTTCCTTAACGGGAGTGTTGAGCTTTGCTTCTCTCATGGTTCCTTCAATGGGAGTGTAGATAGCGTAGTCGATCCAGTTTGCAAGGAAGCCGCCCTGTGCTCTGCCGTAGTTCATGCAAAGCTCAACCCAAGTGGTCAGGTTACCTGCACCGTTGAGGTAGCCAAGGTCATCGGACTGGAAGATAAGGGGCTTTCTGTTGGAGTTGTTTGCAAGGTATTCGCGGATCTGGGTAATATCCCAATCAAGGCTTACCATCATATCGGAAACGTCTGCATAATCGTCGTAGATAAGAAGACGGGAGTCGGTGGAGATGAGGTAGCTTCTGAGGGAGTCGAAGTTAGTACCAACACCGGAGTCGGTACCCAAAGACCATACGATAACGCTGGGGTGGTTCTTATCTCTGTTAACGACACCTATAAGTCTGTCAAGAGATACTGCCTGCCAGATGGACTGGTCGCCGGGTATGGTCTGGTTTTCTTTGTTGGAGTAGGGGTTGGAGCTGATGCTGATATCGTCGATTACGTAAATACCGTATTCGTCGCAGAGTTCCAACATATCAATGCTGAGAGGACGACCGGGAGAACGGATGGCGTTGATGTTGAGCTCTTTCATAAGCTTAACGTCTGCAAGGAGAGTTTCGTAAGAAAGAGTGGATCCGGTGTCGGGGTCGTGCTCGTTGTAGTTGATACCGTAAAGGGTAACGGGAGTACCGTTGATGGCAAGGGTCTGATGACCTTCATCGTCGGTAAGGAAGCCGCTGGACATAATACCGAACTTAAGGCTGGTAATGTCAACAACTTCGCCTGCTGCGTTAAAGAGCTTTGCAACTACGGTGTATCTGTAGGGGTTTTCTGCGTTCCAGAGATTGGGAGCGATAGCAGAAACACGGCCGCCTATCTTACCTGCGTAGTAGCTGTCTGCAGTCTTGTTAACGTCAAATGCAACGGAGGAGCTGAGGGGGGTCTCCTTGATGAAAACGTTGCCGTCTTCGTCGTATACGGTTACCTTAACCTTCATATCCTTTTCGCTCTTGTCGGTGTAGCTTGCAACGCTTACGTTGAAGTTGAGAAGAGCGTTTTCGTAGCTGGAGTCAAGAGTGGTTTCGATGTTTATGTCGCGTATTCTCGTTTCGGGGGTGGTGTAGAGATATACGTCGCGGGTGATACCGCCAAGCTTGAGGGAGTCGGTAGCTTCAACCCAGGAGCTGTCTGCAAACTTATATACCTTAACGGCGATAAGGTTGGTTTCACCGGCGTTAAGATAGGGGGTGAGCAGGAACTCGGAAGAGGTGTAGCTGCCCTCTGCATAGCCTACCATGGCTCCGTTAACGTATACGTAGAATGCGGAAGATACGCCTTCGAAGTTGATAAATACCTCTCTGCCGTCCCATTCAGCGGGAATGTCAACGGTTCTTCTGTACATACCTACGGGGAGGTAGGTCTGAGAGGTCTTGGCAGGGGTGATATCGTTTGCCCAAGGATACCTGGTGTTGTCGGTATACATGGGAACGTCGTATCCCTGGAGTTCCCAGCTGCCGGGAACGGTTATGGTATCCCAGTCAAGGATAGCGGGTCCGTTGGGGGATGCTATGGCCTTATCGGGATCGGGATAAACGTATTCGGTCTTCATAAAATCAGCCGCAACGTCGGTAGCCTTGGTTGCGAGTGCGAAATCCCACGTACCGTTCAAGGAGATGTAGTTTGCAGAGTCCTCGATAACAGCGTTGATAGCTGCCTGTTCGGATTCGTAGGAGATCAGTTCGGGATGTGCAAGTTCCTTTTTGCGGTTGTATTCGCTTATGGCGTTATTCCATTCGTTGTTTTCCTTAAGACCCACGGTCTCGCCGCAAGCGGCCAGGGAAAGAACTACTACGGTTGTCAATGCCAACGCAATAAAGGGCTTCAGCAGTTTTTTCATTGAAATACCTCCAAATTTACGATAACATAAACCGACGGTTCCCACGGGGGCGATACCTGTCGGCACTTATCTTGCTACATTATAACAGAATTAATTGTCATTGTAAGGAACTTTTTTTAGCATAATAAGTACAAAACCGCTTTTTGCCCCTCTTCGGGAAGGAAATTTCAGGTATAATTTTTAATAATATTTGGCTAATCTGCACAAAAAATGAGACTTCAAATTTTTCGGCGAAAAAGTCCTTCCAAAATAGAACAAAAAACGAAAGATATTCGTACCTTCTTGACTTTTGGGGAGGCTTATAGTATAATAAACGGTGAAATATTATTATATCAAGAAGGAAGATTTATTATGGCTGAAAAAACGGTCAAAGAAATTACCTCCATGGATGAGGATTTCGCAAAATGGTATACCGATATCGTCCTTAAGGCGGAACTTGTTGACTATTCCTCCGTCAAAGGATGTGTAATACTTCGTCCCTACAGCTACGCTATCTGGGAAAATATTCAGAAGACTCTTGACGGTATGTTCAAGGCTACCGGACACGAAAACGTCTATATGCCTATGTTCATTCCCGAGTCCCTTCTTCAGAAGGAAAAGGATCACGTTGAGGGCTTTGCTCCCGAGGTTGCCTGGGTTACCCACGGCGGCAGCGAGCCTCTTGCAGAAAAGCTCTGCGTTCGCCCCACCTCCGAGACCCTTTTCTGTGAGCACTTCTCCCACGTCGTACAGTCTTACAGAGATCTCCCCAAGCTCTACAACCAGTGGTGCTCCGTTGTAAGATGGGAAAAGACCACCCGTCCCTTCCTCCGTTCAAGAGAATTCCTCTGGCAGGAGGGTCACACCATCCACGAAACCGCCGAGGAAGCTATTGCCGAAACCGAGCAGCAGCTTAACACCTACGCCGATTTCTGCGAAAACTACCTTGCAATGCCCGTTGTAAAGGGTAGAAAGACCGAGAGCGATAAGTTCGCAGGTGCCGTTTCCACCTACGCCATTGAGGCGCTGATGCACGACGGCAAGGCCCTTCAGGCAGGAACGTCCCACTATTTCGGCGACGGCTTTGCAAAGGCGTTCGACATTCAGTACACCGACAGAGAGAACAAAAAGTGCTACCCCCATCAGACCTCCTGGGGCGTTACCACCCGTCTTATCGGTGCCGTAATTATGACCCACGGCGATAACAACGGACTTGTTCTTCCCCCCGCCATCGCGCCCACTCAGGCGATCGTTATTCCCGTTGCACAGCACAAGGAGGGCGTTATCGAGGCGGCAACCGCACTTACCGAGCAGCTTAAGGCCGCAGGCATCCGCGCAAAGCTGGACG
>JAZSCR010000120.1:0-3419 GCA_045530715.1 Eubacteriales bacterium
ACGTAGTCGCCCTTCTGAATATCCGAAAAGCTCTTGATGTATTCGCCTTTTTTGTATTTGCTCTTTCTCTTTTTCTTCTTTACTGCCTTCTGGCGGAATTCAAACACCGCCTTCTTTACGTCGGGCAGTATATATCCGCAGGGGAGATTGCCCACGGCAGTCTGTATACTAAGTCCGCCCATATCCTGACGGAGCTTTTCTTCAGCGTCGGGATCGGGGGCAACGGCGCATACCTCGTAGCCCTCTTTTATGAGGGCGGCGGCCTCTTCCTCAAAAAGAGCCAGAGATAGGAATTCGGTCTGTCTTACCTTGAATTCAAGGAGCTTTTCGGGTAAAAACTCGTTTATGCTTACGGGGATCGCGCCCAGAATAAGGGGATTTTTTATCTTTTCAAGAACCAGGGATTTGTTTATAAAATAGTCCTTTGAGGGGAATATACATCCCTCGTCGGTCATGGCTTTTATGTCTTCGGTTATTCTGAATTCCGCCCCGTCGATACCGTTCATACATTCACGGTAATCCCACATCATGAGTATGTCGTCGTCTTCTACGTAGTCGAGAATGGATGCGGTGGAGTCGTACATTAGGGGGAGATACCTGTCGTGGGCGGGAATAATGCCCTGAGCCAGAAGCTCTCTGTCCTCGTTTATAAACTCGTTATTATCAATGCCCTCAATGGCCTTGAGTATCTTTTCTATGGCCGCTTCAGACCTTTCCCTTGCAGGGGTAACCGTAAGGTCGTCCTTTTGCTCGGTGCGGCGCTGGGTGTTAATATCAAAAATGTAGATGCTGTCTATATCATCGCCGAAAAACTCAATTCGGTAGGGTACTTCTTCGGAGGGAGGGAATATATCCACAATGCCGCCTCTTACGGCAAACTGTCCCGCGCCCTCAACGGTGGAAAATCTCTCGTAACCAAGCTCGGTAAGTCTTTGGGGCAGCTCTTCAAAGGGAAACGTTGCGTCCCTTTCAAGGCGTATCTCTTTGTAATCGGCAGGGGAGGGGACAAGTCCCGAAAGAGCCTGGGCGGGAATTATTATGGCAGCCCTGTCGTGGCGTCTGATGTGAGCAAGGGTTTCTATTCTTGTGTTGTCAACAAATCTTGATGAGCTTTCAATGGCTCTGAAATTATAGTCCTTGGGCGGAAAAACGCAGGAGCCCCCCGCGGTGGTGGATAGGAAGTCGTGAGCCTTACGGGCGGATTCCTCGTCGGGCACTATAATAAAGGCCCTCTTCTTGAGCCTTTCGCAAAGAAGGGCGGCCATATAGACTTTTTCCGTATAAAGACCGAAGGCGAAGCAGGTCTTATTCTCCGCCGCGCCTTTTTCAAGCTCTTGATATTCTTTTGTCAGCGTAAGCCATTCAAGATAATGCTTCATTATTCTTCGTCGCTCTTATTACAGTCGGCCATTGCCTTTTCCATGTTTCCGTTTATTATGTCGGTGACGGCGGTGTATATCTTGCCGAACTTCTCTTCGAGTCCCTTGCCGTCCTTTTCCGTAATTCTTCCAAGAACCCAGTCTGCAAGCTCTCTACCGTCGGCTCTGTCGGCGATACCCACCTTTATGCGGGGAAATTCGTCGGTGCCAAGGTGAAGGATTATGCTTTTCAGCCCGTTGTGTCCGCCCGCGCTTCCTTTTCTGCGGATGCGGAGCTTGTTTACGGGCATGGAAATATCGTCGCTTATAACGATGATACGGTCTGCGGGTACGTTGTAAAAGTCTGCCGCCGCCCTTACGGCCTCGCCCGAAGCGTTCATATATGTCTGGGGCTTAAGAAGAACCACCTTCTTTGTGCCCACAAAGGCCTCGCCGTAGGTGGCCTTGAATTTTATCTTTTTTATTTTTACGTCAAGCTCCTTTGCAATATGGTCAAGAACCAGCCAGCCCACGTTGTGGCGGGTAAATTCGTATTCCTTGCCGGGATTGCCAAGACCGACGATTATGTAAGTTTCCATATCAAAATATCTTCTCCGCATGGGGTACTTTTTTGCATCCTTTTGGCAGAGAAAAACACTCCTCATTATAAATTGTGTACTTATTATATCATAAATTCACCCCCAATACAAGTATAATTTGAAAATTTGATAAAAATTTTCCATTATTGGGGGTTGTAATTTCACGATTATTGTGTTATAATCATTGTTGATAAAAAATCAGGAGGAAAAGATTACACATGTCTACTAAAAAGTATGTTTACCTTTTCACCGAAGGCGACGCTAATATGCGTGAGCTCCTCGGCGGTAAAGGCGCAAACCTCGCAGAAATGACAAAGATCGGTCTTCCCGTTCCCCAGGGCTTCACTATCACTACTGAAGCTTGTACCCAGTACTACGAGGACGGCAAAAAGATCAATCCCGAAATCGAAGCTCAGATTATCGAGTATATCGGTAAGATGGAAGAAGTTACCGGTAAGAAGTTCGGCGATAAGGAAAACCCCCTTCTCGTTTCCGTTCGTTCCGGTGCAAGAGCTTCCATGCCCGGTATGATGGATACCATCCTTAACCTCGGTCTTAACGAAGACGTTGTTGAGGTTCTTTCCAGAAAGTCCGGCAACCCCAGATGGGCTTGGGACTGCTACAGAAGATTTATTCAGATGTACTCCGACGTTGTTATGGAAGTCGGCAAGAAGTACTTTGAAGAACTTATCGACGAAATGAAGGAAGCTAAGGGCGTTGTTTACGACGTTGACCTTACTGCTGACGACCTTAAGGAACTTGCAGGTCAGTTCAAGGCTGAATACAAGGCTAAGATCGGTGCAGACTTCCCCTCTGACCCCAAGGAACAGCTTATGGGCGCTGTAAAGGCCGTATTCCGTTCTTGGGACAACCCCAGAGCTAACGTTTACAGACGTGACAACGACATTCCCTATTCTTGGGGTACTGCCGTTAACGTTCAGGCTATGGCTTTCGGTAACATGGGCGACAACTGCGGTACCGGCGTTGCCTTTACCCGTGACCCTGCTACCGGCGAAAAGAAGCTTATGGGCGAATTCCTTATCAATGCACAGGGCGAAGACGTTGTTAACGCTCTCGCTGAAACCACCGGCAACCCCCGTTGGGCTTGGGACTGCTACCGCCGCTTTATCCAGATGTACTCCGACGTCGTTATGGAAGTTGGTAAGAAGTACTTCGAACAGCTCATCGACAAGATGAAAGAAGAAAAGGCCGTTACCCAAGACGTTGAGCTCACCGCAGACGATCTGAGGGAACTCGCTTCTCAGTTCAAGGCTGAATACAAGGCAAAGATCGGCTCCGATTTCCCCTCCGATGCAAAGGGACAGCTCTTCGGCGCAGTACAGGCCGTGTGCCGCAGCTGGGACAACCCTCGTGCAAACATCTACCGTAGAGACAACGACATTCCCTACAGCTGGGGTACAGCAGTAAACGTACAGGCAATGGCATTCGGTAACATGGGTGA
>JAZSCR010000140.1:0-11878 GCA_045530715.1 Eubacteriales bacterium
GTATTTGAGCTAAATTCCCCTGCAGTTTCTATCCTTACAGCATCCCTGTCAACAAAATGTCCGAAGTGCTTAAACAGATAGAACTCAGGATTAAAGGTATACTCTCCGTCCTTTACGCTGATAAGAGAATTCTGTCGCCAGCCCCAGGTGCTGAGTCCGTCGTTGTCCAACGCCATATTCCAATATACGTTAGCTCTTGCGCCGAACCTGAAATAATGGTGGATAAGCTCTGCGGTATACATAGCGTATTCCCAGCTGTTCTTTCCGTCGCCGCACTGGCATTCACTCTGAATAACGTCAAGGTCGGGATAGTCCTCGTGAGCCTGCATAATAGCATACTTTCCTGCCCACTGAAACGCGGCGCCTTTAACGTGCTTTCTGCATTTGGGATTCTGCATAAACTTATTTAAAAATCCGTTATGAGTACCGTATGCTTTTGAGGATTCGGGGCCATTCACCGTGCCGAACCATATCTCGGCAAGGTCGCCTATTTCATCAATAAGATAGTTTGCAATAAAGTTTTCAAACTCCTCTTCACTATACACGCAGGAGGGGAATTTCTGGTCTGCGAATATTTCGTTCTGAGGCATTATCTGGGATATTTTTATGCCCTCTTTCGCATACGCCTCAATAAATTTTCTGAAATAAAGAGCGTATGCTTTCATATTCTCTTCAGTCTGAACCAGTTTACCGTAATTGCAGACCTTGGGGAATTTCATCCAGGTGGGAGGACTCCAGGGGGAAGCAAAAAACCTTATCTCAGGAGAACGCTTCTGAGCTTCTCTTATTGCAGGAATAATATACTTTTTATCCCTATCAATGGAGAAGTTCTTCATCTCATAATCGCCCTCGGTTTCGTTATAGCTGTACCAGCTTTCAGCAAAGTCGTTGGCGCCGATAGACAAGCGACAATAGTTAAATCTGCAGCCGTCGTCACCGAAAAGCTGGTCAAATATCTCCTTCTGCTTTTCAGGAGAAAGGCTGAACACCGCCATTGCGCATATTTCACTTATACAGCAACCCCAACCGTAAATGGGCTTACCGGTCTTTTCTTTAAGTATAACTTCCGTTCCTTTTTGATCGGAAAAACTGTTATCAATACTCCATTTTTCGTTTTCAGTCGTAGAAATCCACATATTTTTACTTCTATTATCTTGTTATTCTATTTGCAACCACGTGGTATACCAGCTTCCGCTGACACCCAGATGGTAAAAATCTTTAAGTACTCTGCCGTCGGGAAGGGTAATTCGTATACTACCGTCCTCGTGTTTTTTTGGAATAGCCGACGTTATGTCTTCCAAAAGAATTCTTTCCGTCTCTTCCCCTGAAAGACAGTTATCCGATGCATCCATTCCATACAGCACGGGGCCTACGTATACGCAGCTTCTTCCCGCGTAATCGCTGCTTCCTTTTTCAATATAGGGAGAGAACCCAAAATCGATCTCAATTTCCGACGATTCAGAAAGAGAGGGTATCTCAAAATATCTACCGGATTCAGGAGTATAGGTATTTCCGTTTACACCTACCGTCGCCTTTGCCCACGATGGGATCCGAAGATTAAGAGGACGATTAAATCCGGAAGCCCTGACAGTGACTCTGCCGGAAGCAGGATATCCGCCCGAAACCGTCAGTTTTTCACCCCTGTCGGTAAGCACTTCCATATCCTCATAAGAATTTAGATAAATACCTTCCGCGTCCTCAGTCATCATCCAATCCCTTATGGACCCTACTCCTCTCGGAGCATTGACCGAACAACAATTAAGTTCAGGGGAGCCTGCGCGGCATTGGAAGCCTATAGTATGAAAATTTGCCTCTTTTACGCCCTCCATGGGAGTATGATAGGTTGACCATCTTCCTGAGGGAGAATAATATCCCATGACCGCATTGTAATGAGAACGCTCAAGATGTTCCAATATACGGACGTCTTCCGTGAGAAAAAAGGCCTCTATAGCAAGTGCGTTATAGGCCACGACACAACAGGTTTCTATATTTCCCTTTTTGCAAGGGTCGCCCACTGCTTTTTCATCGGTAGAAAACGCCCCCGTGTTATGGACGTCGGTTTCGAGAATACTGTAAAATATCTGTGCAAGAGCATCTTTATATTTTTCGTCAGAGGTAATGCGGTACATCTCGGCATAGCCAAGAATTATATGCAGACTCTCCCAGCGGGGTTTAGGACATTGGTAATAAGGCTTCTCTTCAAGAGCATACCTCAAGTACTGTCCGCCGCCTTCTGATTCAACGTCAGATTCGACGTTTTTTGCAAATATCAGATATTCTTCTTTTCCCGTGCGTCGGTAAAGGTTCGCAAAGACATGATATACGGCAAGATTCATTTCAGCGGAACCTATTGTTATGAGATTAGGTTTTTTGCCGTAAAACTTATCCAAAAACAGTTGCGCGGCCCTCTCGACGCAACGGAAATACTCCTCGTTGCCCGTAATGTCATACCACAATAGAAGCCCGTACATACAGTGGTAGTGTGACCAGGCATCCCAATTTCGTGGAGGTTTACCGGGTTCAAGTGGCATTACACCCGTAAGGCGGCAATCCTTGGAAAAGCATCCCAGATATCCGTCATCAGCCTGAAGAGAGACAAATTCATCAATAAATTTTATTATATAATCGTAAAGGGATTTATCCCGTGTGATACGGTATATATATGCAGCTCCTGTAATATATTTTCCCGCAAATTCACCCGACCAGGCAGAAAATCTTCTGTAAGGCTTTATATCTCTTTCCTTGAACATATCAAGAATCGCAGGGTTGCTTTCTCTTATTCCTATAAGCCATTTATCGGTAATGCCTTTTATAAGGGCACCTGTTTCTTCGTTAAATGAACAGAATGAATAGCCGACGGACTTCACAGCAGTTTCTCCTTGCCGATCTAAATTTTATTTCATATTAACACAGATGTATGTCAAAACCGTGGCATATCGGAACAATACAAAAGAAGAGGCGAAAGTTTTCGCCTCTTCTTTTAGCTACGCAATATCCGATATCTGCGCCAACATATTCTCAATAAATATCCCGTACCCCATCTCGGGCTGATTTACAAGGACGTGGGTCACGGCCCCAACCAGTCTTCCGTTCTGAATTATGGGACTGCCCGACATTCCCTGAACGATACCGCCCGTTTTCTCAAGGAGCTTTTGGTCGGTTATTTTTATGAGCATATTTTTGGAGTTTCCGTCTGCAGAGCGGTTTATCCTCACTATTTCAGCAGAATACTCGCAAGGCCCTTTGCCGTCCACCGTACTGATTATAGTGACGGCTCCTTCCTTAACCTCACTGCTCAAGGCTACTTCTATGCGATCTTCCTTAAGTTGGTACCCTTCGTTAACTACGCCAAAGCCGCCCACCACGGTGTTTTTTACAAGATTACCTATGGAAGCGTCGTCGTCAAAAACACCCCTAAGCTCACCCGGTTGTCCACGCAAGCTTTTGTTTACGTCAAAAATCTCCACACCCCAACAGCTTGCGCTCCTCAAGGGAAGAAGCTCTCCCGTATCCACGTCGCATATTCCGTGACCGAGACTTCCGAAGGCGCCGTTTTCAAGGTAAAAGGTAACAGTACCTATGCCCGCCGTGCTATCTCTCACCCATACTCCGATTTTGTATAAGCCGTCGGAGTTTTTCACGGGAGTTACCGAAACCTTAAAGGTATCGTGGCCTCTTTTCACAGTAAGCTTTTGAGGCTTTCCTTCAGACTTTCCTATAATGGAAAGAAGATCGTCGTTTGAGTTTACAGCCTGTCCGTTTATGGCAGTTATTATATCGTTTAGCCGTATATCCTTATCCCCTGCGGGAGAAACGCTTTTTCCGTCCTGAGATTCAAAGCTCTCAACCCCAACAACGATAACGCCCTCGGTGTAAAATTTCAGTCCAAAGGCCTCGCCTCCCGGAATAACGGTTGGTCTCTCTGTGGACGTTACGGTAACGCTCTTAAGAGGTATAACGCCTAAAATAGATGCCTGTGCCTGATATGATTTGTTTCCCTCAGAATCCTCGGTCACGTCTCCCGAGGACATAGTAGTAATCGGATATGAAAAGACCTCTGCTCCGTGGTATGTGCTGATACTGTCGGGTACGGCGTTTACGCAGGCGCCGTATACGCCAAGCAGAAGGCAGACACCCACCGCTGACAAAGCAAAAGTCTTGCATTTTTTAAAAAACTTCTTTATCATAAATCTCCCCAACGTCACCTTAAAAGGCAACTTAAAAAACCCATTCAAGTTTTGCGTAGGGCGGATTTCGGTACAAAAAACAATTTTTATTTCCCAATGCCGCAACCTACGAAAAGAAGTTTGCGCCGTTGAGGTTTGAATATAAGAGTAAACATTTTCATCATTTTTTTTCGAACCCTTTTTTTCATACTTTTTCCCTTGCTTTGACTTGTTTTTTGAGTTATAATAAAGAAAGTAAGAAATAGGAGTACAGCTATGACTTTATCCGCAAAAGAAATTTTACAGTTAAAAAACATAGACAAAAAACACATAATAGTCACCGGCCATTACGGTACGGGCAAAACAAATATTGCAGTTAACCTGGCCCTTGATTTGGCAAAAACGGAAGAGGTCTGTCTGGTAGACTGCGATATAGTAAATCCCTACTTCCGGTCTACCGACAATAAGGATATTTTGGAAGAAGCGGGCGTTAAGGTTTTATCCCCCAATTTTGCAAACACAAACCTTGATACACCTTCCCTTCCCGCTGCCATTTACTCGGTATTTTCAATGAACAGACGTATAATCTGGGACGTGGGAGGCGACGATGCGGGAGCTATCGTGCTGGGAATGTTTGCCACCCGTCTTGAAGAGCAGGGATACGCAATGATTTACGTTACGAACAAGTTCCGTCCCCTTACGGAAACTGCTTCCGATATGGAAGAGTATCTCCGCGATATAGAGGCAAATTCCCGCCTTAAAGCAGACGGTATAGTAAACAATTCCAATATCGCTTATCTGACAGATAAAAACATACTGGAAGAGGGTCTGCAAGAAGCCCTCGCCCTTTCCGAAAAATGTGGACTTCCTCTGCTTTTTACTTGCCTGGAATCCTCCACTGAATGGGATACGGATGCCGACCTTTACCGACTGAAAATACATACGAAAAGCATATAACACTTTAGCAAGATAAAATACTAAAGAATGTTCGGTATTTTGCAACCTATCGTCTATTCTTTTGTAACATATTGTATGATATACTAATAGATATTAAAAATTTGACGTACCGTGTCTTCGGTACATACCCAAGGAGGCTTAAACATGATAAGGTTTACCATAAACACCGTCGTGTGCAAGGGCTGTGGGCTTTGTGTGGATGCTTGTCCCAAGAAGCTTCTCAAGCTGGATCCCGACAATTTGACCGAAAAGGGTTATAGCCCTGCGGCAATGACCGACGAGTCAAAGTGTATCGGTTGCGCATTCTGCGCCAAAACCTGTCCCGACTGCGCCATTACCATCGAAAAGATATAAGGCCAGGTCAGTTATTGAGAAAGGAATGAACTTCATATATGGAAAAAGTATTAATGAAGGGTAACGAAGCCATTGCTGAAGCCGCTATAAGAGCAGGCTGTCGCCACTTTTTCGGTTACCCCATAACTCCCCAAACAGAAATCTCCGCTTATATGGCAAAAAAGATGCCTAAAATCGGAGGAACCTTCCTTCAGGCAGAAAGTGAAATAGCCGCCATCAATATGGTACTCGGCGCCGCTTCCGCAGGTGTCAGAGCTATGACCTCCTCCTCTTCTCCCGGTATATCCCTCAAGAGCGAAGGTATATCCTACATAGCAGGCTCCGACCTTCCCTGTCTTATTCTTAACATTCAGAGAGGCGGCCCCGGTCTTGGCGGTATTCAGCCCTCCCAGTCCGACTACAATCAGGCTACAAAGGCTCCCGGTCACGGTGACTTCCACCTTATAGTTCTTGCTCCCGCAACCGTTACCGAAATGGTATCCTTCGTTGGCAAGGCTTTTGACCTGGCTGAAAAATACAGAATGCCCGCCATGATACTTGCAGACGGTACCCTCGGACAGATGATGGAACCCGTTGAGTTCCCCGATGCTTCCGAGTACGTCCCCGTTGAAAAGCCCTGGGCTACCAACGGCCATAAGAACCAGAGAAAGCACAATATCGTTAACTCTCTCTATCTTAAGCCCGAGGATCTTGAAAGAACAAACTTTGAAAGATTCGAAAGATACGCAAAGCTTTGCGCAGAAGAGCAGGCTTGGGAAGAATACCTCACCGAAGATGCAGAAATCATCGTTACCGCTTTCGGCGTAGCATCCCGTATTGCAAAGAGCGCCATTGAAAAGGCAAGAGCTGAAGGTATCAAGGTTGGTCTTATCAGACCCCAGACCCTTTACCCCTTCCCCGTAAAGGCCTTTGAAAAGATAAAGGATAACCCCAACGTTAAGAAAATAATCTCCGTTGAGATGAATATGGGCCAGATGATGGACGACGTTAAACTGGCCG
Organism: Eubacteriales bacterium; assembly: GCA_045530715.1. GTDB lineage: Bacteria > Bacillota > Clostridia > Oscillospirales > UBA644 > JAZQLP01. The sequence continues at coordinate 6,477 of JAZSCR010000140.1, forward strand.
TTGAATGTAAAAAGCCCGTAGAGTTGGTTAACCGCGTAGGCGGTATTATCCCCACTCCCAAGGAAGTTTACGATTATATAGTTAAAACAGCAAAGGAGGCAGAATAATATGGCATACGTATTCAAAAAGACCGAAGGTCTTACCGACGTTCCCTTCCACTACTGCCCCGGCTGTGCTCACGGTATAATCCACAGACTTGTAGCAGAATCCCTTGAAGAGCTTGGTGTTCTCGGCAACACGGTCGGTGTTGCACCCGTAGGATGCTCCGTTATGGCTTACGACTACTTCTCCTGCGACATGGTAGAAGCAGCTCACGGCAGAGCTCCCGCCGTTGCCACCGGTATCAAGAGAGCCCTTCCCGACAACGTTGTATTCACCTATCAGGGCGACGGTGACCTTGCAGCAATCGGTACTGCCGAAACCGTACACGCCGCAACCAGAGGTGAAAATATCACCATTATCTTCATCAACAACGCTATTTACGGTATGACCGGCGGCCAGATGGCTCCTACCACCCTCCCCGGCCAGGTAACCCAGACCACTCCCTACGGCCGTGACGTAAACTCTGCAGGTTACCCCATCAGAGTAAGCGAAATGCTCTCCACCCTCGACGGCGTTGCGTACGCTGAAAGAGTAAGCGTACACGATACAAAGAATATTAACAACGCAAAGGCAGCCATTAAAAAGGCTTTCCAGACCCAGATAGACAAGAAGGGCTTCTCCATAGTTGAAGTTCTCTCCACCTGTCCCACAAACTGGGGTCTCACTCCCAGAGATGCCTTCAACTGGCTCAAGGAAAATATGATTCCTTACTATCCCCTTGGCGTTTACAAAGATAAAACTAAGGAGGAGAAGTAATGTCTTATAATATGCTTTTTGCCGGATTTGGCGGCCAGGGCATTCAGTTTGCCGCAAAAATAATGGCCTACACCGGTATGATACAGAATAACGAAGTATCCCTTCTCCCCTCTTACGGCCCCGAAATGAGGGGCGGTACGTCTAACTGCTCCGTTTGTATAGATGCAAACCCCATAGCCTCCCCCCTCGTAACCGAGCCTCAGCAGCTTTTCGCCCTCAATACTCCCTCATTCCTTAAGTTTATCGGCACCGTTGCTCCCCAGGGAACCGTTATTTACGATAGCTTCCTTATTAACGCAACGACTGACAGAACCGATATAACACTCTGCCCCATTCCCGCCACCATAATGGCTAAGGAAAACGGCCTTAACGGTCTTGCAAACATCATAGCTCTCGGCTATTTTGTAAAGAAGACCGGAGTTGCTACCTTTGACGAGGTAGTTGCCGCCATAAGAAAAGCCGTTCCCGCAAAGAAGGCAGATATGGTAGAAAAGAATATCCAGGCTCTTGAACTTGGATACGGATACAACGACTAATTCAGATTTTTCAGAAGGAAGGTGTGTACTGTGGCAATAAAGAATTCCGAAATCGCCGAAAGATTGCGTGGGATACGTTTATTGTCCGACGTATCGGTTTACGATATGGCCCAAGCCATGCATATAACCGAAGCCGAATACAGAGCTCTTGAGGATGGGGACACTATGATTCCCGTCAGCGTGCTTTTGGAAGCGTGTACTATCCTCAACATTTCCATGACTGAACTCCTTACGGGAGAAAAGGCAAAGCTCAAGACCTATTCCCTCGTCAAAAAAGGAAGAGGCGTTTCAGTGGAAAGAAATAACGCCTACAAGTACGAAAACCTGGCTTTCAATTTTTCCACCAGAAAAGTAGAGCCCCTTATGGTATACGTTGAGCCCAACGATAACCCTGACGTTTCCGTCAATGCTCATCTGGGACAGGAGTATCACTACTGTCTTGAGGGCAGTTATCTCTGCAAAATAGGCGACAAAGAGCTTATCATTGAAGAGGGCGATTCTCTCTACTTCGACTCCACCAACCCCCATGGCATGAAGGCCTTGAATGATAAAACAGCTAAAATTCTGGTAATTACCATTTGAGGAGAAAAACACTTTGAACTTATTAAACAGATTTATAGACACGGAATATACGTCTTACAAGGATTTCTCAAAACGCTTTGAAATCCGTGTACCCGAAAACTTCAACTACGGTCTTGATATAATCGACGAATATGCCCGTCTTTCACCCGACCAGAAGGCACTTCTTTGGTGCAACGACAAGGGAGAAAAGAAGGAATTTACCTTCGGCGATATATCCCGCCTTTCAAATAAAGCGGCCAATTATTTCATATCCGCAGGCGTTAAAAAGGGTGACACCGTTATGCTTATGCTTAAGCGCAGATATCAGTTCTGGTATCTGATGATAGCTCTGCATAAAATAGGCGCAATAGCCATACCCTCTACCCACCTTCTTACCGAAAGCGACCTTGATTACAGAATCACCGCAGGGGAAATAAAGTGGATAGTTACGGTAAATGACGACGTTATTATAGACCACGTCAATAAGGCTAAGGCTGTCCATCCCGAAGTAACCGTAGCATCCGTATGCGGAGCTCCCGAAGGATATATTGACCTTGACAGAGAGATTGAAAACGCGCCCGATACTGCTATCGAAAGGGTCACCGTAAATACCGACCCCATGCTGATATACTTTACGTCGGGTACCACTTCCCATCCCAAGATGGCGGAGCATTGCTATACATACCCCCTTGGTCATATCCTTACCGCCGCTTTCTGGCAGAACTTAAGGGATACCGACCTTCACTTCACCATGGCCGATACAGGCTGGGCAAAGTGCGCTTGGGGTAAGCTTTACGGTCAGTGGATATGCGGTGCCGAAATATTTGTATACGACTACGATACCAGATTCCAGCCAAACGATGTTCTCCGCGTAATATCGGAAAATAAAATAACCACCTTCTGCGCTCCCCCCACCATATACCGCTTTATGATAAAGGAAGACGTATCAAAGTACGACCTCTCCTCTCTCAGAGCAAGCTATACGGCAGGTGAGCCCCTCAACGGTGAGGTATATAAGCAGTGGAAGACTCTTACGGGAGGCATTGAACTCCGTGAAGGATTCGGTCAGACCGAAACCTGCGTAATTATCGCAACCTTCCCCTGGATTGAGCCCAAGTGCGGCTCTACGGGCCGTCCTTCTCCCCACTTCAACATCAAGATAATCGATGCTAACGGCGTTGAATGTCAGGCGGGTGAAGAGGGTGAAATATGTATCAGCACAAAAAACGGTATTCCCGCAGGTATAGTTACCCGTTACAGAAATAACCCCGAAGCCACCGCCGAAGCGTTCCACGACGGATATTACCATACGGGTGATATGGCGTGGAAGGACGAGGACGGATACATATGGTTCATCGGAAGAGGCGACGACGTTATTAAGTCCAGCGGCTACAGGATAGGCCCCTTCGAGGTTGAGTCTGCTCTTATCGAGCATCCCGCAGTTCTTGAGACCGCTATCACCGCCGTTCCCGACCCCGAAAGAGGTCAGATAGTTAAGGCCACCGTCGTTCTCGCAAAAGGATACACCCCTTCCGAGGAACTTAAAAAGGAGCTTCAGAACCATGTTAAGAAGGTCACTGCTCCCTACAAGTACCCCAGAATAGTCGAGTTTGTAGATGCTTTACCCAAGACCATTTCAGGCAAAATAAAGCGCAGACAGATAAGAGATAACGACAAATAATATCATTAATCCCCCAAAGGTAAAATCCTTTGGGGGAATTTTTTATTATCACCGTTGTTAAAGGCTCATTCGATGTGATATTCACACCAAAACAAATCACAATAGGTGATGTTTTAGAAAAAGTTCACATCTGCACTATTGATTTTTTTGCGGTAATGATATATAATTATTTATATAGTATATATTAATTCACCTGCGGAGGTAAAAAATGAACGAAGACAGAAAAAAAGCCCTTGATGCGGCTCTGAACCAAATAGAAAAGCAATACGGCAAAGGCTCGGTCATGACTCTGGGCGGCTCTGCCGGAACTACCGTTGCCCATATCCCCACAGGCTCCTACTCCCTTGACCTTGCTCTCGGAATCGGCGGCGTACCCAAGGGAAGAATAATTGAAATATACGGTCCCGAAAGCTCGGGTAAAACCACCCTTGCACTACATATCCTTGCCGAAGCGCAGAAGCTTGGCGGTATATGCGCTTTTATCGACGCCGAACACGCTCTCGACCCCACCTATGCAAAAAATCTGGGCGTAGACACCGACTCCCTTCTCGTTGCACAGCCCGATAACGGCGAACAGGCTCTTGAGATAACAGAGACCCTGGTTCGTTCCGGCGCCATAGATGCTATTATCATAGACTCCGTTGCCGCCCTCGTTCCCCGTCAGGAAATAGAGGACGAAATGGGTGATGCCCACGTAGGTCTTCAGGCAAGACTTATGTCCCAGGCTCTGAGAAAGCTTGCAGGTATAATCTCTAAGACCTCTTGCGTAGTCGTATTTATCAACCAGCTCCGTGAAAAGGTTGGCGTTATGTACGGACCCACCGAAACCACCACGGGCGGTAAGGCTCTTAAGTTCTACGCTTCCGTACGTCTTGACGTAAGAAGAGTTGAAACCCTTAAGGTAGCAGGTGAAGCCGTAGGCTCCCACACCAGAGTAAAGGTTGTTAAGAATAAGATGGCTCCTCCCTTCAAAGAAGCTGAATTTGACATCATGTTCGGCAAGGGTATTTCCCGTGAAGGTGAAATACTTGACACGGCTGTTAAGATGGATATAGTACAGAAGGCGGGCGCTTGGTTCTCCTACAACGGCGAACGTCTTGCTCAGGGCAGAGATAACGCCAAGGAAGCTATAAAGAACAATCCCGACCTTTACGCTGAAATAGAAAAGGCCATTGAGACAAAGCTCAACGAGCTCAATCAGAAAAAGGCAGAAACCATGGCGGCAAAGAAGGCTGTAACCGTAGATGCCGCTAAAGCAAGGGCAAAGAAATCCGTAAGCCTCACCGCTGCAGGATTTGACCCCGACGAAGAATAAAGTAACCCCAAATGTATAAAAGACGTCAACCCGGAGTTCCTCCAAACTGCACCGCCTTGGAAAAGGCCTACCGCCTTCTTGAAAGAAGCGACTATTCGGAAAAGGGCATGTTTGAAAAGCTCAAAAGACTCTACTACTCCGAAGAGGATGCGGCGGCGGCAGTTGCCGTATGCGTAAAGAAGAACTTCGTTAACGACAGAAGATACGGAGAGATACTCTGCCGCAGGTACGGAGAGAAGTACGGTGAAAGCCGCGTTCTTTCCGCCATGTGCGCAAAGGGTATCCCCACCGAATTGGCAAAGGAGCTTATAGCTGCCGCAAAAGAGGACAAAGCCGAAGACGAGGACGAGAAGAAGATTCTTTCCCTTATTTCGAAAAAGCTCCGAGGCCAACCCCTTACAAAGGAAAACAAACCTAAAATATACGCATTTTTAGTCCGCAAGGGCTATAG
>JAZSCR010000147.1:0-12045 GCA_045530715.1 Eubacteriales bacterium
TGCCTGGTAATAACGCGGGTACTATAAATCCCGTTGCCAGACCGAAAAGAAGAGCCAGTATGATTCCTGTCACCGTAACCTTCGGGTTTCCGAAAACAAATTGGTCTCCCAATGTGTATCTGAAGAGGAAGTCGCTTATAAAGGGGCCGAGAGCGGTGGCAAACATGGCAATATGCAGATTTTCCGCAAAATTTCTTTTTGTAACCTTGCAGAATATGTATACTCCTATGAAGGGGGGCCACATATTTACGAAGTTAAGACCGTAGAAGCAATGGGCCACCACAAGAAAATATCCCGGGAGAATGTGAGTGTTGTTCTTTGCTTTTGCAAAGAGGGTTATCAAGTTACAGGCAATGCCGCATACGGCGGTATTGAGAAGGGTGCTTCCCAGTCCTCCGATATTAAAGTAGTCTGTTACCAGCTTTGAGGGGGAGGTGAGAATAAGGAAAAGATTATAAAAAATATCAGTTCCTTCTCCACTAATTATGCACCCAATGGGGGCGGAAATGAGGAATATTACCGACCAAAAAACAGTATAGAGAAATATCTGATTTCTGTCGGTATTTTTTTCGAGAGTCATTAAATATCAATCCTAAGAGTTAAAATAAAATGTGGGTGAGCCGATTTTTTTATGGTTCAATTATGATCGTCTTTGGATCTTTTCATTTCAAAATGAATCAGCACGCTCAAAATTGCCCTGAGCAGTATTACGGCACCGAGAATGTAAAGCTCGTCCATACTGCGAACCAGAACAGTTTTGAGAATCTCTGCCGCCATTTTGAATTCAAGTCCCGTGGCTAATCCCTGGGCAAGACCGTTTTGTATATCCAGATTCTTTTTCATAAATGTGTTCTGGATAAAGTGCCAGAACCCTACGATTCCAGACCAGAAAACGATAACGATACCCATAATTTCCAAAACTGTAATTATATAGGGCAGAATTAATTCTACGGCGTGTTCAATAACGTTCATCTTTTTCTCCTATATTTGTCTTTGCTTTAGACTATTATATATTATTAGTCTTATTTTGTCAAGTCAGTTTACCAAAAAGCACCGTAATAGTCAATTATTCTCGAATATTCGGTGTCTTTTATGGGGATAAAGTTAAAATAACTGTTGACAGAATTGAAAAAATACTGTATAATTAAAAGAGTGTATGTTAGCATTTTTTAAAGGGCAGAATACACTCAAAAATACTGAGTTAATATATACTTTCCCATAAAGAAAGGTAGGTTTTATTATGGCATTTTCTCTTCACGGTGTCCGCTTGCCCCACAAGAAGAATACGGCGAATATGGCGGCCGTAAGAATGACGCCTCCCAAAAGCGTAAGTATCCTTATGTCTATGCACATCGGTAATCCCGCTATTCCTACCGTTAAGGTTGGCGACCACGTAGACGTAGGTACTCTTATAGGCGCCCCCGACGGCAAGATCTCCGCTCCCGTTCACTCCAGTGTTTCGGGTACGGTTAAGGGCATAGACAGGGTTCTTTTTAACAACGGTACAAAAGGTCCCGCTATCACCATTGAGTCTGATGGAGAAATGACTCTTTGTTCCGATATTACACCCCCTCATATAGAAAATAAGGCAGATTTCCTCAAGGCTGTCCGCAATAGCGGTATAGTAGGTCTTGGAGGCGCAGGCTTCCCCACTGACGTAAAGCTCGGTGTGGATGAGTCTAAAAAAATAGAATATTTCATTATCAACGGCGCCGAATGTGAGCCTTATATAACAAGCGACACTCGCACTATGATAGATAACGTTGACGATATGGAAACTGCTCTTGATATGATAGAGAAATATCTCAACGTGGACAAGGTGATAATAGCCGTTGAAAGCAACAAGCGAAAGGCTATTTCAAACATGAAGAAGCTTGCCGCAAAGAAAAAGAACAGAAGCGTTTCCGTGTTGCCTTCCATTTATCCTCAGGGCGGCGAAAAGGTTCTTATCTATCATACCGTAGGCAGAATCGTTGAAGAGAGATGCCTGCCTATAGACGTAGGCTGCGTGGTTTGCAACTGTACGACCGTCGCCACCATAGGTAAGTATATAAAAACCGGTATGCCCTTGGTTGAAAAATGTATAACCGTAGACGGCGGTGCCGTAAAGGAGCCCAAGAACGTTATTGCCCCCATAGGCGCCTCTTTGGCAGACGTCTTTGAATTTTGCGGCGGATTCTCTGCCTCGCCCGCAAAGGTTATATACGGCGGCCCTATGATGGGTATTGCCGTCCCCGACCTGACTGCTCCCGTTCTTAAAAATACAAACGCAGTTCTGGCCTTTACCGAGAAGGAAACTGTATTGCCCGAAAGCACCCAGTGTATTCACTGCGGCTCCTGCGCAAATCAGTGTCCCTTCGGCCTTAACCCCGCCGTTATAGCAAAAGCATACCGTAACAGAGATCTGCAAAAGCTGATTGCTGTAGACGCTAATCTCTGTATGGAGTGCGGATGCTGCGCTTACGTTTGTCCTTCCAGAATACAGCTGGTAATGACCAATAAATTGGCTAAAGACTATATGAAACAAGAGGCCGCAAAGGCTAAAGGAGGTAATTGATAGTGTCTGATAATCTTCATCTGTCGGTATCTCCCCACATACACAGTGGCCGATCAACCCGTAGCATTATGCTTGAGGTTATAATCTCCCTCATTCCCGCCATGGTGGCCGGTACTTTGATTTTCGGTCTTCGCTCCGTCGCCGTTATCAGCATTTGCGTGGCCGTATGCGTTTTCTCTGAGTTTTTCTTTAATGTTCTTGCAAAGAAGCCTCGCTCTATACAGGATTTGAGTGCGGTGGTAACGGGCGTTCTTTTGGCCCTTAACCTGCCCGCAAACGTGCCTCTTTGGCAGGCAGCAATAGGTTCTGTCTTTGCAATAGTTGTTGTAAAATGCTTCTTTGGCGGTATCGGTCAGAATTTTGCAAATCCTGCAATCGCTGCCCGCGTGTTTATGATAGTAGCCTTCGGCTCTATGGCGAAGGTCGCCTTCCCCTTGGTGGACGGCGTTTCCGGTGCTACTCCTCTTGAAATAATTGCCTCGGACGGAGAGATCTCTCTTCTTGACCTCTTCCTTGGTAGACACGGCGGCGCTATCGGAGAAACTTGTTCCCTTGCCTTGCTTATCGGCGGTATCTATCTTATCGCTCGTGGTATAATTTCCTGGCACTGCCCCGTGGGCTTTATCGCTACCGTATTCCTTCTTTCCTTCCTCATAGAAGGCGACATCCTCGTTGCTCTCGAACTTACCTTGTCGGGCGGTCTTTTCATCGGTGCTTTCTTTATGGCAACCGATTACGCAACTTCTCCCATAAATCGCTCGGGAAGACTGTTGTTCGGTATAGGCTGCGGTCTGATAACGGTACTTATACGTTTCTGGGGCGTTTATCCCGAGGGCGTTTCTTTTGCTATTCTTCTTATGAATATCCTTACTCCTTATATAGACAGATGGACTGCCCATAGAGTGTTCGGAGGTAAAAAGGGATGAAAAAACATATCAAAAGCATAGTAGTTCTTTCCGTAATATGTATAGTTATCTCCATGGCTCTTGCTTTGGCAAACTCAATTACCGAACCTATCATAAAAGCGGCAGACGCTGCTGCTGAAAATGAGGCACTCCTTGTGGTAATGCCCGAAGGAACAGGTTTTGAAAAGGTGGATCTTACCACCGTTACCCTTCCTTCTACCGTTAGCGAAGCTTATTCCGAAGCCAGCGGCGGTTACGTGTTTAAACTCGTAACATCTGGTTACGGACAGAGTATGGTAATAATGTGCGGCGTTGATGCTTCCGGCTCTGTTACCGGCGCTGTGTGCACCGCATCAAGCGAAACCCTTGGCTATGAAAAAACTTACGGCGAAAACTTCAAGGGCGTAAACGACCAGACAGTTGCCGACGTCGACACTATTTCGGGCGCAACCAAGACTACTGCAGCATATAAAAACGCTGTAAAAGACGCACTTAACGCCTTTACAATTCTTAACGGCGGCTCTGTTGACCTCCGTACCGAAGAAGAGATACTTGCTGAAAATCTCTCCACTGCTCTTCCTGCAGGCGAAGGCTCCTTTACTCCTTGGTTTATGGTAGAAGACCTGACGGGTATTTCTTCCGTATATGTTGCCGATAACGGAAGCGGATATGTTTTCGTTGTTGATGAAACCTTCATAGGTGTAGTCGCTGACGGAAATATCGTTACCGAGGCATCCGAAGACCTCAATGCCATCGTTACCGAAGCTTACGGTAAGGTGGTTGCATCCAATCTTCAGCCCCTTGATATTTCTTCTTATGAAAATATTCCCACTCAGGTGGTTAGCGTTTCCGTCACCGCTACGGGTAATTTCGTGTTTGACCTTAAGGCTTCCGGTTACGGTATACGAGGCGACAAATATATAGCTTCCGGCGAATACATCTATATCCGCGTTTCCGCTACCCCCGAAGGTCGAATCATCGCTTGTGAAACCGTATCTCAGGCTGAAAGTGACGGCTTTGGCGCCGCTTGTGCTGAGCCTTGGTTCTACAGTCAGTTCAACGGCAAGGATGAAACCAATTACAACGCCGTTGATGCAATAAACGGCTCAACCTATACCACAAACGGTTATATGAGTGCAATTTCTAAGGTGTTTGACACCGTTAAAATATTAACAGGAGGAGAACAGTAATGAAACGTAATGGAAATCTTTCTATTTTACTGAAGGGTATCCTTCTGGAAAACCCCGTATTTGTTCTCGTTTTGGGAACCTGTCCCACCCTTGCCACCACAACAGGCGTAATCGGCGCGTTGAGTATGGGCCTTGCCGCTATGGCGGTGCTTATATGCTCTAACGTGGTTATCTCTCTTCTAAGAAAGATAATTCCCGATACGGTGCGTATTCCCTGCTATATCATAATTATTGCAGGCTTCGTAACTCTCGTTCAGATGTTTATGCACGCTTACCTTCCCGAACTTTACGATCTTTTGGGCGTTTATCTTGCCTTGATAACAGTTAACTGCATAATTCTTGGCAGAGCCGAGATGTTTGCGGGTAAAAACTCCGTAGGTCGTTCAGCTCTCGACGGTGTAGGTATGGGCTTAGGCTTCACCCTTGCTCTTCTCGCCATGGCTACGATCAGAGAGGTTCTCGGTAGCGGCTCCTTTGCCGGTATAGAGATTCCCTTTATGGTTGACCATACTATAGACTTTATGGTAAAGGCTCCCGGCGGATTCTTGGTATTCGGTATACTCATTGCTGTAGTAAATAAGATTACTAAAGGCAAACTTCCCGTAAAGAAGAGCTTCTCTTGTGAAGGCTGCCCCTCTGCTGCTATTTGCGGCGGCGGTGAAGATTGTATATCTACCGTAGATAAGGAGGACAAATAAGTATGGAAACCTTCAAGACTCTTATAATCATTCTTATGTCGTCCGTTCTGGTCAATAACTACGTTTTGAGCAGATTCCTCGGAATATGTCCCTTCCTGGGCGTTTCCAAAAAACTCAATCAGGCTACGGGTATGGGTATTGCGGTTATTTTCGTAATGCTTGCCGCTACTGCGGTAACCTGGCCTATACAGTATTTTATTCTTGAAAAATTCGGCCTCGGATATATGCAGACCATCGTGTTCATCCTTGTTATTGCCACGCTGGTTCAGTTTACCGAGATAGTCCTTAAGAAGTATATTCCCTCCCTTTACAAGAGCCTTGGCGTGTATCTGCCTTTGATTACCACCAACTGTGCCGTATTGGGTGTTACCATTCAGAATATAACTGACGGCTATAATTTCCTTGAGTCTATGGTAAGCGCTCTCGGTTGCGGCCTTGGTTTCCTTCTGGCTATGGTTCTTTTCAGCGGAGTACGCTCAAGAATAGACGAAAGTACCATTCCTCAGTCCTTCAAAGGACTGCCCGTAACCCTCGTTGCCGCATCCATTGTATCTCTGGCGTTCTTTGGATTCTCCGGAGTAGTGGATAATCTGTTTGCTTAATTAAGGGGGAAAATATGTTAGATGACGTTTTGATAGCTATTGCCGTAGTTGCGGCTGTTGGCCTTATAGCCGGTATAATTCTTGCAGTAGCCAATCATTTCTTTGGTCTTAAGGAAGACGAAAGATATTCCGTCGTCCGCGCCTGCCTTCCCGGTGCCAACTGCGGCGCCTGCGGATGCTCTGGCTGTGACGATTATGCAAAGGCTATCCTTGAGGGTACTGCAAAGCCCAATCTCTGTATCCCCGGTGGTAATGAGGTTGCGGAGGAACTTTCCCGTATTTTGGAAGTTGAAGCTGAACCCGTAAAGCTTGAGGTTGCCTTTGTGCGCTGCAACGGTACACCTTCGGCTACTTCCAAAAAAGCGCTCCTCGACGGTAACTATTCCTGCCGTGCCGCAAGTATGCTTTACGGCGGCCCCGGAACCTGCGCTTATGGGTGTCTGGGTCTGGGTGACTGCGTTGCAGTTTGTCCCGTTGAGGCGATTCATATTAGCAACGGCGTTGCCAGAATTGACAGCCGTGAATGTGTAGGATGCGGTCTTTGTGAAAGCACCTGCCCTAAGAAGCTGATAGCTTTGGTTTCCCGTGACGTTAAGACGGTTGATATGTGCCGTAATCACGAAAAGGGCGCCCTTGTCCGCAAAGTGTGCAAGAACGGTTGTATTGCCTGCGGAAAGTGCCAGAAGGTTTGTCCCGAGGGGGCTATAACCATAAAAGACAATCTTGCTTACGTGGATTATGACAAATGTACCGGTTGCGGTATATGCGTAGATGCGTGTCCCGTAAAATGCCTTAAGCATACCGACTTTTTCCATATACCCGATCCCATGTAACAAGATGAGTAATGCAGAAAAAAAGCCTGCAAAAAGCAGGCTTCGTAACGATATTATTCTTATATTAGCCTTCGTTATGGCCGCCATAATCTTCTTTGTCATATTTCTTTTGGGCAGTGAAGGTGGTGACTGGGCGGTGGTTACCGTTGATGACAGGGAGATCGCCAGATATTCTCTCTCTGAAGAGGGCGAGTATCCCATTGTTTCGGGTGAGAATGGCGAATACGTTAACGAATTGGTCATTAAAGACGGTAAAGCCTCGGTTACCGAGGCAAACTGCCCCGACGGTATTTGTGTTTCTCACAGAGCAATAAGCAGGACGGGCGAAACTATCGTTTGTCTGCCCCATAAACTGGTTATTCATATTGAAACCGATAACGATTCGGAAATAGATATGGTTTCCTGACTGTTGGTTTGAGATTATGAATAAACGAGTAAAAAAAACCGTGGTTCTGGCCATGTTTGTGACCATAGCCCTGATTTTGGCTTATATTGAAAGCCTTTTGCCTCCCATTTGGGCGGCTGTTCCCGGAATAAAGGTGGGTCTACCGAATATAATAATAGTTGCGGTTCTTTATTCTTTCGGCGTAAAGGAAGCTTGTGCGGTGTCTTTTATGCGAATATGTATTGCGGCTCTTTTGTTCGGAACACCTCTTACCCTTGCGTATAGCTTTGCGGGAGCATTTCTCAGTATGATCCTTATGATAATCTGTAAAAGGATTAATCTTTTTTCTCCACTGGGGGTAAGTGTTGTTGGCGGCGTATCTCATAATCTTGGCCAGATACTGTTGGCAATGATTATTTTTGAGAGAGCCGAAATAGGCTACTATATGGTGGTCCTTACCGTTACCGGAACACTTGCAGGTATATTTATTGGACTTGCGGGGTCATTTTTTGTTGAAAAAGTGAAACAACTTAAGACAAAAATGTAACATTTGAAAAGTGCTATTGACATAATTGGCGTTTTATGGCATAATAACTTGGGTTAAAATTATGCCTCAAATAAAATACTAATATTATAAAGGAAGAGTAACTATGAAAAAGACAATTTCCATTATTCTTGCTGCTCTTATGATACTTTCCGCATTCGCTTTTGTAGGATGCGACAAGACCGAAGAGGAAGCAAATCTCAAGTTCGGTATGGGCGTTTACGCTTATTACGAAGAGCCCACCTCTGCAGAGGGCGAAACCAACGGCTCTGCCGCTGTTTGCGTTACCGTTGCTGCTGTTCTTGTTGACGAAGCAGGCAAAATCGTAAAGGTTGATTTCGATACCGCTGAAAACTCTGTAGCTTATACCTCCGAAGGTAAGGCAGTTGCCACCGGTGAGTTCCTCACCAAGAAGGAACAGGGCGACTCCTACGGTATGGTAGCTTGGGGCGGTGCAACTCTTGAGTGGTACGCTCAGGTAGACGCTCTTGAAACTGCTCTCGCTGGCAAGACCCTCGAAGAAGCTAAGGCTTCCATCGTTAACGGTTATAAGGGTACCGAGGAAGTGATCAACGCTGGTTGCACCATCGGTATTTCCGACTTTATCTTTGCCCTTGAAAAGGCTATGGCAAACGTTTCCGAGTCTGCCGCTACCGCATCCGCAACTCTTAATACCGGTATCGTTACCGTTTCCGATGACGCTGTTGATGCTGATGCAGAAGTAGAAGGCAAGCACGTTCTTGCTATCTCCGTTGCCGCTGCTGCCGTTGATAAGGACGGCAAGGTTATCGTTCTTGCTAACGATGCTTTTGATGCAGAATTTGGATTTGGCACCGCAGGTGAAGCAATCCAGATGGCTACCGAAGTTACTACCAAGTTTGAAAAGGGCACCAACTACAATATGGCTGCCTACGGCACTGACCTTAACGGTGACGGCGTAGTTAAAGAATGGTTCGAACAGGCTGAAGTATTCAACGCTGCTTGTGAAGGTCTTACCGCTACCGAAATCGCTGCTCTCGTAGTTAACGGTTACGGCGTTGAATCTGTTCAGTCCGCAGGTTGTACTATCGCTATCTCCGGTATGGCAAACGCTGCAGTAAAGGCTGCAACTATAGGTTAATTTTTGAAGACTTAAGGGGGTGCACATTGCACCCCTTTTTTGTTATTTTCACAGAGGGCGGGGTGAGTTGATGAAAAGAAGGCTTATTTGTCTTGTATGGGTATTTGTCCTTATTACGATTTTTTCTTCTTGTAGCAGTAAAGAAAAGTATACCGAATATATATTTGAGTACTTTGACACGGCTACGGTAATAACCGGCTATGCTGACAGTAAAGAGGAGTTTGACGCTGTTGTTGGGGATATTAAGGCTCAGTTACGGGAATACCACAGACTTTATACTATTTATAACAGATACGATGGGGTAAATAACCTCTACGTTATCAATAATTCCAACGGCCCCGTTGAAGTTGACAGAAAGATAATCGACCTGCTCCTTTACGCGAAAGAGGTCTATGCCCTCACTGGGGGTAATACCAACGTCGCAATGGGCAGTGTTCTTTCAATATGGCACAACTACAGAAGCAACGGAATAAAAGATCCCGTAAAGGCAGAGCTTCCTCCCATGGATAAGCTTCAGCTCGCTTCAGCGCATACGGATATTAATAACGTAATAATAGACGAGGAAAAGAATACAGTTTTTCTCGCAGACCCCGAAATGAGCCTGGACGTAGGTGCCCTTGCAAAGGGATACGCCGTTGAAATGATAGCCCGAGAGCTTGAATCAAAAGGGATAAGCGGATATATTCTTAACGTGGGCGGTAATATCCGCGCTCTGGGAAGTAAGGGTGACGGTTCACCCTGGACGGTGGGTATAGAAAATCCCCAAAACTCCCAAAGCGGCGCCTATATAGCATATTTGCATATTGACGGACAGGTGGTCGTTACCAGCGGCTCTTATCAGAGATATTATATGGTTGACGGCAAAGCTTATCATCACATAATTGACCCCGAAACTCTTATGCCGGGCATAAATTACCTCTCTGTTTCCGTAATTTGCCACGATTCGGGATTGGGTGATGCTCTTTCTACGGCACTGTTTATTATGAATTACGAGGAAGGCCTTGCTCTGATAGAATCTTTATCAGACGTTGAGGCAATGTGGGTACTTCCCAACGGGGAACAGAAATATTCCTCGGGCTTTGAAAATTATACTTTTGATTATGAAGAGGGATAAAATGAAACTCTTATTTAAGGCTTTGACAGCTCTGATCGTGGGAGCTTTTGCCATTGGCTTATTTGTTTTCATTCCTGCCGGAACATTAAACTTTTTGCAGGGTTGGCTTTTTATGGGGGTACTGTTTATTCCCATGATAATATTGGGTACGGTGTTATTGTTCAAGGCTCCCGATCTTCTTGAAAAACGCCTGAACGCAAAGGAAAAAGAGAGGGGACAGCGTGGCGTTATCGGTCTTTCTGCCCTTATGTTTTTAGGGGGATTTGTCCTTGCGGGGGTAGATTTCCGTTTTGGCTGGTCAAAAATGCCCCTGTGGGTGTCCCTTGTAGCCTCGGTGGCTTTTCTCTTTGCCTATGCTTTGTATTGCGAGGTCATGAGGGAACACGCCTACCTTTCCCGTACGATAGAGGTCAGCGAGGGGCAGACTGTCGTGGACAGCGGCCTTTACGGCATAGTAAGGCATCCTATGTACAGCGTTACATTGGTTTTATTTTTAGCAATACCCATTATTCTCGGTTCTTGGTGGGCGCTGCTCATATTCCTTATCTATCCCGTAATAATAATTTACAGACTTCTTAACGAAGAGAAATTTTTGGAAAAAGAACTTGACGGCTACGTTGAGTATAAAAATAAAGTTAAATACAGATTAATTCCATATATTTGGTAACAAGTTGGAGGAACATAATGCGAATTAAGGTTTTGTCAATAGGCCAAAGCTTTGCTCAGGATTCTACCCGTTATCTTTCTCAGATAGCGAAGGCGGACGGCCATGAGCTTCACGTGGTCAATCTTTACATAGGAGGCTGTCCTTTAAGCAGACATTACAGAAATATGCTTACCGAAGAAAAGGCATATGAACTTGAGTATAACGGCCACCAGACCGGCTTTCCCGTATCATTGAAGGAGGCGCTCTTTGCCAGAGAGTGGAATTACATAGTATTGAACCAAACAAGCCTTCTTTCCACAAAGTACGAGACCTTTCAGCCCTATCTTTCCGAGCTTTCCGCATATGTGAAGAAGATGGTTCCTCTCGCAAAACAGTATATTCACGAAACCTGGGCCTATGAAGAAGGCTCTTCAAAGCTTGCGGGAATGGGCTTTGAAACCCGTAAGGATATGTACGACGCTCTTCATGAGGTGTACGAAAAGGCGGCTGAGGATATTTCCGCTGACGGGATTATCCCCTCGGGAACTCTTTTTCAAAGACTTCTCGAAAAGGGAATAACCGAGCTTCACCGAGACCATTGGCACGCTTCCAAGGGAATAGGAAGATACGCTCTTGCTCTTCTTTGGTACAGAACTCTTGTGGGAGAAGACGTGCTTTGTAACGGCTTTTGCAACTTTGATAAGCCTGTAGACGATGAAACCGTAAAAATAATAAAAGAAACGGTAAATGAATTCAAAGGAGGGGATACGTCATGGATATATTAGCCGTAGGTAATAGCTTTTCAAGAGATGCCACCAGATATCTCCACCAGATAGCAAAGGCTGACGGCGTGGAGATGAACGTTATCGGTTTAGCCATAGGCGGCTGTTCCCTTCAGCAGCACTATAAGCATTATATGGCCGACGATAAACTGTATGAGCTTTGGGTAAACGGTGAATATACCGAGTTTTTCGTTACCATGAAAGAAGCTCTGCTTAACAGGGATTGGGATTATATTACTATTCATCAGGCAAGCAGGCTTGCCACAAAGTACGAGGGTTTTCTGCCCTATATCGAGGAGCTTGTTTCAATATTCAAAAAATGCTGTCCTCAGGGAAAGATAGCCCTTCACGAGGGATGGATGTCGGATACCGGCTCCGTCGCTATAAATAGGTGGGGATACGAGAACCGCGACGATATGTATAAAGATATACACGAGGCGAATCTTCGTGTAAGAGAACTTATTAACGCAGATGTTTTTCTTCCGGGAGCAACCGTTCTTAAAAAGGCTTTTGATGAGGGTTTGACAGGCTTTTACAATGCCGACGGGCATCACGCTTCGTTAGGCATAGGTAGATACCTGATGGGTCTTGTTTGGTATAAGGTCTTTACCGGACGTCCCGTTACGGGCAATACATTCCGAGAGTTTGACGAGGAGAAATCCGAAGAGG
>JAZSCR010000071.1:0-8897 GCA_045530715.1 Eubacteriales bacterium
GAAGCTGTCGCCGTCAGTGAATTCAAACCCAGTCACGTTCTGAATAAGAACGTTGGAAAGACACTCGTCAAACCTTGCAATTACGGGTACACCTGCACCCATAGCCTCAATGTAGGTCAGGCCTTGGGTCTCAGAGGTTGACGCAGTAACGAATGCATCTCCCAAAGCGAAATAATACTGTATATCTTCAGGTTTTTGTTTACCTGCAAATACGACTATCGACTCAAGCCCCAATTTCTTTACCTGGGCTTTCAAATCCTCTTCAGAGGGGCCATATCCCGTTATAACGAACTTTAACCCACCCACGGCGTCACTTGCTCGTTTTATGTTATCCAATATAAGGGGCACGTTTTTTTCGGGAGCAAGACGGCCTACATAACAAAGAGTAAAGCAGTTATCAATACCAAGAGTTTTCTTGATTTCTGAGAGTTTTTCACTATCAATATTCTCGGGACGGAAGCGCTGGGTATCTATTCCCGTGGGAATAATATCTATGGGCTTTTTAACACCGAAGCGCAAAAGAGCCTTTTCCGTCTTTTCCGTAGGAGCAATAAGCCTATTATAATGCTCCGACATTCTTCTGGTATATCCGTTCACTATTTTCTTTGCCGTGCCTTCAAAATAGCCGCCCTTATCAACGTAGTGAGTATAATCCTCTATCATCGTATGATAGGTATAAACCATAGGAATGCCGTACATTTTTGCCGCAATCTCGGCTAAAAGTCGCATAGATACTTCACCGTTATTATGAATAACGTGGAGCTTCATTTTCTTGATATAATTCATTGCCACGACACTCAAAGGCCGTCCGAGTCTGTAACCGTACAGCTTTTTGAGCTTAATGGCAGGAATACGAAGAATACCACCGTTAAACTCAGTACCAAAAAGCTTCGTATCTGAAGCAGGGGTAATAACGTATACATTATGCCCCATAGCAAGAAGTTGATTTCTCAGAGTCCGAACCGACACGGCAACACCGTTAACGTCGGGAGGATAGGTTTCCGAAAAAAGCCCTATATTAAGAGCGCCTTCTCTTTCGTGAAGCTCTGCATAAGACTCTATTCGGCTCATAACCAGATCAGACATAACGTTTGAGTAAAGGTTTTTGTACCTTTCCCCTATTACGTCAGTCTTGTATAAATCACCGGTCTGTTTTGCAGACCGACGGATCTTATCACTGCCAACCTGGATATAGTATTCAACTTTTGAGTAGAAATCCTCAAAATCGGATGCGATAATGCAGTTTTCTCGTTCCTTTGCAAACTCTGCATAAAGAGGCTGATCTCTCAATATACAAAGGCTGCCCAAGGCCATAGCCTGAATCACGTCTGTATAAACGGTCATATCATCAGAGGGGAAAAGGACCGTATCTGCCCCTGCAAGACCGCCATAAAAGACCTCCCGGGAAACCAATCGGACGTAACTCATATTGGAAGGAATGTCTTTAATGAGAGAAGCCGATATGGAAGAAATGACTTCGGAAGCGTAAATGCCGCCCATCCATATAAACTTATGTTGGGGAAGCCGTTTTGCAAGAAGTATAAAATCCTCAAAACCGTTTTCTCTGGTCATAGGGCCGATACCTACGGCCACCTTCTCATCCCCAAGGGAAAAGAAACGCCTAAAGGTACGAACGTTACGCTGTATATGAGAAGTACTTTCAGAAATCACCGATCGAGGAATAGAAACTATGTTGTTCTTAATACCCGAATCCCTGAGCTGTTGAGCTGAATATTCGGAAGGAACGACAAAGGTATCATTCTTTTGTAAAAGCGCAGTAAGAACAGGTTTAAGAACCTTATCTCCTTTTACGGAAAAAGATATTGCTCCAGCTCTGTCTTTTTTAACGTAATGAGCATTTACGACGATCGCTGCGCCTTTTTTTCTCGCTTCTGTAAGCGGAAAAGGATTAAGAAAATAGGCAGGGTCAATCTCCATTATATCGTAGTCGTCGTTAGGATTCAAAGTATAAGGAATATTTGCGGCGGTAAGAACACGAACTCTCGATTCCACAGCTTTGAGAGTATCGTCGCTCACGGTTTTATCGTGAACGTCACAATAAAGTAAAACCTTCATAAAAAAAATCCTCACTGGCCGCATTGTGCGGCGCAAAACAAATTCAAAGATTTTCAAAGAATCAAGTTCCTTTATGTCACACTGAATATTTTACCACATAAAGAGCAATTTGTCAATAGATTCCCCGATATTAATAAAAAAATAAGAGCTTTTATAAAGCTGCTCCTACCCCGATATTCCGTTTATGAATAAAAAAGGAACATTGGCGCAAATATCTTTTCAAATCGCACGTTTTATGTTATAATGAAAAGTAAGAAATATTAGTATGAGGGACAGACTTATGGCGCAAAAAGACAAAACAAAAACCGTATACGTATGCACCGAATGCGGCTACGTAAGTCCTAAATGGTCGGGCAAATGCATGGGCTGCGGAGCCTGGAACACTCTTACCGAAGAGGTACAGAGAACAGAGCCTTCCGTAAAAAAGCCCTTATCAACTCTGACATCGGCCACACCAATATCCCTCATGACCTTGGATCCCGCCCTTGAAAAGCGGACATCCACGGGCATCGGCGAACTTGACAGAGTTCTCGGCGGCGGACTCGTTCTCGGCTCCCTTGTACTTCTCAGCGGTGAGCCGGGTATAGGAAAATCCACCGTGCTTCTCCAAACCTGCAAGACCTTACCTAAAGATAAGACCATATACTACGTTGCAGGAGAGGAATCCCCTGCTCAGCTCAAAATGAGGGCGGAGAGAATCGGCGTTGACAACCCAAATCTCTTTATTATTACCGAAACTGACATTGAGGAGATTTGCGCTATTATCGAAAAGGGAAAGCCTGATTTGGTTATTATAGACTCCATACAGACCGTTTCCCACCCTGCCGTTACATCTTCTCCCGGAAGCGTAACTCAGGTAAAAGAATGTACGGCATCTCTTATGCGTACCTGCAAAGCAACTTCCGTACCTGTATTCATTGTTGGTCACGTCAATAAAGAAGGCTCTATTGCAGGTCCCAAAGTAATGGAACACATGGTAGATACTGTTCTTTATTTTGAAGGAGAACGTAACCTTGATTGCCGTATACTTCGCGCTGTAAAAAACCGTTTCGGCTCCACCAATGAAATAGGCGTTTTTGAAATGACCGGTGAAGGACTTCTTGAAATAGAGAATCCTTCCAGACTGTTTCTTGACGGTAAACCGGAAAACATATCGGGCATAGCTACCGTATGCACACTTGAAGGTACTCGACCAATTATAGCAGAAATACAGAGTCTTGTATCACAGACCCCCTTCCCTGCACCGAGAAGAACCTCAACTGGTTTTGACTATAACAGATTAAACTTGCTTATTGCCGTTCTGGAAAAACGTTGCGGACTTTACTTTGGGAACTCCGACGTTTACCTTAACGTTATCGGAGGTCTGAGAATCTCAGAGCCTGCGGCGGATTTAGCTATCGCTACGGCTATGGCATCAGCTCTTAAAGACTTTATTATCCCCGACGACACCATACTTATCGGCGAACTGGGATTGGCCGGCGAAGTAAGAAACGTAGCTCATCTTGATAAAAGAATCGAAGAAGCCGAGAGCTTCGGATTCAAACGCTGCCTGTACCCTGCAAGGAACAAGCTCCCCCGCAAGAGATACGGCATAGAACTTATAGGCGCATCGTCTATAAGAGAAGCATTTTCTAAGCTTTAAGCATAATAATATGTCAGCATTTGCGATCAAGTTAATAGCCATAATCGCAATGGTTATTGACCACATTGGGTATATGTTCTTTCCACAGACGACGATATTAAGAATTATTGGCCGTCTAACCATGCCCATAATGGCATTTTTTGCGACAGAGGGCTTTGGAAAAACCAGGAATCGGATCAGGTACCTCCTGAGATTGTTAATATTTGCAGTAGTATCCGAATTACCGTATAGGTTGGCTTTTAATCTTACCCCCGATAAGCCATATTACCCATCAAACGTAATTTTTACCATATTTTTGGGTGTTCTTGCTCTTACTTTAGGAGAGCTTCTTGAGAAAAAGACAAAAGTGCCTCTTACCAGACTTTTAGCCTATCTGCCATGTATGTATCTGGCCCGTTATTTTTATACCGACTGGAACTGGCTCGGCGTACTTATGATAATAGCTTTATACCACGCAAAAAAGAGCAAACCAAAGCAGGTTCTTTTTCTCGGAGGAGCCTATCTTTTATACATATTCGCAGAATGGTATAGCAGTTTCTTGAAGGGCACTCTGGTTTACGGACTGTCATCACCAATTCATTTATTCGGGCTTTTCTCTTTGATATTCGTTTTCCTTTACAACGGAAAAAGAGGTTGCCCTCGACCTATGGGATATTTATTTTACTTATTCTATCCCCTTCACCTAATCGTACTTTATTTACTTAAATTCATATAAACTTCATGGAGGATAACAATGAAATTCGCAGAATTTTCAGCCAACACTACGGCGTGGAAGGAAAAAGGCTTTGCCGTTCCTACCTACGACAGAAATGAAATGATAAAGGCCACAAAAGAAGCTCCCGAATGGGTACACTTCGGTTGCGGTAATATTTTCAGAGCGTTTACCGCCCGCCTTTGCGAGGACCTTCTTAATAAGGGTATGGTAAAAACCGGTATTCTTACAGCAGAAGGATTTGACGAAGAAATAGTTACCAAGGCGTTCAAGCCCTTTGACGATATGTCCGTTGCAGTAACCCTTAAAGCCGACGGCTCCATTGAAAAGCAGATAATTGGAAGCGTTGCAGATTCCTATATTCTTGACAGCACCCTTAACGATTGGAATGAGCTCAAAAAGGCTTTTGAAGCAACCACTCTCAAAATGGCATCCTTTACAATTACAGAAAAGGGCTACAGCCTTAAAAACGCAAAGGGTGAATTTGCTCCCGCAGTAGAAGCTGACTTAAATAACGGTCCCGCCGCCCCCGTAAGTTATATGGGTAAGGTTGCAGCGCTTCTTCTTCACAGATACGAGAATGGCGCAACACCTGTAGCTCTCGTTAGTATGGACAACTGTTCTCACAACGGTGACAAGCTTAAGGCAGCTATTGCCGAATTTGCTGCAAAGTGGGAAGCAGCAGGCGTTGCAGCTAAAGGCTTTACCGATTATATAAACGATCCTGTAAAGGGCGTGGCATTCCCCATATCCATGATAGATAAAATCACTCCCAGACCCGACGCAGGTGTTAAGAATATGCTTGAAGAGTGCGGATTTGAGGATACCGATATTATTGTAACCTCCAAGGGCAGCTACACCGCACCCTTCGTAAACGCAGAGGAAGCAGAATATCTTATTATGGAAGACCTCTTCCCCAATGGAAAAATCCCTCTCGATAAGATAAGCGCAGGTGTAAAGTACACCGATAGAGAAACCGTAGACAGAGTTGAAAGAATGAAGGTTTGCACCTGTCTTAATCCCCTTCATACCGCTTTGGCCGTGTTCGGATGCCTGCTTGGTTATACAAAAATTTCCGAAGAAATGAAGGACGAGGAGCTTAAAGCTCTCGTTAACAAGGTAGGCTACGAAGAAGGTCTTCCCGTAGTTGTTGACCCCGGTATAATCTCCCCCAAAGCCTTTATTGATGAGGTTGTAAACAAGAGAATCCCCAACCCCTTTATGCCCGATACTCCCCAGAGAATTGCTACCGATACTTCCCAAAAATTAGCTATCCGATTCGGTCAGACCGTTAAGGCTTATCAGGAAAAAGAAGGCCTCGATCATCACAGTCTCAAGATGATACCCGCAATATTTGCAGGCTGGTGCAGATATCTTATGGGCATAGACGATGACGGCAACAAGTTTGAAGTATCCCCCGATCCTATGCTTGAAGCAGTAGTACCTTACGTTGACGGACTTACTCTCTCCGAAAACACCGAAGGTTACGGCGAAAAGATAAGACCCATACTTCAGAACACCACTATTTTCGGTCTTGACCTCTATGCCGCAGGCATGGGCGAAAAGATTGAAAAGCTCTTTGAAGATATGTGTAAAGGAAAGGGCGCTGTAAGAGCCACCCTTAAAAATTGCATTAACGGCTAAATTCTTCGGAGGCATGTTTCGATGAAAACATTCACTCTATACAGAAAAACCCTGGTTTACGCCTGGCTGAAATTTGCACTTTGCTTTGCATCGGCACTTATTGCCCTTATACTGTTTATATTACTGCATATAGGACTTTCAGCCATAGGCGAAGGCCCCGCTTCAACAGGGCTTATTTTATGGCTTATTCTATGTCCATTCATTTATCCAATGGTTAAATATTTCTTCGGACACAGAATAATTGCAGGGCATCTGTATGCCATACAAGAGGCCATCAGGACGGAACACTTACCCGTGGATCTCCTTAAAGCGGCGGATATAGAGGTTCTGGAACTCTTCCCCACATTTGCGCATTATAAAGCAAAAGAGCTGGAGGTAGCCAATTCCGTAAAGGAACTTTACCGACGTATATTTGATTCTGTAGAATCCTTTAGCGGTGCAACGTCTACAAATGAAGGAATAAAGAAAACCGTAATCAAAGAAGCGGCGATATATCTTGCCTTCATCACTTCAGCATGTGTCGCTCAGATATTCGCAAAGCCCGCACAGATGCAGGAAAAGACCATCGCTGACAGCATCGGCGTATTTTTCAGAAATCGACAGGTGTTTCTTACAGATACTTACAGAATAACCCGCAAGATACTACTTTCAGTTGCCATAATCGGCGTTATGCTTATTGCACTCTGCATTACTCTTACGTTGCTCGTAACCGATGCCACCGTTATAACGGTAATGCTCGGTGCTATATTGGGCATGATCCTGACAGCAGGTATTAAAAACGCCTTTATTGACCCCATATATCTTATAAAAACAATGAAAGTCTTTGCATTGACAGATGAGTCCGACGAGGACAGCCCTGAGTCATACACAAAAATGGCAGTCCTCTCCCCCGCCTACGCAAAGCTATGGCAAAAGGTCAGCGGAGAGGTAGTTGATCTGAGTGTTGATACGGAAACCTCAATAACCCAGAAACAAGAAGAAATCTAAAAAAACAATAAAAAGAACGGTACGACGATCGTCGTACCGTTCTTTAATTATCATATTTTATCTAAGGAATCCGTTTATTATAGCAGCCTCTGCCTCTTCTTCGGTAAGTCCGAGAGTACGAAGCTTAAGGATCTGCTCACCCGCTATTTTACCTATTGCCGCTTCGTGTATGAGGGCAGCATCGGGTGTATTAGCAATAAGAGAAGGTGTAGCAGTAATTTTACCCTTGCCTACCAGAATGCCGTCGCATTCGGAATGACCGGAACATCTGGCGTTACCAGTTATATTAGAGTAATACGCCTGATAGGAATGCCCCTTTGCAACAGAACGGGAAACAAGGCTGACAGTGGCATCCTCACCCATAACGTCAACGTCAAAATGGGTTTTGGCAACCTCGTCACGGTCGGTAAGTATTCTTTCACGAATAAAGATCTTGGATCTGGCGTGCATTCTGGCAGTGGTTTTTCTATCAGAATAAGTAACACCGCCAAGTTGCAGAGTGTCCATTTCAATAACGGCATCCTCTTCAAGATATATCTCGGTAACGGGATTTATCTGCCTGTCACCCAATTCTTTTCCTGTACCAACGTGCTTTTCGATATAAAGAACCTTTGCACCTCTATCGAGGAAAAATCTATGGATACCGTTATGGCGGGAGAGTTCGCCCGTATCGGAGTGGACACCGCAACCTGCAATTATGGTAACGTCTGCATTTTCGCCGACAATAAAATCATTATAAACCAAATCGTCAACATTTGATTGGGTTATACAAGCAGGAATATAAGCCTTTTCACCCTTAGTATTGGGCTTTATAATAATCTTAATACCGCTTCCGTCATCATTTGACTCTATTTTTATATTTTCGGTAGATCTGCGAGCAACACTCTTGCAGTCTTCCCTTATGTTATAAGCTCCGTCAAAAGATGCATCCAAAGAACCGTCAACCTTAAGGTCAGAAACTATTTCAAGAAGTTCTTCTGTGGTCTTCTTAATCATAAGGTCACCTTCTCTCTGAAGGGACATCCCGTATCGCAGAACAGTTTGGGGTAAATTTCATCCCTTGTGCCTATATCTGCAATATGTCCCGATTCCATTACTATAATATTATCTGCGGCAGAAAGTATTCTTTCCTGATGGGAGATTATAATTATAGTGCCATTAGTTTCCTTTTTAAGGGCTTCAAAGGTAGAAACCAGCTCTTTAAAGCTCCAAATATCAATTCCCGCTTCAGGCTCGTCAAAAATAGACAGTCTTGCCTTACGCAAAAGAACGCTGGCTATTTCTATACGCTTCATTTCTCCGCCGGAAAGATGGGCGTCCACGTCACGGTCAAGGTATTTTTCGGGCTGAAGACCTACCTTAACAAGAGCCGCAGAAATCTCCTCTTCATTGTCATTACCCAAAGCAAGAGAAAGAATACCTCTTACGCTTATACCCTTAAATCTTACAGGTTGCTGGAACGCAAAAGCGATTCCTTTCTTCGCTCTTTCGGTAACGTCCAGGGAAGTTATGTCTTCCCCGTTAAAAATAATTTTCCCATCGGTAGGATCATCGGTTCCGGCAATTATCTTTGCAAGAGATGTCTTACCGCTACCGTTATGTCCCGTAATAACGGTAAGACCGCCCTCGGGAATCTTAACGGATAAATCGTCTAATATTTTCCTGCCCGTATCAACGACACGGGTTATATTCTTAAGTTCAAGCATAGTGTTTTACGTCCTTTCAATAGAATATTATACCACATGCTTACATTTAAAGCAATACCGCAAACGAATAATTCAAAATTTTGCACAAAATAACTCCTTTGAAGTGAAATATTTCCTAAAAACACCAAAC
>JAZSCR010000134.1:0-1781 GCA_045530715.1 Eubacteriales bacterium
TGGCTTATGAGTGCCGAGTACATTATGGCAGGAGGTAACGAAAAGGTTATTCTCTGTGAAAGAGGTATAAGAACCTACGAGTCATACACCAGAAACACTCTGGACATCTCTGCAGTACCCGCCCTTCACGAGCTTACCCACCTTCCCGTTATCGTTGACCCCTCTCATGCCTGCGGTATAGCACGTATGGTATCACCTATGGCTTGCGCTGCAGCTGCCTGCGGAGCAGACGGTCTTATGATAGAGGTTCACAATAATCCCAAGTTGGCCCTCTGTGACGGTGCACAGTCCCTTACTCCCGACCAGTTTGACGACGTGGCCATGAAGGTCAGACAGATACTTAACGTTGTAAACGGAAAATAATATTCCGAAACACAACAACCTTTCAAAGGAAGAAATAATTATGAATATCGGTGTAGTAGGCCTCGGTCTTATAGGAGGCTCCCTTGCAAAAAGCGCAAAGAAAAATACAAATCATAAAGTTTTAGGTGCAGACAGGTCAAAGCCCGTCCTGGACTACGCTCTGTTAAGCGGTGTTATAGACGGTGAACTAAACACAAAGGCCTTACAGGACTGCGACGTGGTTTTTCTTTCCCTATATCCCGAGGCTACGATAAAATATATAGAAGATAACGCAAAGAATTTCAAAAAAGACAGTATAGTTATTGACTGCGCAGGCACTAAAAGGGCTGTTTGTGAAAAGGGTTTTGCCCTTGCGGAAGAAAACGGCTTCCATTTTATCGGTGGCCACCCAATGGCGGGAACCCAATACTCGGGCATAAAATACGCCAAGGACACCATGTTCAAAAATGCCTGCTTCGTACTTGTTCCAAAACACCAAGAGGACGTTTACGTTCTCGGAAAAGCCAGAGACGTGATAATAGAAATAGGCTTTGCCAAAATAACCGTTATGGATGCCGAAAAGCACGACAGACTCATTGCTTTCAGCTCACAGCTTGCCCACGTGGTTTCAAACGCCTACGTAAAAAGCCCTTCGGCAAATGAGCACAAGGGAATCTCCGCGGGTAGCTACAAGGATATGACCAGGGTAGCATACCTTAACGAAAACATGTGGACGGAGCTGTTTATAGACAACGGAGATAACCTGACAAACGAGCTTGATATTCTCATAAAAGAGCTTACAAAATACCGCGACGCCATAAAGGCCAAGGACGCAGAAACCCTCCGCCTTCTCCTTAAGGAGGGCAGAGAGGCAAAAGAAAGGATAGACTCATGAGGACACTCACAGTCAAAGCCTCAACCCAGTATAAGGTTCATATAGAAAACGGACTTATTGATAGCATCGGTAAATATACAAGAGAGGTATCTTCGGCAGGTAAGGCGTTCATAGTTTCGGATACAAACGTTTATCCTCTTTACGGGGATAGGGTCAAAAAAAGTCTTTCCCAATACGGATTTACTGTTTCCGAGTATATTCTTCCCGCAGGCGAAGCCTCAAAGACGCCCGAGAATATGATAAAGATAGTTGAGGCTTGCGCAGAAGCGGGGCTTACGAGAAGTGACCTTCTTGTTGCCCTGGGCGGCGGCGTAATTGGGGATATTACGGGGCTTTCAGCATCCCTTTACCAGAGAGGAACCGACTTTATCCAGATACCCACTACCCTTTTAGCGGCAGTTGACTCCTCGGTAGGTGGAAAAACAGCCGTTGACCTAAAGGCGGGCAAAAATCTTTTGGGCGCTTTCTATCAGCCCATAGCAGTTTTCTGCGACCCAGAAACCCTCAACACCCTTACCCCCAGGGATTTTCACGACGGTTGCGC
>JAZSCR010000159.1:0-3266 GCA_045530715.1 Eubacteriales bacterium
CGCTATTTATCTTTGCGCGTGGGTAAAGAAAATAAAGGTTGAAAATCAGCGAATAATAAGCGTGGGTAAGCTTATTAAGGCGGGAGCAGACACGTTTATGAGGAAGGAATACCGCGTGTTGGCAGTCTTTACCCTTGTTGCGGCCTTCATTATTTTTCTTCTTTTGCCTGCCCCTCTTAATCGAAGTGACATATGGACCAATCTTACCATGGCTTTATCCTACGTTGCTGGTACGGTATTTTCCGCTATTGCGGGA
Organism: Eubacteriales bacterium; assembly: GCA_045530715.1. Lineage (GTDB taxonomy): Bacteria > Bacillota > Clostridia > Oscillospirales > UBA644 > JAZQLP01. Next base: position 257 of record JAZSCR010000159.1, read on the forward strand.
AAAATCGGTATCTATATATCAACCCTTGCCAATACCCGTACCGCTCAGGCGGCTCAGAAGAGTATGGGTAGCGCCTTTACCGTAGGCTTCAGAGGTGGCTCTGTAATGGGGCTTTCCGTCGTGGGGGCCAGTCTTTTGGGTGTGGCCTCTATCCTTGCTCTTACGGGCAGTACCACAGCTCTTTTAGGGTTCTCTTTCGGTGCGTCGTCCCTTGCTCTTTTTGCAAAGGCGCGCGGCGGTATTTTTACCAAGACCGCCGATATAAGCGCCGACCTTGTAGGTAAGGTTGAATTGGGAATTCCCGAGGACGACCCGAGAAATCCTGCCGTCATAGCCGACAACGTGGGTGATAACGTTGGCGACGTTGCGGGTATGGGGGCGGACCTTTTTGACTCAAACGTTGCTGCAATGGCCGCCGCTTTGGTCATGGCTTCAAATCTCGACGGTGGTAATGGAATAAACATAGCTACAGTATTCTGTTACGTAACTCTAGGCCTCATATCCTCTATAATAGGTATTATGACGGCAGGCCTTGGAAAGAGGGGTACTCCCACGGGAGCTCTTAACCGTTCCACCTATATTACCACTGGTGTATTCATTCTTCTTACAGCCGCAGTAACCGCCATAGTGGAGGATTTCCGCTGGGAGATATGGGGCGCATCCGCAACGGGACTTTTCGTTGGGGTAATTATTGGTATGGCCACCGATTATTTTACAAACGATGCCCACTCCATAGTACGAAAAGTTGCAAAATCATCAACCTCAGGCCCTGCTTTTACTATTTTAAACGGGGTTTCTTACGGCTTTGTTTCCTCTCTTCCCGCAATGATAGGCATAGCCGTTTCTGCTCTTGCCGCATTTAAGCTTTGCGACGGCCTTGGCGAAGGATACGCTATGTTCGGTATCTCCATGGCTGCGGTGGGTATGCTCTCAATCGTAGGTATGATAGTCAGCAACGACGCTTACGGCCCCATTGTCGATAATGCAAGAGGCCTTGCGGAAATGGGAAATTTAGGCGATGCGGCCCTTAAAAACGCCGACGAGCTTGACAGCGCGGGAAACACCGTAAAGGCAATAACCAAGGGCTTTGCCATAAGCGCGGCAGGACTTACCGTAATAAGCCTTTTGGGCGCTTACATGAGCGAGCTTAACGTAAAGGCTGAAGAGCTTGGCTTTGAGCCTATAGAGATTTTTAGTCTTACAGACCCCACCGTCTTTTTCGGTATGCTTATAGGTGCGGCTGTTCCTGCCGTTTTTTCAGCTATGCTTATGCTTGGCGTTGTTAAAAACGCAGGCAGAATGGTTGCCGAGATACACCGTCAGTTCAGGGAGATCGTTGGGCTTAAAGAGGGGAGAAACGGTGTTCTTCCCGACTATGCAAGCTGTATAAACATAGCGGCGGGCGGCGCCTTGGGAGAGCTGGTTTCCGCAGGTCTTTTCTCCATAGCCGTTACCCTTGGCGTAGGATTTATTGGCGGCGTCTACGCTATAGCGGGCTTTTTGGTAGGCAATATCGTAAGCGGCCTTTTACTTGCTCTGTTTATGTCAAATTCGGGCGGCCTTTGGGATAACGCAAAGAAATATATCGAGTCGGGTGCCGAAGGTGGCAAGGGTTCCGATGCCCATAAAGCCGCAGTTATCGGCGATACTGTAGGTGACCCCTTCAAGGACACTGCCGGGCCCTCAATAAATACACAGATAACTGTTGTATCTCTGATTTCTTCACTCTTTTCGGGTTTGTTTTTGACCTTTTCCATATTCTAAAGGTGTGGCGCGGTAGGGTCCGCGCCATTTTTTCGCATAAAAATTCAACTCGTTGCGTACTATATAATAATATGTAAGTACTTGTGGGCGGTGTGAGGATTATTATGAAACGGGATATGTCTTTGTGGCAGTGGATAGGATTTGGAGTAACTGCGGTGGGTGGCACTCTTCTTCATTTTCTTTATGAATGGACAGGGGAGAGTGTTGTTGCAGCCTTGGTTTCGGGAGTAAACGAATCCACATGGGAGCATATGAAGCTTATGTTCTTTCCCATGTTTATTTTTGCTCTCGTTCAGCGCCGATTCTTTAAGGAATATATAAACTTCTGGTGTGTAAAGTTTATTGGGGTGTTGACGGGAATAACTCTGATACCCGTACTCTTCTATACCTACAACGGAGCTTTTGGAAAATCCCCCGACTGGGTCAATATCTCAATTTTCTTTATTTCGGCGGCGTTGGCCTTTCTTTTGGAAAATCGACTGTTCAAAAAGGGGAGTGGGGAATGCCGCTGGAATAAGCTAGCCTTTCTGCTGATATGTATTATCGGCGTGCTATTTATTGTTTTTACCTTCATTCCTCCGCACATTCCCTTATTTAAGGATCCCGTTACGGGGCAATACGGAATATAATAATCACGGGAGTCTGAACGCCTTTTGTTCGGACTCCTTGTCTTTTGCATATTCTGTATACTGCATATTTATGCAAAATATGTAGTATATTTTTATAAAGAGTCATTTTTTCAACAACTTCCACCTTAAACAAGCCTTTCAAAAGCGGTAATTACGGCGCACATAATCTCAAACGGGCTGATGAAGGCCTAATTTTTTTTGTGTGAAAAGGGATTTTGACCAAGCATTTTTCTGCAAAAGTTACAAAAAACAGAATTTTTTCCTACTTTATTGCATAATCGCGGTTATAAAGTCATAAAAGTGGTTGACAAATGAATTTTCATGTGTTATAATGCATGTATTCATATATTCGTATAGCTTTCGCTAAGATTCTCCTAATTGAACAAAGAGAAAACTTGCGAGTAGTGAAACAAACAAAATTTATAAATGGAGGACACATTTATGAACAAGAAACTCCTTGCTATGGCTCTTTGCTTAGTAATGGTAATTGCTATGTTCGCCGGTTGTACACCTGATACTCCCGATACTCCCGATGACGGCGGCAATGATGTAGTTCAGGCTACCTTTAAGCAGGCTGAATACAACACCACTACTTCCGTAATGCCCAGCAACTGGAA
>JAZSCR010000082.1:0-4244 GCA_045530715.1 Eubacteriales bacterium
CAGCAGTATTATCTGGATTACGAGTATTACGGTGGCAAATACTGCCATGCAGGCAAATATCTGTCCCGCCAGGGTAAGTGAGATCCACCAGTTTAACATGTCAAAAAGTCCTTTCAAGTATATTTATCATAGTTTTTTTAATAAGAATTTTCTGCGGATGCTTGTTCGTTTTTGACTTCTTCCATTCTCTTGTCTTCCGTTTCAAAATATCCGTCAGTCGCGATTTTTAATTTCTTAATGGCAAAAAAGGAAAATATTGCAGTAATAATTGGGATTAGGAACAGAAGATACATTCCCGTAAGCGTACCTTTACTCACGGCATAAGATAAGAAAATCATAAACTCCTCCCTATTTAAAAGCTGAAATCACCTGTGCTGTAAACCAAAATGCAAGTACTACAGATAATGCTACGGTTGCGAGCGATATTTTATTTATTATTGCTGCTGCCTTGGGGTAGTCGGAGCGTTGTGCCTGGTATGAAAGATTAAAGGCTGTAAGGCCGCACACCGTAATTGCTATAGCCACCACGTATCCCCAAAAAATATTCATAACGTCTTGAAATACCGCCGCACCTTGAAAAAGTGAGTTTTCAAATCGTGTATAGGGGTCTGTTATGTAGAAATATAAGGTTACCGTAAGGATTATTATGCCTATTGCGCAAACTATGCAACCGTAGTAAAAGGGACGGTTATATAGATTTTTAATTTGTTTGCTCATTAATAGTTCATTCCTTTTAGGCTTTGAGATAGTATGTGAGTTACTTAACCGAATCTCGCCAGGATTTTTCCTTGCTAGGCCTCTCTACAGGGTCGTCATCGGTAGGGGATATGTATCGTGAATAGGCTGTTTTTGAAAGTCTGCATCCTACGACGTATCCTATAATGTCACCCATCGCCAAGGCTGTAGGCACGGCTATTGATTGAAAAGTATCGAACCATACGCCTTCAAAAACAGCCGAACCTTCATATAGTGCAGCGGCAATAATTACAGCAGCTACAATATTGCATACGACAGTTAAAATAGGGTGGGAGTGTCTTTTAAAGGATTCGTTTATCCCTTCTGTTCGTGCTAAAAAGAATATTACCACAGCTACGGATATGGCTGCTAATAAAGAGGTTATTATATGGCGAACTTCATAAGGGATAAAGACCAGCAGGGATAGGGCGATTCGTATAAGGAAGTAGCACACGGCAAAGCCTAGGAGCCCCAACAGAATGTGTCCCGCAATGGATAGTATTCTTTTTGCGTAATGACCTATGTTCATATGATAACCTCACTAATGTTGCTTTTATTTAACGGAATCTCTCCATGTTTTCTTGTTTGTATCGGGATCTACAAAGGAGCCGTTTCCGCTAAACTCCGTAGCTTCTGTTATGGAAGGGCGAGATTTGAGAATTATTTTGTTTCCTGATAATAAGCCCAGAACTCTTGCTGCTGCCGTAAGAGGTAATGCAACACATATACCGTAAAACGCATCTTTAAAGAGATTGCCGGGGAAAATGCCTAATCCGAAAATCCAAGCTTCCAATCCGTAAATATCGCCTACAAGTTTTCCTTTGACGGAAAGCGAGAAAAGTAAGTATATTGCAAGTGCTATACCGTTGCTTATTAGTATTTGTTTGAGTTTAAATTTTCCATCTGAGGTAAGATTTACGCCTGAGCTTTGTCCTAGGAGATATGATAATAGTAAAGTTATACAAAGGGCTAAAATGGTGTTCAATAGATAGCGTATGTCGTAATCCATAAAAACGAGAATGTTTGTGACAAGGCTTAAAATCGTTAATGAAAGGGCGCAAATGGCAGATGAACCTATGAACGATAATATATTTTTAACGGTTTGAATTATCATTAGTATTCCACCTTGATCAGTCAATAGCCGAAAGTATTACTTCTGCCTTCTTTTTATACTGTACCGAAAGATATGCGTAAAACATCAGCTTAAGCACTTTGCGGATTCTTTTTACGGCTACGTCTTTGTTGCCCTGTTTTACGAAGGGGGCTACGCTACCGATGGGAAGGAGGTCGGCGGAAAACTCGGTGGCGCCCTTCTTTTCCGCATTTTCCAGTATGGTTATAAAAAGGAGGTAGAGGTCGGAGTCGGTTATAGAGTCGTCACCCGCATTCTTAAGGTCACCGTTAATAAGGGAAAGAAGCTCTGTAATGTTCTCAATCTTAAGGGATTGGCGAAGCATATTTATGATAGCCACCCTGCAGAATTGGTCCTTTGAGTACATCTTTCTTACGGGCGGTGGCATAAATCCTCGCTTTACCCAGTTCTGTATGGCGTGGGGTTCAAGGTCTGTGAGGTAAGCCACCTGAGAAAGCATAAGTCCGTCAGCTATAAACAGATTGTCAAGCATTTTTTTTACGTCAGCGGCGCTTAATCCCGCTTCAATAGTCGTTCCCGGCAGGTGCTGCATGGGAGTGCCTCCTTTCTATCTAGTCGTGTTCTATGATTTGATTATATCACATGGTCAGCTGATTGTCAAGAGGGGTCTGTTGAATTTTACAATATTTTCACAATGGGAAGAATGCATAAAAAAATCCGCACCCCTTTCGGAGTGCGGATAACGATTTATACTTCAGGAACGGTTACTTCTATTTCTCTGCCAAGCTCTGCGGACTTTACTATGCCGTCGAGAATAGCCTGATTGATGATTATCTGGGAAGAGGGAACGGGGGAGGGCTTATCCTTGAGAATTGCGTTAACGAAGGAGCGTATCTTCTGCTCGAAGAGGTCTACCTTATTTTCAAGAATGGGCACCTGATATTCCATATGGGTCTTGCCTATGGTCTTGTATATTGTCATGGGACCGCCTACCGAGCCGTTCCAGCAATCGGTAGAGGGAATTCTCAAACCTGCTTTGGTACCGAGGATTATGGTGTCGCCGGGGGTGTTGATATTCATAGCCCAGGCAATACGGAAGTCGAGAAGTATATCGCCCTCAAGTCTTATAAATGCGGCGGCGAAATCGTCAACCGAGAATTTCTCGTAATCGGAGGGACGTTCAAGGGGATTTTTACCAAAGAAATCGGATTTGTATGCTGAAATGGTAAGGGGCTTGGGATAACCTATGGCGTTGAGTACCATATCAAGAGAATAGCATCCGATATCTCCCAAAGCGCCTACGCCTGCGGTTTCCTTTTTAATAAAGCTTCCGCCGGGGATGCCTCTTCTGCGGCCGCCGCCCGTCTGAATATAGTATATTTTACCAAGCTCGCCCGATTCAACTATATGCTTTATCATCTGCATATTTGCATCAAAACGGGGCTGGAAGCCTATGGAAAGGATCTTGCCGCTTTCAAGCTCGGCCTTTCTTATTTCAACTGCCTCTTCAATGGTAACGCTCATGGGCTTTTCGAGAAGAACGTTTACACCTCTCTTAAGAGCGTCTATGGTACATACGGCGTGCTGGGTATTGTAGGTACAAACGCTTACGGCGTCAAGATTTTCCTTTTCCAGCATTTCAAGGTGATTTTCATAGCATCTTACCTCTGTAAGACCACGCTTGTCAAAGAATTTTCTTGCCTTTCCGGGCTTTATGTCTGCGCCGGCAACTACTTCTACGGTGTCGAGCTTGAGATAGTTGGGAAGATGAGCTCCCGCTATTCCGCCGGTACCGATAATACCGACTCTGAGTTTTCTGTTAAGTTCAGCCATGGTGGTATTCTCCTTTACAGTAGGTTATTTTATAAATGGGGGTAAATTGTTTTTTCTTACTTTTCTGAGGAAGTTTTCGGCGTTAAGGTGAACTATTTTGTCAAATTCTTCGTCGGTAAGGGAAAGCTTTGAAAATCTCTCCCATTCTCCTGCAAAATCCCACATAGGAAAGTCGGTGGCGAAAAAGAATCTGTCCACACCCATCTTTCTTATGAGTTCCGTCGCTCTTTCGGGAGAAAGTTCAAAGAGGGAAGAGGACGTATCATAATAAAAGTTTGCATCGTTAAACTCTTTTGCCGCATCTTCCCATACGGAATATCCGCCAAAATGGGCGGCTATTATTATGAGTTCGGGGAATTTTTTGCGTATTGATAGCATCTGCTGAGGGTTTGTGTAGGGGTATCTTGAATCTCCTGTGTGGAAGTATACGGGGGTTGAGTTTGCTTGGGCAATTTCGTAAATTTTATCAAATGCGGGGTCGTCTGCGGCAATACCCATGAAATCGTGATGAAACTTTATTCCCGTGATTCCGTTTTTACGGAGATATTCCATTTCCCCCTCGATATCTTCGGTAAGATGATGT
>JAZSCR010000204.1:0-7588 GCA_045530715.1 Eubacteriales bacterium
TCATTGCGGTAACGTGGTTATTTACGAGCGATCCAAAAAGGATTCGGCATCTTGTCCTGTATGTCATGCAAAAATCAATTCGGGTACGGAAAAAGTGGAATTCACCTGTCCCTCATGCAGTAATAACCTTATCACTGATAAAAATGCCCGTTCTTATACTTGTCCACAGTGCAATATAGTTATTGATGTTCAATCTCGATTGGCGCAGATCAATAGTAGTAAAAAAGCACAAGTCGTTAAGTGGAACATGGGCCAGAATGATATTTTTGTATATCGTCACCCTGTGGAAAATTTTAAAATAGGCTCGCAGTTGATAGTTACCGAAGGTCAAAAGGCGATCTTTTTCCGTAACGGCCAAGCCTTGGATGTTTTTGGACCCGGCAAACACACACTGGAAACTCAAAATTTACCCTTAATGGAAGATATATTGAAATATCCTACCGATGCTGATTTCACTTTTGATTCCCATGTTTATTTTGTTAAAACAACCGAGTTAAGTGTTAAATGGGGAATTCCGTCTATAGAATTGCGTAATCCCGGTATGGATTTTTACGTAGATATCGGCGCAAGCGGTTCTGCAGACATGAGAGTAATCGAAGGTAATGAAAATGTACGGAAATTGTTGGCTAAAATTATCGGGTCTGCAGTGGAAACAAACAACAACTCACCGCAAACAGCGTCAGAATCGTACACAAAATCGTATATTTCTGAAAAATTCAGAGATGTCATTATATCGAGATTGGGGACATTGTTAGCAGAAATTATCGTAGAAAATAATATTAACGTTTTGGACATTGCTACAAAGAAAATCGTAATAGCTGATATACTTGCAAAAGATTATAACAGTATTTTGGAAGAATATGGATTGTTTATTCCCGATAAGCATTTCTTCATTACGAACATAAAGATACACAATAGCCAAGATGTGGAAGAATGGCGTAAGCAAGAGTCAGAACGTGTGCTTAGGGTACGTGAAGAGGGCGTACTTAAGGCAGAAGCCGAGGCCAGACAGGGAAGAGTACTGGTGGAAGAGCAGACCGAAGCTCAGCGAAAAATACTTAGGACTCAAGGAGAAGGCGAAGAACTCAAGATTATGGCACATGCCAAATCTGAATCCGTTAAACTTGAGGCACAGGGTGAAGCCGAAAGTATTAGGCTTACTGGTCAAGCAAGTGCGGAAGCTTATAAAGCGCAGGCTATTGCTGAAGCTGAAGAAATGCGCGCAAAAGGATATACTTACAGTCAAGAAACGCAACGTCAAATCGGTTTGGAAGCTATGCAACACGGTCTGCCCGGAACCGGAAACGGTGGCGGCTCGTCCTCGACTGGCGGAATAGGCAATTCCCTTGGTGATATGGTAGGGCTTGGCGTAGGTCTTAGTACCATGGGCGGAGTCATTAATATGACCAAGGACATTATGAACCCGATTATCAATCAGGTATCCGATATTGGCAAGCCCACCGTAGAGAATAATCCCCAGCAGTCTACTTTGGTAAGTGCTTGGAACTGTAATTGCGGTAAGACTTGTATTACATCTAAATTCTGTCCCGAATGCGGTTCTCCCAAGCCCGTAGCGGCTAACAACGGTACATGGAACTGTTCCTGCGGACAAACGGAAATAAACTCTAATTTCTGTCCTAACTGTGGAACCAAGAGACCCGCCAACGATACGAGCTGGAACTGTCGTAATTGCGGGCAAAAGGATATAACCACCAACTTCTGCCCTAATTGCGGCAGCAAGAAAGGAGAATAAAATGAAGTTTAACAAGAAAACGAAATCGGCAGTTGTTATTTACGCCATCATTGCCTTGATTTTTATTCTGCTCACAGTCATAATTCCTTTCCCTAAGCCAGCAGCCTCATGGGTAATGTTTGCATTTGGAATTGTATCTATAATAGGCGGGTGCGGGATAAGCATATACGCCTTTGGTAAATCAGAGGAACTGAAAAGCAAATTCTACGGTTATCCCATATTCAGAATAGGCTTTTTGTATACTGTAATCCAGATCATTCTCTGTTGCGTAATATACGTGATCGGCGGTTTTGTTAACGTACCCTATTGGGTAGGATTGGTATTGTCTATCCTTGTTGTCGGCGCTGCCGGAATCGGCTTTATTACAACCGATAACGTGCGTGATTACGTTGAAAATATTGACGCTAATACAGTAATAGAAACCAAGAAGATACGTAAGTTTAACGTTGATATAGCGGAGATATTGGATATTTGCAACAATCAGGAGGTTTATGAGCCTCTGAAAAAACTGGTTGAAAAGTTCAAATACAGTGATTGCGTTTCTTCCGATGCTACCGAGGAAAAGGAAGAAGAAATAAGAAAAGAGATTGAAATCCTGAAGAGTATTATCAACACCGAAAGCACGGAAAAGGTAATCGAAGAGATCAACAAGATTTCAAACTTGCTGTCCACCCGTAACCGTATTTGTGAGGCAAGCAAATAACCCCTTAAGCACCTACGAATTTGGTTTTCTGAAGGTGAGATACAGGACAAAGTAATTAAAAAAGGCAGAGCTTTCGCTCTGCCTCTTTTGTTATTTATTTTCTTTTCTTAAAGATAAAGCTCCTGAACAGTATGAGGTTCATTACTGCGAAGAAGAGTATGAGGATTATGAGGGTGATCAGGGGTTTTTCGGGGGCCATAGTGGCAAGGAGCATCATGGGGAAGCCGAAGACTATGGCGGGGAACTGCTGGTATACCATATTGTCGGCGGCGGGGGTCTTGAAGTCCCCGTCTATTTCGCGGAGGAGGATGATGCCCGTACTTGCGGTACCCGTAAGCATACCGTACATAACCATAAATTGCTCTTCCTGATATTCTTTAAAGAGAGCCTTGGCAACGATTCTGTTATAAACGTAGGTAATGACCAGACCCACAACGCCCAGAATGAGCATGATGCCCCAATATTTTTCAAGGACGTCAAGTCTGATGGCTGCGATACCTGCCACTACCATGATATCAAAGAAGAAGTTGCTGGCGCGGGTCATAAGGAAGTTATTGGTGTAATCCTTTTTAATGACCTTTGCCTTTTTGAGCAGGTTCATTACAAGCTTTACAAGGGTGGCGGCCAGAACGCCCAGAAGGAAGTTAAAGCCGTAGATGGTGGCCTTCATTCCGGGGAGGAGGTTGCCAAGAAGGAACATAAGGAGATATGCTATAACGTAAGCCAGAGAAATGAGGGCTATCTGCACCGTCATTTTGTCCATGCTTTCCTGCATGGGTATCTCGTTTTCGGTTTCTATGATTTCGGTGTTGAGCTTATCCTTGTTGTCCGAAAGACGGAGGGTGCCCTTCTTTTTCATAATATTAAGGTGGATAACGCCACCGAAGCTTGCGCTCAAGAAGCCCAGAGCCGCAATGGTAAGGCCGAAGCTCTTGCCACCGTCAAAGCCGTACTGGGTTTCGTAGATATTGCCGTAGTTAAGTGCCTGCCCCGTGCCCTGACCGAAGCCGAAGGGGAGGAGTATGCCCGCCGCCGAGAAAAAGTTGGTGAGTATAAGGGCGGCTATCATGGTAATACCCATACCGAACACTGCCTGCAAGAGGTAGGTGGAAACGGTGGTGACGCCCGTATCAAATATCTCGGTGGCTCTCTTTTTGCTCATCTTGTTATTTGAGGTCTTAAAGGATGAGGCGATAAAGCCCAGCGCCAGGGCGTGATAGGTGATTATTTCCAGAGAGGCCGTGCCGTTGGCTCCGAAAATGGGCAGGTCAAAAAATACGTTGCCAGTAAAGGCCTTATATATTGCGGCCAGAATAATCAGCACCGTGCCACCCAGCACCGAGGTGGGAATGAGGGAGTTTTTCAAAAGGGGGATGCTCTTCTTGAGGACGTTGCCCACCAGAAGGCTACCCAGAAGTAGGGCGATGAGAAGTATCTCACCCCAGACGTTATAATCCCAAAAATTTTCCATCTTTTTCTCCTGATATTATATTTTTGTATCTGTAGCAGAAGTTTACGTACTTGAGAGCGTTGAAGCTCTTGCCGCTTTTAAGCTGATAAAGCTTATCGTTATAATATATATTGAGCTTGTTTTTACCCAATACCGATATGGCGGAAATTTCCTCAAAGGGGAAGGTAAAGGCCTCTGATTCGCCCTCGTTTACAGTGATTCTGTCCCCGTAAAGGCAAATTCTTGCATCCTCTTTAAGAAGTATCTTATCTTTATAGGGGATAACCTGGGAGAGGTTGGCCTTTTCGTCGTAGAGGGGCTCTTTGGTGTACTCGGTAAGGTCGAGGCCGTTTACGAAGTCCTTCTGATGATCGTACCATTGAGTGGTGTATGTAAAGGGGAAGTCCACCCCTCTGAGCTTCAGATCCTCGCCGTACTCGGCTTTGAGGCCGCAATGCTTACAGCTGATGAAATTGCCCTCTGACTCAAATTCGGAAAGGCCGCATTTGGGGCAGACGTAGAAGGCTCTTTCCAGATACTCGGCCTTCTTTTCGGACTTGAAGAGGCCGCCCTGCTCGCAGTCGTCAACGTAAAGCTCCTTCTCAACCAGGTCAAAGAACTCTTCCTGAGTCATTTTGCCGTATTCTTCGGGCTCGACCACTCGGGAAACGTAGGCCCTCATCTTGCCCTTACGGACGGTGTCGCTCCATCTGGGGTGAACGCCGTAGCCGCCCTCAATGCGGAAAAGGGCTATGGGAAGCTTCATCTTTTTTGCAAGCCCCACTATGGCGGGGCTCATATATTCTGTTTTGCCGCTGTAGGTAAGGTTGCCCTCGGGGGCTATGGCGATGGTGCCGCCCTCCTTGGCCACGCGAAGACAGTTCATGACCGCCCCCACGTCGGTGGCCTGTTTTTTAATGGGAATGGGCGCCACGATATATCGGATAAGGGAGGATACCCAGCCCTTGGAGAAGAGGTCCTCGGAGGCCAGATAGTAGACCGCGCCCTTGAAGGCCATGCCTACGAAAAACTGGTCAAAGGCGGTCTGGTGGTTATACAAAATAAGGTAGGGGCGTTTGCCCTGCTCCTTGAATTTTTCCACCGTTATGCCGTATTTTATTTTGGAATAGGGATAAAGGACGGCGTAGGCCAGGTCTCTGACCACCCTATGACGGGGCTTTATCCATTTGGTCTTTTTCTTTTTCATAGCGTTGCCCTTTCGGGGTGGAGTTTAATACTGTTTTAATAATTATATAATATTTTTTAAGATTTGTCAATAGAAGCGGAAAGGGGCCAGGGGCCAAGGTCCAGGGTCCAGGGAGAAAAGGTAGTGATTGTAAAGTGTAAACACAAGTGCTTACGCAGAGAGGATAATTGTTATCCCTTGAAATTGTTATATTTCTCTGCGCGGTAGCTCAAGGTGATGCGCGTCACCCGACGCGCGAACGATTACCCTCCCCCCTCAAGAGGGGGGCTTGGTAACGGCGCCCTGCGGGGCGCAACGCGGCGATAGACGTAATACAAGAAAAGAGCCTTCTGTTTTTTAGAAGGCTCTTATAATTTGCACGAAATCTGCGTCAGCACTACTGACTTTATTTTACAATCCCTTCCGCTTCTCCCTGGCCCCTGGCCGACGGCGGAGATATATTGCAGAGTACAGAGTACTACAGTACCCGCCGCCTAAATTCAAAGCCGTAACCGTCTTTGAATTTTTCACGTACAGAATAAAGAACTGGCCCCTGGACCCTAAAAAGGCAGAGCTTTCGCTCTGCCTTCTTTTTATTCTCTATGCCCTATGCCCTACTATCTTTTCAGCCAACTGCTCGCCCGTAAGGCCGCAATCCTGCATCAGCTCTCTTGTGGAGCCGAGGGAGGGGACGAAGCCCTCGATGGCGGCTATGAGGGTTCTGCCCTTGTAGCCATTTTCGGCAAGGGCGGCGGCGTAGGCCTGGGCAATACCGCCCTGCTTTATGCCTTCCTCGGCTATGAGGACGGTATCAAATTGGGCGGCGTCGGTGAGTGCCTTTTTGCTTAAGGGGTAGACCTTTATAAGCTTGATCACCCTAACGGCCACGCCCTGATTCTGCAGTATCTCTGCGGCTTTAACGGCCTCCCCGATCAGGCGGCCAAAGGTAAGGATAAGGGTCTTGGGGTTCTCTCCAAAATCCTTGTAAAGATAATTTCCGCAGGGGGTAAAGCCATCTCTGTCGTACTCGGCGGGGCTGCCCTTGGGGTATCTGATAACCGATATTTTGTCCGACTCAAGGGATGCTTTGAGGGATGCTTCCATCTCCTCAAAGGTGTCGGGGGAGTAGATCTCGGTATTTGGGATCTGTGAATAGAGGGCCATGTCGAAGATGCCCTGATGGGTCTGGCCGTCACCCGAAACTATGCCCGCACGGTCAAGCCCCAGAACAAGGGGGATGGACTGGATGGAGGCGTCGTGGAACACCTGGTCGTAGCATCTCTGGGCAAAGGTGGAATAGACCGCGTAGACCGGCTTTTTGCCTGCGGCAGAGAGCCCCGTGGCAAAGGTCAGGGCGTGCTCCTCGGCAATTCCCACGTCGAAAAATCTCTCGGGGAAGGCCTTTTTAAAGGGGGCGAGGCCTGTGCTTTCGGTCATGGCGGCGGATATGGCCACTATATTTTCGTCCCTCCCGGCGGCCTCTTTAACGGCCTGGCCGAATCGGGTGGAGTAGGTTTCCTTTTGGGTGGATTCCACCCCTTTTTCAAGGTCGAAGGGGGGTACTGCGTGGTACTTATCGGGGCGTTCCTCTGCGGGGGCGTAGCCCTTGCCCTTCTTTGTGCAAAGGTGGATAACGGTGGTGGAGCGCTTTGTCTTGGCCTCTGTCAGGGCGGCCTCTACCTTATTTAAGTCGTTGCCGTCAAGGGGACCCAGATATTCAAGCCCCAGATCCTCAAATATGTTGGTTTTGAGAACCAGACCCTTAAGCTTGTCCTTGACCCAGCCTGCCGCCCTTGTGAGGGGCTTACCCAAAAGGGGAATGGCGGCAAAGAATCTCTTTGTGCCGTGCTTTAAGCTGAAATATTTTTGGCTGCTTCGGAGGCTTCTGAAGTATTTTGACAGAGCGCCCACGTTGCGGCCTATGGACATTTCGTTGTCGTTAAGGATGATTATGAGGCGGAGGTCACGGTTTTTGGAGTTGTTAAGGGCCTCGTAGATCATGCCGTTGGTAAAGGAGCCGTCGCCTACAACGGCCACGGTCCAGTTATCCTTGCCCGACAGTCTGTCAGCCTCGGCGAATCCCACGGCGGCGGAGATTGCGGTACCGCTGTGACCTGCACCGAAGGGGTCGTAGGAACTTTCGCATCTTTTGGGGAATCCCGAAATACCGCCCCTCTGACGGAGGGTGGAGAATTTTGAGAGTCTGCCCGAAAGAATCTTATGGGCATAGCACTGGTGACCCACGTCGAAAATGAGCCTGTCCGACTCCATATCGAAGGTGGAATATATGGCGGCGGTTAGCTCCACAGCCCCAAGGTTTGAGGCAAGGTGGCCGCCGTTTTTTGATACGGTTGTAAGTATCTCTTCCCTTATCTCGGCGCAAAGGTCAAGCTTCTGCTTGTGGGTCAGATTCTTGATGGCGGAGGGGGAGGAGAGGGAGGTGAGAATGGTCATGATCGTCCTCTGATAATTGGGTATATTTACATTATTATACTG
>JAZSCR010000195.1:0-1514 GCA_045530715.1 Eubacteriales bacterium
CGCTCTGGTGGTTCCCACCTCTATGGGCGTACGTATTACCCCTCCCAACGGTCAGCCCGTTGCAGCATCCACCAACTTCTTTATGCAGGCAACCTCCGCAGAAACCAACGTTGCCTCCATTCCTTCCTATCTGGGCCTTCCCGTTAAGGTACTCACCACCTTCGTAAAGGACAGCCCCATTGCCGCATTTATCAAGGCAAATCTCCGTTCCAGAGGTATGGAATTCGAGGGTAAGGAAGTAGAGCAGGGCGATCCCTGGGGTTACAGACACCAGTTCAACATCGCTGACAGCGGCTACGGCGCACGCGGTCCCCGCGTTTGCAACGACAGAGCAGGCGAAGTAGGAAGAACCCTTAACATCAAGGACTTTGACCTTGACAGGATCTTTGGTACCGAAGGCGTTCAGATACTCCACCTCTCCGGTCTTATCGCTGCCCTTTCCCACGACACCGGCGTGTTCTGTCTTGAACTTGCCCGCGCAGCAAAGAAGTACGGCACCCTCATCTCCTTTGACCTTAACTACCGCGCTTCCTTCTGGAAGGGCAGAGAAGAAGAGCTCTCCGCAATCTTTGCCGAGATCGCTTCCCTCTCCGATATCCTCATCGGTAACGAAGAGGACTTCCAGCTTTGCCTCAAGGTAAAGGGTCCCGAAGCCGGCGGCAAGGACATCGGCTCCAAGATGGACAGCTTTAAGGAAATGATCTACGAGGTTAAGAAGCAGTACTCCAACGCCCAGATATTTGCCACCACCCTCCGTCAGGTTATTAACGTTAATAACCACCTCTGGGGAGCTATAATGCTCAACGGCGAGGAATGGCAGGTTATCGAGCCCAAGCCCATTACCGTTCTTGACAGAATCGGCGGCGGCGACGGCTTCGTAGGCGGCCTCCTTTACGGTGTTCTTAAGAACTTCAGCCCCGAAGATCAGATAAACTTCGCTTGGGCTACCGGCGCTATGGCCACCACCTTTATGACCGACTACGCTCAGCCCGCTGATGAAGAGCAGGTTTGGAGCATAGCCAAGGGCAATGCAAGAGTAAAGAGATAAATATTCGTTCCCACCCGACCCCAAACGAAAACGTTTGGGGTCGTTTTTTTGCCCGAAGAAAAAAACTATCATTATGCACAGTATCCGAGTTAGCGACCGTGACTGTATTTTGCGATCCTTACCATATTCCCTGGCCCCTGGACCTTGACCCCTGGCCCTTTGAATAAACCCCTTGACAATTCCACTATAATATGTTATGATTAAACCAAACAAATTCCAACCAGAAAGGACGACCCTTATGGATAAAACGGCTTTATTTAAGATAGGCTACGGCCTTTTCGTAATTACCGCAAAGGACGGAGATAAGGACAACGGCTGCATCATCAACACCTTTATGCAGGTGACGGCAGACCCCGTAACGGCAGTATTTGCCCTCAACAAGGCAAACTACACCCACGACATGATACTGAAGACGGGCAAGTGCAATATATCCATGCTCACCGTAGACGCCCCCTTCTCGGTATAC
>JAZSCR010000164.1:0-4640 GCA_045530715.1 Eubacteriales bacterium
GAAAGCGGCGTTCACCGCGTTCAGCGAGTGCCCGAAACCGAGTCCTCCGGCCGTATCCATACCTCTACCGTAACCGTAGCTGTTCTCCCCGAGGCTGACGACGTTGAGGTAAATATCAACCCTGCCGATCTCCAGATAGAAACCCACCGTTCGGGCGGCGCGGGCGGTCAGCACGTTAACAAAACCGAATCCGCCATAAGGATCATTCACATTCCCACGGGAATAGTGGTTGACTGTCAGGACGAACGAAGCCAGCACAAGAACAAGGAAAAGGCGCTGAAGGTGCTCCGCTCTAAGATATACGAAAAGATGCAGTCCGAGCAGGATGCAAAGATTGCGGGCGAGCGCCGCAGCCAGGTTGGTACGGGTGACCGAAGCGAACGTATCAGAACCTACAACTTCCCCCAGGGAAGAGTTACCGATCACAGAATCGGCCTTACCCTTTATAAGCTCCTCGCCTTTATGGACGGCGACCTTGACGAGATGATAGATGCTCTCATTACTACATCTCAGGCTGAAAAGCTTAAAAACCAGGAGGTATAAGGCTGTGAGCGAGTTGAAAAAAAAGAGTGGCCTTGATTTGGCCTCTCTTATAATTAAGATAACTTTATTTGCTCTTTTGGTGGGATTCGTCCTTACCTTGGCCACTTTGCTCGTTCCCATAACCGTGCCCACGGCCATGGACGTTGACGATATGAGGTTCGGAAAGCCCTTTCCTTTTATGATTCAGAGCTTTTCGGGTGTCCCGAACGAGGAGTTTTTCCCTGCAAAGTGTATTCCCAAGTTTACCGAAAGATACACCACCGTAATAGATATGTGGATGTTTTTGGCATCCTTTGCCGTTAATTCGGCCATAGCCGCCATGGTTACTGTAGCCGTGAGATTTTATATGAAACGTCGCGCTCAAAAGAAAGACACTCTTCCCGAAGTGGAAGTGGTTGACGGATTTGCTGTGACGGAGAATAAAAAAGATCTAACCTGATATAAAAAGAGAACCGCCGCGCATTTGCGCGGCGGTATTCGTTTATCGCTTAATATTATTCTGCAGGAACGGAGAAGGCTCTCTCTACGATTTCCTTGTCGGGCTTCTTTGTAAAGAGGCTTACCAAGGGAACTATTACCACCGATACTGCCATAGCTACACAGCCGAAGGTAGGGGAGTTTGTACTCACGGCCTGGAATGCGGCGTAAAGGCCGTCGGTTTCCAGTACGGGAGAGGTGATTATGCCGTATATTACCATTATTGCTACCACGGCAACACCGCTTATCATACCTGCCCAAGCACCTGCTTTTGTGGTCTTTTTCCAGTACAGACCCCAAATGTAGGGACCGAGGAAACATCCTGCCACAATACCCCAGGAGTATGCCATGATGGAAACGATTACGGCAAAGTTTGAGGTGGCGAATATGAAAGAAAGAAGGACGAATGCAAGGCAAAGGCCTCTGGTAAGAAGCATTTGACGGTTTGCCTTAATGGGAGTCTTTCTTACGGTGGGGATAAGGTCAACGGTAATGGAGGATGCGGAGGTAAGGACTACTGAGGAGAGGGTGGACATTGATGCGGAAAGAACGCAAACAAGCAATACCGCAATTAGTATGCTTCCCCCAATATCGGTACCGAAGGCCCTTGTGAGCATTTCGGGTACAACGTAGTCAAAGCCGCATTGGGGCTGACCGTTTTCAAGGGCGGGAATAAAGAATCTGCCAAAGGAACCTGCCAGATAGGCACCGCAGCCGATGATTATTGCAAATATGGTTGATATGATAGTTGCCTGGGGAATGGTCTTTTCGTTTTTGAGAGCACTGAACTTATGTACCATCTGAGGTAAGCCCCAAACACCGAATGAGGTAAGGAGAATGTTTACGGCAAGGAAGTTGAAGTTGCTTCCACCGAAAACGCTTACAAGAGAAGGACTTTCGGCCTTGAGTGCTTCAATGCCGTTGGCAAGACCTCCAACTGCTGGGTTGTTGATTATACCTACTACCATAAGGATAACGCCTGCAAGCATCAGAATACCCTGAACAAGGGAGTTGACGGCTGTGGCAACGTATCCTCCAAGAACCAGGTACACTGCCGTAAATACGGCGACTATGGCCATACATATTACGGTACCGTTATCTCCGAACACGGGGAATATGGTGCTGAAAAGGGAGCCCAGACCCTTGTATACCGAGGCGGCGTAGGGGACGAGGAAGATGAAAATGATCAGAGCACTGTATATCTTCATTCCCTTGCTGTTATATCTGCCCGCAAACATTTCAGGCATGGTTCTTGCGGAGAGGGAGATGGTCATTCTTCTTGTCTTTTTTGCAAGAAGTATCCAGGCTATGGTGCTGCCAATAATGGCGTTGCCTATGCCTATCCATATTGACGCAAGGCCTATATCCCAGCCGTGTTTGCCTGCGTAACCAATAAAAATAACGGCAGAGAAATAGGACGTGCCGTATGCAAATGCAGACAGCCACGCGCCAATGTTTCTTCCGCCGAGTAAGAATCCGTCTAATGTGTTAGCTTTTCTCGTACTTACCACGCCGATAAAACAGGTTACGGCAATAAAAATCACAAGTACGATGAGAGATACGATCTGTGTCATTTTACCTTTACTACCTTTCCTACTGATTGTATTGCTGATGGCATAGCCTCATATACCGGCTATCCGTCCTACATGACCCAACGAGGGTCGCTACAACAACTACAAGAAGGATTATATCATAAATTTCCAAACAAGTAAAGTGTATGGCCGCAGAATTTAAAAAAAATTAGAAAACCCCCGATTTTTGTCTTGACAAAAGGGTGTGGATATGATATTCTAATATCATAAAAAATTAAGAAAGCAGGCCAAACAATGAAGAAATTTTTTGAAGAATTCAAAACCTTTATCGCCAAGGGCAACGTTATGGATCTTGCCGTAGGTATGATAATCGGCTCTACCTTTACCAAAATAGTTAACAGTATCGTTAACGACATCATCAACCCCTTCGTAAGCCTTCTTACCGGAAGAACCAATTTCGAAGATATGTTCGTTCTCTTGAGTGAGCATTTCGACGAGGCCGGCGCACCTCTGGTATTCAATACTCTTGAAGAGGCAAAGGCTGCAGGCGCTACCGTTATCGCTTACGGTAATCTTATCCAGGTAGTTCTTGACTTCCTTATCACCGCTATCGCAGTATTCCTCATCGTTAAGGGACTTAACAAGATGAGAGAAGCAGGCGACAAGCTTAAGAAGAAGCCCGCTGAAGAAGCTGCCGAGGAAAAGGCCGAATAATCTTAAACGGATAAAGCAATAGGGCAAGCCTTTCGGCTTGCCCTTACTTGATAAGCTTTATTTTTTTACGGTACCGTCGGGATTAAAGAGGGGGAGGGGTTCGAGATATATAAGATCCTCTCTGCCCTGAGCGTCGCCTTCTGCAAGGATAGCCATTTTGCCTACCACGTTTGCTCCCATAATATCAGCCAGCTTTTCAAGGGCGTTAAGGCTTTCGCCTGTGGAGATAACGTCGTCGATAATAAGGACTCTCTTTCCTCTCATTCTGTCAGCATCCTCCTTTGAGAGATAAAGAGTCTGCTTTGCGGCGGTGGTAATTGACTGAACGTCAGCCTTGAAAACCTCCTGCATATAAAGCTTGGGGGCTTTTCTTGCAACGCAGTAGAACTCGTCGCCGTGCTGACGGGCCATTTCGTGAATAAGGGGTATACCTTTTGCCTCTGCTGTCATAAGATAGTCGTATTCGGGCGCTTTTTTGAGAAGCTCTCTCGCGCAGGCAACGGTAAGCTCCGCGTCGCCGAAGATAACGAATGCTCCGATATAAAGGTCGTCGGTGACCTTGCAGAGGGGCAGGTTTCTCTCAAGTCCTGCTATGTTCATAGTATAATGCATAAGGATATACCTCCGAGGTTGGTTTTTTCTAATTATATCACTCCCGCACCCCGAAGTCAACCCTTAAGGAGCCTTAATTTTTGCCGCTTTTGCGAAAATTTGCATTTTGTTCATTTATGTGTCTTTAAAATGCTGTTCTTTTATGGTATTATGCGGTAAAGACATATCGGGACAGTTCCCTACAGATCAAAACATATTGCCGATACGGCAGTGAAAAGGAGATACAGCTATGATTTTTTCCGCTAACTCTAACTGGTTTATAGACCACGATCCCAAATCCTTTATTGACGCCGCAAAGTACGGATTCAAGGCCGCAGAGCTTCTTGAATGGTACGGTTACGACCTTAACGAGTACAAGAAGATACTTGACGATAACGGTATCGTTTCCACCTGTCTTCTCGTTCAGTCCAAGAAGTCCGAAAACATGGACAAGATCGCATGGACCCACGGCCTTGGCTATCCCGACACCGAAGAAGCTATGGTAGAGGCTTTCAAGGAGACCGTTGAAACCGCAAAGTTCCTTAACGTTCCCAACATCGTCGTTACCACCGGTAACGTTCGCAGAGACGTTTCCAGAGACTTTATGCACAAGCAGGTAGTTCAGGTTCTCAACAGACTTGCTCCCATCGCAGAGGACGCAGGCGTTACCGTAGTTCTCGAGCCCCTCAATATCCTCGTTGACCATATGGGTCACTTCCTCACCACCTCCAAGGAGGCCTTTGAAATGGTAAAGGAAGTCAACAACCCCTACGTAAAGGTTCT
>JAZSCR010000015.1:0-18185 GCA_045530715.1 Eubacteriales bacterium
CGGGCATTTCAGTAACCTGGTCTCTGTCCTGAACCTCGTGGCCGTAGATACCGAATGCGGGAAGCCCCTTCTGTGCATGACCTGCAAGAACGGCGGCAAGGTAAACAGCGCCGGGTCTTTCGGTACCATTGAAGCCCCAAACACCCTTAATCGTGTGAGGATCCATATCCATTGTCTCGGAGCCGTAGCACCAGCAGGGAGTTACGGAGAGAGTGATGGAAACGCCTTCTTTTTTAAATTTATTGGCGCAAGCAGCAGCCTCGGGAACACGTCCGATGCAAGTGTCGGCCATAACTACTTTAACGGGTTCGCCGTTAGAATAGAAAAGATTCTCCTCAAAGAGTTTCTTGGCAGATTCAGCCATAGCCCAAACAAGGGGTTCGAGAGATTCACGCATCATCTGAGGGCCACGGCGGCCGTCAACGATGGGGCGAATACCGATTACGGGATAATCGCCTACGTATCTGTTTTTTGCCATTGTAAATTCCTCCTGCTATATGTAATTATTTATGTTTTTTATTTGATTTCTTTTTCTTGTTTTTCTTTGCCATAAGAGCCTTCACGCTTGCACGGTTCATATATCTGCGGTAAAGGTCGGGGCGCTTTTCTTTAGTCACCTCAAGTGACTGTTCAAAACGCCAGTCGGCAATTTTCTTATGGTCACCGGATAAAAGAACATCGGGCACGCTTTCTCCCTCAAAAACGGGAGGTCGTGTATACTGGGGGTATTCAAGGAGCCCAGAATATATACTCTCGTCCTTATAACAACTTTCGTTGGCCAATACGCCGTCGACCATTCTTGAAACAGCGTCAACTATGACCATTGCCCCAAGTTCTCCGCCCGACAGGACGTAATCGCCTATGGAAATCTCCTCGTCCACAATGGAGTCGAGGGCTCTTTGGTCAATACCCTCGTAATGACCGCAGAGAAGTATGAGGTTTTTCTTTTTAAGAAGCTTCTTTGCCTTAGTCTGGGTAAAGCGTTTGCCCTTGGGGGACAAGTATATACACCAGGCATCGTCAACCTGCGACTTTATATTCTCAAAGCACTTCATAACGGGAGCGGCCTGCATAAGCATACCCTTTCCCCCGCCGTAAGGATAGTCGTCCACACGGCGATGCTTATCCTCGGTATAGTCGCGGATATTGTGGCAATTAACCTCTATAAACCCGTTTTTACGGGCAATTCCTATTATGGAAGAGGAGAGAAAAGCATCCACCTCTTCAGGAAAAAGGGTCATTATATCGAATCTCATATATCGAAAAGCCCTTTCAGAGGAACGAAGGTCATAACTCCGGCCTCAAGGTCAACGTTTATATCACTGTCGGCAATGGCGGGAATGTATACCTTCTTACCGTCAGCCATAGTGATCTCGTACACGTCGTTAGCGCCTGTCTGAAGAATATCCGTTACCTTGCCGTAGGACTCCCCTGTCTGGGCATTTTTTGCCTCAAGCCCCATAAGGTCGTCCCAGAAGTAGGTACCCTCTTCAAGCTCGAAATCCTCCTTATCAACAAAGATAACCTTGTTGCGAAGCTTTTCAGCATCTTCGGGAGTATCTACGCCCTCAATTTTCATAAGAACGCAGGATTTCTGTATACGGGCGTTAAGTACGTTACGCTTCTGTCCTTCTATCCAGATCTCCTCAAAATAAAGAAGATCCTCGGGGCTGTCAGACCAAGGCTGAACCTTGACTTCGCCCTTTATGCCGTGAATATTTACTATTTTTCCGGTTTGTATGAGTTCCATATTTTCAAATAAACAAAATCATCCGCAACGTCGGGGCATATTAACGCCTGACGCGCGGATGTCGTATCCTTTATCAGATTATGTCGATGCTGATCTTTTTGCCCTCTTTTGCGGCAGCGACCTTTGCTATCTGACGGATAGACTTGGCGACACGGCCGTGCTTACCGATAATAAAGCCTTTATCATCGTCTGCAACGGAGAGATTGTAAACTATAACACCGTCCTGCTCACCGACTTCGGTAACGGTAACGGCATCAGGTTCGGAAACCAGCTGTCGAGCTATAAAAAGTATGAAATCTTTCATTGTAAATAGCCTCTTTCCTATCGAAATTTATTTTTTCGGATAATTGAGTCAAAGAATAGAAAAGAATTAAAGGATTTCTACCGTAGAAAAGAGCTTGCCGTATCGGAGGTGCATCGGAATAAACTTCCAATTACCCTCCGATACCAAAGTCTTTTACCGTCCTCGGTAGAAACAACTTTCGGAGAAATTATTCGGCCTTGGTTACGCCGCTTTCTCTGAGAAGTCTTTTTACGACATCAGTGGGCTGAGCACCGTTCTTGATCCACTGCTCTGCCTTTTCAGCGTCGATCTTTATCTGGGAGGGTTCGGTGCAGGGATTGTAAGTACCGATCTCTTCGATAAATCTGCCATCACGGGGATAACGGGAATCCGCAACTACGATTCTGTAGTAGGGAGCCTTCTTAGCACCGATACGGCGAAGTCTGATTTTTACTGCCATTCTGATTCACCTCTTTCAATTTTTTGTGTGTGTTTATTCAAACAGGTATTTACCCGTTGTAAACGCTAAGTTATTTTTTGTGCTTGCGCTTCTTTTTGGTAGCGCTCTTTTTATGACCAACCATACCGGGAACCTTTTTCATCATAGTCTTGGTCTGGTCAAAGGACTTAAGAAGTCTGTTAACAGCTTCTACGGTCAATCCGCAACCTGCGGCAATTCTTTTTTTGCGGGAATGGCTTATTATATCGGGATTCGCTCTCTCTGCAGGAGTCATGGAGAGGATTATAGCCTCTGTCCTGGCTATCTGTTTTTCATCTATCTCAACGCCCTTGAGAGCCGCCTTATTCATACCGGGTATCATTTCCATCATCTTATCGAGAGGACCCATCTGTTTAAGCTGCTGCATATTGTCAAGGAAATCGTTAAGATCAAGCTGATTTTTGCGAATCTTTTCTTCAAGCTTTTTAGCTTGAGCCTCGTCAAAGCTCTTCTCTGCCTTTTCAATAAGGGAGAGCATATCGCCCATACCGAGAATTCGGGAAGCCATTCTGTCGGGATGGCAGGGCTCGATATCCCCAAGTTTTTCACCCGTACCCATAAACTTAATGGGTCTGTCGGTAACGTACTTTACAGAAAGAGCCGCACCGCCTCGGGTATCACCGTCGGTCTTGGTAAGAACACAACCCGTAATTCCCAAAGCTTCGTTAAAGCTTTCGGCAACGTTTACGGCATCCTGACCGGTCATGGCATCTATTGTAAGGAGTATTTCGTCGGGATCAACGACGGACTGAATATCCTTAAGCTCCTGCATAAGGACTTCGTCTATATGAAGACGGCCCGCGGTATCGAGAAATACCATATCATAACCGTGGTCCTTAGCCTCGGCTATTGCCCTTTTTGCTATATCAACGGGCTTTGTGCCCTCGGGCTGAGTAAAGACGGGAACCCCTATCTTCTCACCCAAAACCTGCAACTGGAGAATAGCGGCAGGTCTGTATATGTCACAAGCAACCAAAAGAGGTCGTCTGTTCATATTCTTAAAATAAAGAGCCAACTTTGCGCAATGGGTAGTTTTACCTGCACCCTGAAGACCGCAAAGCATTACTACCGTGGGGGGCTTTGACGCCATTTTAATACGGTCGTTTTTGCCACCCATCATAGCGGTGAGTTCTTCGTTTACTATTTTAATTACCTGCTGAGCAGGGGTAAGGCTTTCAAGCACCGCTTCTCCGAGAGCTTTTTCGCTGACCTTGGCAACGAATTCCTTAACCACTTTATAGTTAACGTCCGCACCCAAAAGCGCTATGCGTATCTCACGCATAACCTCTTTTATATCGGGCTCAGTGAGTTTACCCTTAGACTTAAGGCGCTTAAATATTGAATTGAGCTTATCCGAAAGGCTTTCAAACGCCATATCGTAACTCCTAATCGACTATCTTCTTAAATGTTTCTATCATTTCGTCAAGCTGCTTTATAAGATCAGCGGGGAAAAACTTGGTCTTTGCATATTCTCTCAGCTCTATAGCGGAAGCATAAGCAGAGGAAATACCGTCCTTTATCTCGCTGAACTTATCAACGTGATGGAGACGCTCTTCCATTTCTATAAGCTGCTTTTCGCCGCGTCTGATATTATCCCATACGCCCTGACGGGTTATACCGGTCTGTTCGGATATTTCAGAGAGGGTGAAGTCCTCCTGGAAATACAGATCCATCGCAGTATACTGTTTGTCAGTGAGCATTTTGCCGTAACAGTCAAGAAGCAGCGCGATCCTTGCTCTGTCGTTTCCTGAAGAAGTATCCATTTTTCTTCTCTCCGTTCTATCGTAAATTTGCCCGTGTAAAGTTGAACATCTTGACACGCAAATATTATACCATAAAAATAACGTTTGTCAAGAGGGAAAGCATTAAATTCATAAATGTTTCAAATATTTATTCTGCCAATTCACTCTCCTATTATTTTTACAAAACTTTGTACAAAACGTTACAAGTTTTCCACTTTAATTTAAACGGTGCATTTTGTCACATTTTATACATATTTTCCTGGTAAAATACTTCGGTATTGATAAACTACGGAGGTTTCCGCTAATGAAAATTGCGTTTTCGACGCTGGCCTGCCCCGAATACAGCTGGGCAGACATATATTCCATGGCAAAAGATACCGATTTTGACGGTATCGAAATAAGAGGTCTGGGTAACGATATTTTTGCAGTAAAGACTCCCCCCTTCTCTGACAAAAAGATAGATGAAACAATAGCCACTTTGAAAAAGCTTCATCTGGAGATTCCCTGTCTTTCTACAGGTTGCCCTCTTAAGGACTTTGACAAAATAGAAGAAAATCTCGACGAAATAAAGCAGTACGTTGAGCTTGCAAAAAAGCTTGGTACTCCCTACATAAGAATACTTGCAGACAAAGAACCTATGCCTATGGGCGAGGTAGACGACGACAAAATGGCGGAAGTCCTCAAAGAGGCAGCCAAATTCGTTGAAGGAACTACCGTAATGCTGCTGGTTGAAACCAACGGCGTATACTCCGATACCGCAAGACTTGCAAGATTACTTGACAGCGTAAACAGTAGAAACGTGGCTGCCCTTTGGGATATGCATCACCCTTACAGATACGGGTATGAAGCACCCAAGACAACCATCAGAAACATTGAAAAATATATAAAGTACGTCCACGTTAAAGACTCCATAATGGTGGATGGCAAATGCGAATACCGCATGATGGGCGAAGGCGATCTCCCCATAAAGGAAATGCTTGACTGTCTCCGTCAGATAGGCTATATCGGATACGTATCCCTTGAATGGGTAAAGAGATGGGCAAGTCACCTCAGCGATGCAGGTATCGTCTTCCCTCAGTTCGTACACTATATGTCTGCCTACAGAAGAAAGCACAAGCACACTCTTCAGGAAGACAGTCGCGGTACGGGAAGTTACGTATGGCCTAAAGAAAGACTTATAGACTATACATTCTCTGAAGTTCTTGACAGAATATGCGAAGAGTTTCCCAGCCAGTACGCTTTCAGATATACTGAGCTTGACTATACAAGAACCTACCCCGAATTCAGAAACGACGTTGACACCTTTGCCCGTGCCCTTCTTGCCATGGGCGTTAAAAAAGGCGACCACGTAGCCATTTGGGCAACAAACGTTCCCCAGTGGTACATAACATTCTGGGCTACCGTAAAAATAGGCGCAGTGCTCGTTACCGTTAACACTGCGTATAAGGTACACGAGGCTGAATATCTTCTCCGCCAGTCGGATACCCATACCCTGGTAATGACCGACGGATATAAGGATTCCGACTACGTGGGTATCATTAAACAGCTTTGCCCCGAAACAGAAACCTCTGCTCCCGGCAACCTCTCTCTTGCAAAGTTCCCCAGACTTAAGAACATAATTACCATAGAAAGCAGTCAGGCAGGTTGCTACACATGGAACGAGGCTATGGCTCTCGCATCAAAGGTTCCCGTTGAAGCTGTATACGAAATAGCCGCATCCGTTAAAAAGGACGACGTGTGCAACATCCAGTACACCTCGGGCACTACCGGATTTCCCAAGGGCGTTATGCTCACCCACTATAATGTAGTTAACAACGGCAAGGCCATCGGCGACGGTATGGACCTCTCCACCGCAGATAAGATGATGATTCAGGTACCCATGTTCCATTGCTTCGGTATGGTACTTGCAATGACCGCATCTATTACTCACGGCGCTACCATGTGCCCCATAACTGCATTCTCTCCCCGTAAGGGTCTTGCTTGTATAAACAGCGAAAGAATAACTGCATTCCACGGCGTTCCCACAATGTTTATAGCTATGCTTGGCCACGATGATTTTGAAAAGACGGACTTTTCAAGCATGAGAACCGGTATAATGGCAGGAAGCCCCTGCCCCATTAAGGTAATGCAGGAAGTCGTAGACAAGATGAACATGAAAGAAATAACCATCGTTTACGGCCAGACAGAAGCCTCTCCCGGTTGCACCATGTCAAAAACCACGGACACTATCGAACAGAGAGTTAATACCGTAGGTAAAGCCATGTTCGGCGTTGAATGTCGCATAGTTGACCCCGAAACAAACGAACCCCTTCCCGATAACGTAGACGGCGAGTTCGTGGCAAGAGGCTATAACATAATGAAGGGCTACTACAAGATGCCCACCGCAACTGCGGCTGTTATTGATAGCGAGGGTTGGCTCCACACGGGCGACCTTGCAAGAAGGATAGAAGGCGGATTCTATAAGATCACCGGACGCATCAAGGATATGATCATCCGAGGCGGCGAAAACATTTACCCCAAGGAGATAGAGGACTTCCTCTATACCCATCCCAAGGTAAAGGACGTTCAGGTCATTGGCGTTCCTGACAAGCAGTACGGTGAAGAAATCATGGCCTGCGTTATCCCCGTTGAAGGAGAAGCCATTACAG
This sequence comes from Eubacteriales bacterium, assembly GCA_045530715.1. GTDB lineage: Bacteria > Bacillota > Clostridia > Oscillospirales > UBA644 > JAZQLP01. The sequence continues at coordinate 6,923 of JAZSCR010000015.1, forward strand.
AAGAAGAACTCCGCGAATTCTGTGTAAAGAACATTGCAAAGCACAAGGTTCCCAGATATTTTGACTTCGTTGCAGGATTCCCCATGAACGCGGCAGGAAAAATCCTCAAGTACAAAATGAGAGAACAAGCAGTAGAAAAGCTTAATCTCCAGGCGGCAAGTAAGATAGTAACTGCATAAGAAATATTGAGAAGAGTCTTTAAAATGGCTCTTCTTTTTTTTGTAATTTTACCTTGTCACAACCGCATATTTATATAGTGATATTTATGAAAGCAAAGGTAAATTATGAAAACAGACAATTCCTTCATTAAGGGCACGCTCCTGCTTACGGTATCAGGGGTAGCGGTCAAAATCCTCGGAGCGGCATTCAGGATAATTCTCACAAATTACGTAGGCGCCGCCGCCATGAGCTTTTACTCTTCCGCATACGCGGTATATCTCTTCCTTTTTTCCCTTTCCTCAGCGGGTATACCCACCGGAATATCGGCTCTGATTTCCAGAGCAGTAGCCATGGGCCGAAGAAAAGATACCGAAAAGATATTCAACATCTCTGCCCTGGGTTTTATATCATTCGGAGCCGTCTTATCCCTCCTTGGAACGGCTTGTGCATACCCATTAGCCGTACTTATGAACAGTCCCGAAGCATATCCGTCAATGTTGGCAATAATGCCTTCCGTACTATTCATAACTGTAGCCGCAGTATTCAAAGGCTATTTTCAGGGCTTTGGCAGTATGGTGCAGACTTCGGTATCAAACCTTATAGAAGGCGCATCAAAGACTGTCTTTGGCTTCTTCGGAGCATATTACTGCGCTTCGCGGGGATATTCGGAAGGAGTAACCGTAGGTGGAGCCATACTGGGCGTTACGATAGGCACAGTATTGGCAATGATATATATGACGGTAAAATACCTTTGCAGAAACAAGGATTTTTCAACCACTGTCAGTAATTTTATTAAAGAACAAACAACCCCCGTTACAGACCTTGCGAAAGCAATAGCAAGAACCACTCTTCCCGTGTCCGCAACCTCCGTTACCACATCTCTTATGGGGGCGGTAGACGCTTTTATAGTCATGAATAGGCTTAAAACCTACGTATCCGTTGAGCAGGCAAAAACCCTTTGGGGAGCTTACGGAAACATGACGATGACCCTTTTTAACCTTCCCGCTTTTATGATATCGTCGGTGGGTATAAGTCTTATTCCAGCAGTAGCCGCCGCTTACGCATCAAAATCCCCACAAATGAAAACCACTACCGAAAACGCCTTTACCTTAGCCTCCGTTCTGGCCTTCGGTTCAGCGGTGGGCCTCGGGGTTTTGTCATACCCCATACTCACCCTTCTTTTCTCGGGCAGACCCGACGACGTGGCCGTAGCCGCCCCTTTACTCACACTAATAGCAATTTCCATAGTGTCCGTGGGATTTACAAACGTATCAGCATCCACCCTCCAAGCAACGGGAAACGCTCCATTTACGGCACTGTCCGCGGCCGTAGGTTGTGGAGTAAAAACAGCGGCAACTTTTATACTCGTTTCTATTCCTTCCGTAAACGTTTTCGGAGCTGCTCTCGCCACCGATCTGGCCTATCCCGTAATAGCTTTGATGAACCTCTTGCATTTACGCAAAAAAACGAGTATACGACTGAATTTTTGGGGAATTCTAATAAAGCCTTTCCTTGCGGCCGCCGTAATGGGCGGAGCGGCATACTTCTCATTTTGTGGTCTAACTCGATTTTTTTCGGATAGAATCGCAATTTTGCCCTGTATCGCCTTTTCCATTTTTGTATATTTTGCACTAATACAGGGATTTAAAATATACGATATTTGTGGATTCATACGAAAATTTCGCAAAACGTAAAAAGTCCTTGAAAAACCTCGAAATTTGTTGTAGAATATACTATATGAGAAACGATTTTTTATTCAAAGACAACTATGTTTTTGCCGATTTAGTAGAGATAATGCGCATCCTCCGCGGCGAGAACGGATGCCCCTGGGATAGGGAGCAGAACCATAAGAGCATCAGGAACGATTTTATCGAGGAAACCTACGAGGCAGTAGAAGCCATAGATAACGGCGATACGGAAGGGCTCCTGGAAGAGCTTGGCGACGTACTTCTGCAGGTGGTTTTTCACGCGGAAATAGCTGATTCTGAAAAGAAATTCAACATTGACGACGTAGCTGACGGTATCTGCAAAAAGCTTATATACAGACACCCCCACGTGTTTGGAAACGTGCAGGTGGAAAACAGCAGTCAAGTCCTTGACAACTGGGCAAATCTGAAAAAGATCGAAAAGAACCAGAAGACACCCAAGGACGAGCTTGATGCGGTAGCAAGATCCCTCCCCTCTCTTATTAGAGGCCAAAAGATGATTAAGCGCGCTGAAAAAAGCGGCGTACTCACGGTAGACAAGCATACGGCCGCTACCAAGATAGCGCAGGCCGCGGCAACCCTTACGGTTGAGCACAGAGAAGAAGAAAAGAAAAGACTTATGGGTGAGCTTCTTATGAACGTTTGCGCCCTGGGACGAAGCTCTGGCACCGACTGTGAAGAATCTCTTTACGAGGCTTGCGAGAGCTTTGTAGAAAACACTTCTTTATAATTTCGAAATAAACCTACGGCATCCGTCCGTAAAATGCGGAGGCGACCGTTGGATTATTCATAAAACGTACTATTACATTAAATTAACGGAGGTTAATAAACCATGAACAAGAACGAATTAGTAGCTGCAGTTGCAGAAAAAGTAGGCCTTTCCAAGAAAGACACCGCCATCATCGTTGACGCTGTATTCGAGTCCCTTACCGACGCCCTCAAAGAAGGCAACAAGGTTCAGATCGTAGGTTTCGGTGGCTTTGAAGTTCGCACCAGAGCTGCAAGAGAAGGCAGAAACCCCCAGAAGCCCGAAGAAAAGATCAACATCCCCGCTACCAAGGTTACCGTATTTAAGGCTGGTAAGACCCTTAAGGAAGCTATTAAGTAAGACTTCTCCTAAGAGTTATGCGACTTGACAAATTTCTTAAAGTATCAAGAATAATAAAACGCCGTAGCGTTGCTAACGAGGCTTGCTCCTCTTCCCACGTCACGGTGAACGGCAGAACGGCTAAGCCGTCTGCCGAAGTCAAGCCGGGTGATATAATTGAGCTCACCTTCGGCGCTAACAAGCTTACCGCCGAAGTGCTCATAACCGCGGAACACATGCCCAAGGAAAAAACCTCGGAAATGTACCGCGTTATCAACGGCGCAGAATAATTTTTCGGTATATACGGTATCCCCTCGGCATATTATTTATTACGAATAAAACCGGGAGGGCGTACCCAATGAATACCGAGAAGTCGGATTTTCAGAGCAACGTAATATGCGAAAGCAGGAATAAGCTGTATTTGACCGGGGTTACGGATACGGAAAGCTTTGACGAAAAGGAAGCCGTTATCTATACCGCCTGCGGAAGACTTCAGATAAAAGGCGCAGACCTGAAGGTGCAAAAGCTGTCCGTTGAGGAGGGCGAAGCAACCGTGGAGGGTCGAATAGACGCCCTCATCTATTCTGAAGGATACGGTAGCAAAAAGGAAACCTTCCTTTCAAAGCTGTTCAAATAGGCTTAAACATGGAAACATACGTTCTTTCCGACCTTCGGGTTATGGCATCAGCCCTTCTCGTGGGTGTCCTGCTGGGACTTGTTTACGTACTCACCGCCCTGCTCAGACGGTTAGTCAAGGCGGGTACGGTAATCACCGCAATATCCGATACCCTATTCGGGATACTTGCGGCTATCGTTATTTTCGTGTTCACGTTCCTATTCAATAATGGAATGCTGAGAGCATACGTTACAGTTCCCATACTTTTGGGATTGGCTATCCCCCTGCTCCCCTACCGCAAACTATCTTACCTTAAAAGGAATCACTAAAGAAAGGATTGGCGACAGATATGAAATCTAAATTTCTTACAGTCTTTTTAGCCGTAATATTAGCCATTTTCGTCGCCAACGTAGTAACGATGCTTGCGGACATCAATTCCACCGATAAAAAAATCGATGAGATAGGTCAGCAGCTTAGAGATCAAAGAATTCTGAACAGCCAGTACGAATCTATTCTTGACGACGAAAACATAGAGGACTTCTATATTAACGTTGCCGAGACAGAACTTGACTATGCCTACAGCGATGAAATAGTCTATGTTGATGTTACGGGACAGTAATTCCTATTTATAAATCATTCAATTCCGGAGGAAGACAAAATCGATGTCCCCCAACACCCCAGAAGTCGGAGCCATTCTTAAAGGAAGAGTTTCGGGTATTTCAAAATTCGGCGCATTTATAGCCCTCGATGGCGGAATCTCGGGTCTTGTACATATTTCCGAAATCTCCAACGATTTCGTGCAGGATATAAACGATCACCTTAAGGTGGGCCAGGAAGTTAACGTAAAGGTAGTTTCCGTTGACGAAAAGAACAGACTCAGTCTTTCCATTAAAAAAGCACTTCCCCAGCAGGAAAGGCCTGCAAGACAGCCCCAGGAAAGGAAGCCTGCGTACTCTTCTCCCCGTCCTGCAGTGATAGAGGATAAACCCTATAAACAGCAGTCCTTCGAGGATATGATGTCCAAGTTCAAGCAGGAAAGCGACGAAAGAAACGCAAACTCCAGAGCTTCCAAAGAGTTTCGAAAAAACGATTACGCAAAAAGAAATAAGAGATAACCAAGCGGGTGTCGGCCAACGACACCTCTTTTTTTGTAAAATCATATATCAACCTATAAAAAAGCCGACCAAACTAAAACACGTTTGGTCGTCTTTTTCACTGTTGTTTATACGGATCCCAGATTGTACTCGAAAAATGATAACCTGGCGCAGAGGCTTTTTCATACGCATTCCGAACATCTCGTTCTAAATCGTTATCAGAGACCTCTGTCTTACTATTCTTAAATAAAGAGTGCCAACATCTCCACTGTACATCATTTGCTACCTCTTCAGATACGTTTGGCACAAACTCACGAAGCTTATCCTGTATTCTGCACAATTCTTTATTCATGATCCTGTTATATGCTTCTGCATCAATAACATTACATGGCAATCTATAAAGCGAAGACAAAAAGCTCTCATCTTTAGAAGAAATATATGTATAGCCCCCATCACAAACAGCTATTTCCAATATTGCTAACGGATGCTGAGGAACTATATAGTTACCCATATAATCGGGAATTTCCAATTCCGGTAGCTTGTAAGAAAGAATATCATCTTGATTATATCTCTTTGGTATAGCGGAAAAAGCACCCCATATAAACTGCATATCTCGCAGATAGACGTCATTTTTAAGCTCCTCATCTGTTAATATCAGAACTCGTTTATCCCATTTTTCACAGCCTTCCCAACCAACCGTATCATAGCACTCCAGGTAAGACACTAACCAGTTACAAGGCTCCGACAATTCCAACAATTCCAAGATACTTTTCAGTTGACCATAACTGTTAATAAATATTGCTGGCATAAAATCACCTCAATACGAACTATATTTCTTACTTTCACTTCTCATCAAGTTACGCTTTATACTTTTTACCTACGTTTATATCTGACCTATACTTTACCCATGCAGCTTGGATTTTAAATTATACACATGTAACCATTCGACAAATTGGAATTTGACGAATTTGGCAATTGATACTATCGCTACTGGGTACACAAATTTCGAATTTCTTCTTCTGACATTTCAGCCAAAAGGAAATGGTTTCCGTCATATTTGCTTTTCTTGCTTTCAGGAATAAGACTCAAGAACTTGGAATACTCCATCTCACAGATAGGTTCGTTTTTTCCTTCAATTCCGAGCCAAATCAACCATTCTTTACAGTCTATCAGTTTTCCTGTTGCAGGGTCTGTGGCTCCAACAGGAACCATAGGTTGATATGGGAACACTGCGGGCATATTGTTGGTTAGAATATATCTTGCAAAAATTTCATTATCACCAACATAGAAGTGAGGACTTGCGAAACACACATCCATAGACTGCTTTTCGTGTAGCCATTCTGCGTAATAATCCGGATTCTCCATAAAGAGAGCTGCTTCCTCTTTTCCAACCGTTAAGGGCCACATAGTAGAATAGAGTGTAAGCATATCAAGTTCCCCATCAAGAACTTGTTGAGAAAACTGCTTGATGATTTTATTATTAAAATCGACCACACTATCGAAGGTAGACATAAAATCACAAAGACTAACCACATTACCATCAACAATCATTTTTCCATTCCAATGGTTCACCATTCGCTCAATCGCAGCATAGAAATCCTTTAATTCCTGTGTTGTAGAAGGCTGTGGCAGACGAAGGGTAATCGTTTTCTTTTCCTTGAGATTCCAAACCACACTAAATCCTCTACCAATACTCTTAGGATTATATGCAATAAACTCGCTTTCGCCCAATTCGCCCACATTAAGTTGATCGTTTACAAAGTTTCCATAGTGTAGATACTCGCCCAAAATCACTTCGAGGGGCATAACCTTATTACTGAAAAACTTTTGTTTAATTAATACATTAATAGACACAACAGACCTCCAAATTCTTATTTATCAATCTGACAGTTACTTTACTTATCCTTCTGCTCAAGCTGTGCCTTATGCTTTTTACCCACGCTTATATCCGACTTATAGTTTGCGCCCGCAACAATGGTTCCCGAGCCAAAACGTCCTCTTATGGAGTCCACGGCCTTGTCGACCTTGCGGGATTTATCCTTTCTTTCGTCGGGGAAAAGTGAGGTTTGCTCGGCACAGTCCTTTACCACGTTGGTAAGGGATACTCCCAGAAGTCGCAGAGGCGTTTTACCGTCCCACAGTTCTTCAAAAAGCTGCTGAACCACCTCGTATATTTCAGATGTTACGTCTGTGGGGACAGGAAGTTTTCGCTGGTGCGACCTATCCTTAAACTCATTTGAACGTATGGTAACCCCCACACAGAAAGTCTGAACGTTATCGGCTCTCATTCTTGCAGCCACGCTGTCCGTAAGAGCGAGGAGTATCATTCTCGCTTCTTCGGAAGATTTAACGTCCTTTTCCAAAGTGGTGGAGTTACTGTACCCCTTTGCATCTTCTACCTTATCAAGAACAGGAGAAGAGTCTATACCGTTGGCATATTGATAAAGCTGCTCGCCCCACTTCTGCCCTATTATCCGCTGAATATATCCCAAATCAGCCTTTGCAAGATCTCCTATGGTATTGATACCGCCTTTTATAAGCTTGTCCTTGGTGGCTGAACCGACGGAGAAAAGCTCTCCTATGGGCAAGGGCCACAGTTTTGACTCTATTTCCTGTTTAAAAAGAGTATGGACTTTGTTGGGTTTTTCAAAATCACTGGGCATTTTGGCAAGTATTTTATTAGGGCCTACACCTACGTTAACAGTAAAACCAAGCTCGGTATATATTCTTGACTTTATCTCATAGGCAACGGCAACAGGGTCGGGATATATCCGCCCCATACCGCTCATATCAAGGAAGCACTCGTCTATGGAATAGGGCTCAACCACGGGAGTATACTCCCTGCAAATATCCATAAAGGCTTTGGAACAACGTGTATACAGTCCAAAATCAGGTCGGGCGATAAAGAGCTTTGGGTATTTTCGGAGAGCCATGGTTATGGGCTCACCGGTCCTTATGCCGTACTTTTTAGCGGGAATGGACTTTGCAAGGACAACACCCGTCCTCTTTTCCCTATCCCCGCCTATAACGGAGGGTATAAGACGTATATCTTCAAGGCCTTCCCGAACACGCTTTGCCGCTTCCCAGGAAAGAAACGCACTGTTTACGTCAACGTGAAAAACAAGTCTATCCATATATACCCTCCCTTCTATTATTACATTAAGTATATCACATTTTTACTTATAAATCAAGGTCTTCCCTAAACCTTTACCAGATGATTTTTTGGAAGAAAAGATAAGATTTCCGCTTACGTTAATAAAGGCCATTCCTCCGTTTAGAATTTCAACTATCATCCACACCGCATCCCGTTCAATTACTCCGCCTAAAAAGAGTGCTATAATAAAGAGCGCTGTTGCGGTTAAGGAGATGGCACGGCGACTGCCGTAAATATAAGCGAAAAAGCATTTACAGTAATATTCCCAGGTAAGGACTGAGGTCAGGCCGAAAACAACAAGACTAACCCAAACAAAACACCCACCGACACCGCCGAAAGAGTCGGTAAAGAGATAAAGCACAGCGTTACGACCTGCGTTCCCATATCCGCCGCATACTATTGCAATTCCCGTAAGCCCTGATATTATTACAGTATCTATAAAGACCTCCATAGAGCCCCAGATCCCCTCCCGCACAGGAGTACTGTCGTAGCTTATTCCGTGGGCAAGAGGGGCAGTTCCCAGCCCCGCTTCATTGGAAAATATCCCCTTTGCGGTTCCCTGCCCTATTGCTACAACTATTCCCATACCCAGAAAGCCGCCGGCACCGGCCTTAAAAGAAAATGCAGAACTGATTATCTCGGCAAAAGCCGCTGGTAATTGGGTTACGTTCATACCTATTACAATAAAGCAACCCACTACGTATATAATGCACATTCCGGGTATCATCACCTCAACGGCAGACAGTAACCGCCCGTTACCCCCTACCGAAAAGAAAAGCACGAGCCCGCAAAAGCAAAGACCGTATACCCAACAAGGTATGGGACTCTCTGGAAAGAAGCCTGCAAGGGAATCCACCACGGCCCCCGATTGGGTCATAGCTCCCATAAGAAGCGAAACCAAAAGCCCCAATAAAGCGAATGTAGATGCAAGTCTCTTCCCATGCTTTCCGCAAAGCTTTAAAAGGTCCATAGGTGCGTAAGAAAAGGCTGAAGACGAGCTTTTTTTCTGCACGGAACAGGCGTTAAACACCTCCACGTACTTTATCCACATACAGGCAATAGCAGAAAGACACATCCAGAAAATACTCCCTGCACCCCCGATGGCAATAGCGGAAGAAACACCAATGATGTTCCCTACCCCCACAGTACCGCCCAAAGAGGCCGTAAAAGCTCTGAAAGAACTTCTTGATACACCGCCTGAAAATAGCTCTTTTTTTACTGAAGAAAAGGACAGCTTTTTCAAAACGTCCGTTTTTATAGCAAAATAAATACCGGTAAATATAATAAAGGCCGCCGCAATAAAATTTACCCCACCGCTTAAGATTGAAAGAACTTTCACCCTACCACCTCATAGGTTATGATATGGTAAATTTTATGATATAATAGGGTAAGAATATACAAAAAAAAAGAGAGCCGAAGCTCTCTTAATCTTTATTGTACCGTAATAAGTCCGTCCGAAAAGACGGTAACTCTCCGACCGTCGGGGGTGACTGTAGAAGCATTAAACGTGCCTTTACCAAGGGACACGTCCGCATTCACCTCTGCCCAGCCGCCACAGATAGCGCCGTAATCAGAGGCATACTGTTTTTTATCTGCATAGTAATACTTCTGTCTGTAATACAGCTTCCACATAAGCCATTTTGTGTACTCCTCGGTATCGGGAGTATAGGACGGCAACGTGTTTTCGTCATTCTGAAAATGGATATAACCCCAAAGCTCGGGCATATGCATATCTCCCATACCGATGGGTGACCATACCCACCTGTCAAAGATATATCCCTTGCCCTTTTCAGGGTCTATTACCTTTTCATAGCCGTCATCTGAAATCTCCGTAAGCCAATCTATTCGGGAAAAATTAGCACGCCAGACTTCGCCGGCTACAGGAGCGTCGGTAAAAAATTCGGGAGATTTAAAGGCATTTACGGTCTTATCGGAAGAAGCGCCGTCGCTTAAATGTGTATTCTCGCCAAGAACGAATTTCCAAGGAATCTTTATCTCCACGCTCCACCCTCTGTTTAAGGGCATAGATGACGGGTCGTTAAGATTTCCGTCAATATGAACTGCGGTCTGCACCCCGCCCTCCCGCAGAGGGGCAGTAATCTTCTCGCCACCGTTTCTCGGCGGTCTGGTCATAACTACATTCTGCAAAATATTAAGAGGCGTAACCGTAACGCTGTGGTAATTATGACCGTCGCCGTCGGGGTCTAGGAAGATTTCAAATCCGTTATCAGTCATAGCGGCAACGTCACTGTCAGACGTGGTAGCCCACAGTCTGTCATCATAAAGATACGCACCTATATACAGAGCGTTATCGTCATAAAGCATCTTGACCCTCGTGGCCTTGTAGGGCTTTTTGGAGTTTTTATTCCATAGAATATCCTCGAACTCCTCCGAAAACCTCGTTTGAGCCCAAAAAGGCTTATCAAGGCACCCGTCAAGACTGCAAAGCTCCATTTTGGAGCGCATACATTCGAACACCTTGGGCTTAAATTCAATCTTAGATTCAGGCTTCCCTAACAAAACGTCCTTCAATAGGGTGACCTCCTAATATTTATCTTTTTAGTGTCTTTTATGACTCAAAACTCGTAACTGACACATGTCAAAAGCAAAAATACACCGCGTTTTCACTATTATATCACATATTCACACTTTTGTCAATACTTTTTCTTGGGATTTTTTACTTTTTTGTGTCTAAATATTATCCGGTAACAACAAAGCCTTCAAGTACAAAATTGCTCAACGATATTGACACAAAAGCCCCGCTATGATATAATTTAATTGATACAAATCTTCACGCTAAAAGGGGCAAAAAAATGGAGGCCGTTATACCCACACCCGAAGAAAGAATAGAGATTGAATCCAATGTCATAAAAAATCTGCCCATATGCATCCCCGCTAAGGGGATGATAGTGGGCTTTGCAAACATTAACATCGACAAGGCAAGAGAACACAGACTGTACGATAATTTTCATTATCCTCTCGGAACGTCATATTTGACCCGAGGGGTTCTCGGAGTTGCTGAGAAGGCAAAAGAAAATGCAGAAAAATACCCCGACAACAAGGAGTTTTTCCTGGGCATTGAACGTGTATACAGAGAAATTTCCGATTTTATCGCCCGGCACCAATATCCTCTGGAAGAAATGCTCAAAGTAGCCGATTCGAAATCAGAAAAAGAAAGACTTGAAAGAATTCTTACCAATATCCGCGTGCTTGCAAAGGGAAAGCCTCAGACCCTTGAGCAGGCCGTACAGTTGATATGGTTCATGTACAGAATACGCAGTATTAACAGAGGTTCTTGCATAGGAAGACTTGACGTAAGGCTGGGAAGCTTTTACAAAAACGATATTAAAAACGGAATGACCACCGAAGAAAAGGCCTTTGACCTTATCTGTGAGCTATGGGAACGTATAAACGAAACCGGTAGCGGTGATACCCTGATAAACGTTA
>JAZSCR010000061.1:0-1753 GCA_045530715.1 Eubacteriales bacterium
GCAGGCAATATGCAGCTTTCCCTTACCCACCCCACACGCGGCTCCTCCCTCACTCCCAGAGCCGAGGTCATCCTTGACGAGAGCAAGCCCAACCTTCCCAAGAAGACCAGATACTCTCCCGTTCACGACCCTGCCGCCACCATTGAGGCAAGGGAAGAGGACGGAAAGGTCATAATCACCGCCAAGGCCCAGTTCCTTTCTCTTACGGGCGTTCCCCTGCAGGAGCCCCTTTTTGCCACTACGGTGCATACCTTCGCTCCCGAGGGATATAGCTGTGAAACCACCCTTTCACGCCCCTGCGAGGATGCAAGATACGTCCTTCCCGTAATAAGCGACACTGCCGCTTTCGGCACTGACGGAGAGGTTACGGGTTGCGAAACCGTGTTTAACCTTACGGGCGGCTTCGGAGCAAAGGCGCACTCCATAAAATTTAACCCCGACGGCAAGGTTAAGGTCTGGATAAACAAATAATATTGCATAAAGAAAGAGAACCGCAAATTGCGGTTCTCTTTTTTTGTTCTTTTACATCAAAATATCATACAAGTCCTTGACTTCGGGGGCGATAAAGTCGGCGCCCTCGGCTCTTAAGGATTCCTCGGTACCGTACCCGTAAAGGACGCCCACGGTCTGCATTCCGCGGGTCTTGCCGCCGATAATATCAAACTTTGTGTCGCCTATCATTATGGCGGAGGACTTATCCGTGATACCCGCCAATTCCTCGGCGTAGGCGATAACCTCGGCCTTTTCACCGCGGGTATTGTCAAGGTTGCTTCCTGCAAGGTAGTCGATGTATCTGCCTATACCGTACTTATCAATTATCTTTTGAGAAAATACGGTGGGCTTTGAGGTTGCCACCAGCAGGGTGGAGCCCCCTCTTTTCAGGGCGGCCAGGAGGTCGACTATGCCGTCGTAGGCCTTGTTTTCAAAGAGTCCAACCTCGGCGTATCTGACTCTATATAGTCTGACAGCCTCCACTGCGTCGTCGTGGGAGAAGCCGTAATGCTCCTTAAAGGTGGGGATGAGGGGCGGACCTATGAAGAAGGTCAGATCGTCGGGGTTTTCCTTTATGCCGAACTGCTCAAGGGCGTATGCGGCGCTTTTGGTTATCCCTTCCTTGGGGTCGGTAAGGGTACCGTCAAGGTCGAATAATATGTGTTGGTATTTCATGATTTTTCCTATTCTTACGCAAGGGTGACTGTTATTACGTCATCCTTTTCTGTGTTGAGAGCGTATACCCCGTCGCAAAGCTGTGCACCTACGGCTTTTCCGTTTATCTTAAACGCGTAGCCGTTGCCCCTGCTCTTAACAAGGCACTCCCCACCGTTATGGGAAACTATCTCGGCAGAGGTGAGCTTGCCCTCGTTCCAGGATGCGGAAACCTCAAAGTTGCCTCTGGCGCGCATACCCTTAAAGGAGCCCTTCTTCCAGCCTTCGGGGAGGGCGGGGAGGAGGTCGAGTCTGTACTTATAGCTCTGGAGAAGCATTTCAGCAATAGCAGCTGTACCGCCAAAGTTACCGTCTATCTGGAATATACGTGGGGGATGAAGGTCGAGGAGAGATGCGGTTGCAAATTCGGTGATAAGTGCGGTAAGATGCTCGTAAGCCTTATTGCCGTTACCGAATCTTGCAAAGAGGCAGGCCGTCCAGGAACGGCTCCAGCCGGTGTGACCGCCGCCCTGTGCAAGACGGTTGTCAAGGAGTATTTTACAGCCTTCAAAGAGGTCGGGAGTTTCTTCGGGGGTGATGTAATCGG
>JAZSCR010000173.1:0-60648 GCA_045530715.1 Eubacteriales bacterium
AGGTGAAATCCTTGCTTCGCAAGGGTTAAAAGAGGTTTGGCATCAGCCAAACCTCTTTTAAAAGCAAAAAAAATCTGCCAATATTATCAGCCCTATTGATTTTTTATTTAAAGTATGTTATAATTAACTGATATAGTATGGGGTAATGTACCCTATATCCATTTTGACCCACACAACACATAATAAAAACACCATTTCACATTACATTTTGAGGAAGAATTATGAACGATTACGGCGTTGACCTTGGAACTGTAAATACCCTTATTTATAAGAAAAATAAGGGAGTACTTATAAACGAGCCCTCCATTCTGGCGGTGGATACTCTTAACAGTAAGACCATTGCCGTAGGCAGAGAAGCCAAGTCCATGCTTGGCAGAGTGCCCAATACCATATCCGTGGACTATACCATACAGGACGGCGTTATATCCAGCTACGAAAAGGCATCTACCATGCTCCGCACCTATATGAAGCGGATATCTCAGACCACCTTTGGTGGAACTAGAATGATGATGTCCATACCCTGCCGCGCTACGGCGGTGGAGAGAAGGGCTGTTGAGGACGTGGCCTACGCTACCCACGCAAAGAAGGTATTCCTCATAGAGGAACCTCTTGCTGCGGCTATCGGCGCAGGACTGCCCATATTCGAGCCCAAAGGCCATATGGTGGTTGACCTTGGCGGCGGTACTACTGAGATTGCCGTAATATCCATGGGCGGCGTTGTTGCATACAACTCCCTGAGCCATGCGGGTAATTCCTTTGACAGAGAAATAATAAACCTTATAAAGCGCGATCATAACGTTCTTATAGGCGAACCTACGGCAGAACAGCTTAAAATAAAGCTTGCAAATATTGAGGAATACAGCACGATGGACTTCATGACCGTCAGCGGACGCGACCTCACAAGGGGACTCCCCGTAAATATTGCCGTGTCTTCCGATGACGTGAAAGATGCCATAATACCCTCCGTACACAGTATAATAGACGGTATAAAATATACCCTTGAGCATATCGACCCTGAGCTGTCGGCAGACATTATAGCCAACGGTATAGTGCTTACCGGCGGTACTGCTCTTATTAAGGGTTGGCCCGAAATAATATACAACACAATCGGCGTTAACGTTGAGGTCGCTCCCCTTCCCATGGAGTGCGTTGCTATGGGTGCAGGCTCTGCTCTTGATATGCTTGACGAGCTCAAAAAGTATAACTCCCTCGTATAAATCTTGTTAATAAGTTTCGGAAAGGACGGAAATCGGTATGAGAAGATTCTTTGGCAGCAGATTTTTTGTAATCATGCTCATTATCGTGCTGTTTCTTTGCGGATTTATGATAAATATGATAGCTGACGGCGGTTCCACCCCTCCCAAGACTCTGGTAGGGCTGGTGATAACCCCCGTACAGACCTTCTTTAAGAATATTTCGGATGGGGTAGAGGACTTCTTTAATACCTTTTCAGAGTACGACAGCCTCAAAGAGGAAAATGAAAGACTCAAATCGCAGGTGAAAGAGCTTGAGGACGAGCTTAACGAATCCTCAGTTTACGCCATAGAAAATCAGAAACTGAAGGACCTCTTGGGACTTAAGGAAATACATCCCGATTACGAGTACGTTTATGCCGATATAGTGTCAATCAGCACGGGCGGATTTGTTTCTAAGTTCCAGATAAATAAGGGCTCCACTTCGGGAATAAAGAAGAAAGACATAGTAATCACCTCCGAAGGACTGGTTGGGTACGTATCCTCCGTAAGCCCCTATTGTGCGGACGTGACCACCATCCTTAATACCAACGTTTCCGTAGGCGCCAAAATCACCCGCACGGGAGATATGGCAATGACCGAAGGCTCTCTCGAACAGATGGCTAAAGGCAATCTGACTCTTGTATATATCCCTAAAAACTCCAACATAACCAGAGGCGACGCGGTGTATACCTCCGGTCTCAACGGAACCTATCCCGCAGACATCAGGATAGGCAAGATAATTGATATAGAGATAGAAGATAACGGACTCTCCCAATACGCTGTAGTGGAAGCGGCGGTGGATTTTTCCGAGCTTAAGAGCGTGTACGTTATAACGAACCGTTCCGATGAGGTCGAAAATGACTAAAAAATACTTTGTTTATCCTGTTTTTCTTGTAGTTTTTTATATACTGCAGTACGTTGCGGTACCTCTTTCCTATAGCGGCGTTGCCCCTGATCTCATACTGATTCTTGTGGTGGTTGCCGGAATAAGGGAGAGTGAAAAGTTTGCCGCAGTGTTGGGACTTATAGGAGGCTTGCTTGCCGATTATACCTCAGGCGTTGCTTTTGGGCTTCGCGGAATTATCTTTATGCTTATGGGATATTTTCTCGCAATACTGGCCTCGGAGGCACTTTCTCCCAACATTCTCTCCGCTACAGTATCGGGAATAGCGGCGTATATTTTGACCCGACTGCTTTATTGGGGAGAATATCTTGTTGTAATGGGCGGGTTTTCCGTTAAGGAGATGTTCCTGTCGGTAACCCTGCCGGAGATTATACTCACACTTCCCTTTATACCTCTTGTTTATGCCCTTGTGGCTTTGCTGACTGGAAAAAGAAGTTCTGATGACTCCCGCGCAAGACGATCTCGCAGAGCTATATAGGCGGGAGTTACCCTAACGGTTACATGGAGATTAAAATGATAGAAAAAAAGATGCGAGTGGCGATCATAAGCATTATCTTTGCCGCCATATTCGGGATATTTGTTTTAAGACTAATAAATCTCCAGCTTGTAAACGGAGAGGAGTATCTTAAACAATCTCAATCAAGTGTTGTCAGAAAGGTATCCGTTACCGCTCCGAGAGGGGAGATACTTGACAGAAATTTTCTTCCTATAGTTACCAACAAGTCCGCTTTTGCGGTAAATATAAATACCACCCTTTCTGAAGATCTTAACAAGGAGATTCTCACTCTCATAAACATCTTCGAAGCCTGCAAGCAGGAATATATTGATACTTTCCCCATATCGGAGGCCAAGCCTTACGTCTTTGACAGCGATATGTTCGGAAGCGAAAATGCGAAAAAGAGCTTTGACACCTATCTGAAAAGGGCAAAGGTATCCACCGCAGACACTGCCGACGAAGTAATGGCCGCACTGGTAAAATACTATAAGCTTGGTAATTACTCCGAAGAAGAGGCAAGAAAGATAATCGCCGTAAGGTATGAAATATACCTGAGAGCGGAGAGCTTTCAGTTTACCTTTGCGGAGGATATAAACCTCAGAACGGCCACGGTTGTAAGAGAAAACAGCCAGGAACTGCCCGGTGTATACCTTGAAGAGATTCCCGTAAGATATTATACAGAAGAGTATTTCGCCTCCCACATAATCGGTTACGTGGGTAAGATATTCGCCGAGGAGTACCCCACCTATAAGGAACTTGGGTATGGTATGAACGATATCGTAGGTAAGGAAGGTATCGAAAGGGTTTACGAGAGTTATCTCAAGGGTATTGACGGTTACAGATATACCGTTACCGATCTTTCCGGAGCTACGGTTGATGTGGTCGAAAATATTGACCCCAAAATAGGCAACGACGTGGTTCTTACCATTGATACCAATATGCAAAAGATCCTTGAAAAGGGGCTGGCTCACCTTGTGGAAGTTCTGAAGGCTCAAAACGGAGAAGCTGCGGCAAATTCCGCCTCCGGAGTCTTTATGGAAATCTCAACGGGCGAGATTTTGGCTATGGCGTCCTATCCTACCTATAATCTTGGAACCTACAACGCCGACTATTCGGAGAACGCTAAAAACCAAGACAAACCCTTCCTTAACAGATCAATAGCAGGTTTGTTCCCCCTCGGTTCTACTTATAAAATGGTAGCCGCTGTAGCCGGACTCGAAGAGGGGCTTATAAATGCAAAATCCTCCATTACATGTGAGGGAATATACGAGTATTACACCGACTATACCCCCGTGTGTTTTAATTCCACTGCTCACGGTAAGGTTACCGTACAGACGGCGCTCAAGCACTCTTGTAACGTGTTTTTCTACGATACGGGCAGACAGCTTGGTATAGATACCCTTAATTATTACGCAAAGATGCTTGGTTTTGGCCAAAAACTCGGTATTGAGCTTCCCGGCGAAAGAGCAGGTATTATTGCGGGTAGAGAGTATAGAGAATCAAAAGGACAGACTTGGGCTCCTCAGGAGACCCTTACCGCAGTAATCGGCCAGTCGGATAATTCCGGTACACCTCTGCAGCTCTGCAACTACGTCGCCACCATAGCAAACGGCGGCAAACTTATGGAAACCCATCTTGTAAAGAGTATAAGAAATAATCAGACCGGTGAGAGCGTTTATGAGGCCGTTCCTACAGTAATAAGCGACCTTGAGCTTTCCGATTACACCGTCAAGACCATTATCGACGGAATGGTTATGGTTACAGAGCAAAAGGGTACTGCTTATTCGGGATTTAAGGGTTTTGAAGAGGTTGTTCAGGTTGCTGTAAAGACGGGTACCGCCGAAATGCCCATCGGGCAGCCTACCGCACTTCTTGTAGGCGTGGCTCCTGCAGATGACCCTGTTATAGCATTTTCAATAGTGGTTGAAAACGGCGGTCTTAACGCCACCACAAGCATAGCGCAGTGTGTAAAAGACGTGCTGCTCTATTATTTTGAAGATATGGGTGGCAGTGATATTATAAAAAACGAAGGTTTTCTGGTGCCTTAAAATCAAAAACACGGGAATAAGCGAAAATCTTTAATTTGTTTTTTTGCCACCGCATGCGGTGAATGGAGAAATTTTATGGGAAAAGTTATATTAATGGCTTCCGGTAAAGGCGGTGTGGGAAAAACCACCCTTTGCGCCAATATAGCGGCTTGTCTTGCGGGGTTCGGCAAGAAGGTATTACTTCTTGATGCTGATATTCGCTTGAGAAATCTGGATATTTGTCTGGGACTTTGCAACGCGGGACTTTTTGATATACAAGACCTTTGTCTTGGAAGATGCGATCACGAAACGGCAGTAGTTGTTCACGAACTTTATCCCCATCTCCATTTTGTTCCCGGCCCGGGCAGACTCACCGTTTCTCCCGACGATCTTATGGATTTTATTGGTAAATACGCTACCGAGCAGGCCAAGGATTACGATTTTGTATTTATTGATTGTCCTTCGGGTATTGAAGACAGTCTGATAAAGATATTCCATCCCGGAGTGTTTATGCTTCTCGTTGCAAATCCCGATGCTGCTTCCGTAAGAGATGCGGAAAGAACAGCAGAGATAGCTTACGCCAAAAAAGTGGAATCAAGACTGATCGTAAACAGGATCCGGCCCGCCCTTATGAAGAAGGGACAGGCCCCCGACGTGGATGATATAATAGACAACTCCTGTGTTCGCCTCATAGGTATAGTGCCCGAGGATATACGCATAACAGTTAACGCTCCAAACGGCGTTCTTCTTCGTCAGCTCCGCAAGGCAAGAAGCCTGAGGGCCGTGGAAAATATAGCAATGCGTCTTTGCGGCGAACAAGTACCCCTTTACATATTTAAATAGGACAGAAAGGAAAGAAAGGTATGAATATAGCAATTATTGCTCACGACCAAAAAAAAGAGCTTTTGGTACAGTTTTGTATGGTTAACTGTGCCACCCTGTCAAAGCATTCCCTCCTGTCCACAGCTACTACAGGTAAGTTTGTTTCGGGACTTACGGGATTAAAATTTGAACTGTTTTTAAGCGGAAACAGCGGCGGTATGGAGCAGATAGGCTCAAAGATCGCTTATAACGAGGTGGACTTGCTTCTGTTCTTCCGCGACCCCACCATTATAAACGATCCCGAGGGCATAGGACTTTTAAGACTGTGCGATATGCACAACGTTCCCGTTGCCACCAATATAACCACAGCGGAGATAATGATGAAGGCTTTGGAAACCAAAGCTATAAAGAGCCGCGCAAACTCTGCTCCCTATGAAAATCCCGAGCTTGAAAGACTGTAAAACACAACTTATATATTAACTAACGAAAGGTTGAATATTATGCCTGAGATAAAGGCGCCGAGAGGTACAGTTGACGTCCTCTCTGACCAGAGCTACAAATGGCAGTACGTTGAAAAGGTTGCAGCCGCCACTGCCATGAAATTCGGTTGCAGGGAAGTAAGATTTCCCACTTTTGAAGACACCAATCTCTTCCAGAGAGGCGTTGGTGATACTACCGACATCGTTCAGAAGGAAATGTATACCTTTGAGGATAAGGGCGGACGTTCCGTAACCCTTCGCCCCGAGGGTACTGCCAGTGTGGTAAGACAGTGCTCCGAACACGGACTTTTTGGCGGTCTTATGCCCCTTAAGCTGTTTTATTTCATTTCCGCATTCAGATATGAAAAGCCTCAGGCAGGCAGATTCCGTGAGTTCCACCAGTTTGGTGTTGAGGTTTTCGGACCTTCCGACCCCAATGCGGACGTTGAGATTATTACTCTTGCAGATTCTTTCCTTAAAGAGCTTGGAATTAAGGCTAATCTCTACGTTAACTCCATAGGCTGTCCCACCTGCAGAAAGAGATATCAGGAAGCGCTGAAGGAATATTTTGAGTCCAAAAAGGATGACCTTTGTGAAACCTGCAAGGGACGTCTTGAAAGAAATCCCATGAGAATTCTGGACTGCAAGAGTCCCGTTTGTCAGGGAATAGGCGAAAATGCTCCTCTTATTACCGACTTCCTTTGCGAAGAGTGTGAGGCTCATTATAACGTGCTTCAGAAAGAGCTTACCGCCGGCGGAATATCCTTTACAAAGGATCCCCGTATAGTAAGAGGTCTTGACTATTATACAAAGACCGTATTTGAGTTTAAGGATCCCGTTAACGGTCTTGCGATCCTCGCAGGCGGCCGTTACGACGGCCTTGTTAAGGAAATAGACGGTAAGGCAAACGTTTGCGGACTTGGATTTGCTTCGGGTATGGAAAGACTTGTTTCCACTATGGAAAGAGAAGGTCTCTCCTTTGGTGAAGAACCCCGCCCCAAGGCCTTTATCGCATCTATCGGCGAAAAGGGTGCCGCAGAAGCAAGACGCATTGTTTACTCTCTCCGTAAAAACGGCGTATTTGCCGAGTTTGATATAATGGGACGTTCCCTAAAAGCCCAGATGAAGTACGCCGATAAAATAGGCGCAGTTTATACGGCCGTTCTCGGTGATAACGAGGTTGATAACGGTAAGACCGTTCTTAAAAACATGACCACAGGTGAGCAGTCCGAGATCACTCTCACAGATCTTGCTCAAGGCAATTTTTAATACCAAGTTATCGGCAAAAAAACAATATTTTGATACTAATATAAATTAAAATGAAAGAAAAGGTTATTGATATGGCAGAATTTTTGACCGCAGAAGACAAAAGATCTTGTTATTGCGCAGAAATAAGCGAATCCGATATAGGCAAAGAAATTTGCGTTATGGGTTGGGTTCAAAGACAGAGAGACCTTGGCGCCCTCATATTTATAGATCTTCGCGACCGTACAGGTATAGTACAGCTGGCATTTGACGGCGATACCGACAAAGAGGTTTTTGAAAAGGCCTTTTCCTGCAGAGCAGAGTACGTTCTTGCAGTTCACGGTACCGTACGCCCCAGAGGCGAGGCTGCAATTAACCCCAATATCCCCACCGGCAAGGTCGAGATATACGTTAAGAGTATGAAGATCCTTTCCGCTGCCCAGACCCCTCCCTTTGAAGTAAACGATGCAAAAAGAGTTAAGGATGAAACCGCTCTTAAATACCGTTACGTGGACCTTCGCCGTCCCGAGCTTCAGAGAAATATAAAGATGCGTCACGATATTGCACGTGTTGCACGTCAGTATTATTACGAGAACGGATTTTACGAGATTGAAACTCCCATGATGATAAAGGCTACCCCCGAAGGTGCCCGCGACTATCTCGTTCCCTCCAGAATACACAAGGGCAGCTTCTACGCCCTTCCCCAGTCTCCCCAGATATACAAGCAGCTTTTGATGCTTTCGGGCTTTGACCGTTATATCCAGCTTGCCCGTTGCTTCCGCGACGAGGACCTTCGTGCTGACCGTCAGCCTGAATTTACCCAGATAGACCTTGAGATGTCCTTCGCTACTCAGGAGGATATTATGGCTATGAACGAGGGCTTTATCAAGAGAGTTTTCAAGGAAGTCCTTGACGTTGATATTCCTACCCCCATGCAGAGACTTACTTTCGCCGAGGCTATGGAAAGATACGGCTCCGACAAGCCTGATACCCGTTTCGGTATGGAAATAACCGACCTTTCCGAAACTGTTAAAAATAGCCAGTTCGTAGTATTCAAGTCCGCTATTGAAAACGGCGGAAGCGTAAGAGCAATTCTTGCAAAGAATGCGGCTTCTATCCTCACAAGAAAAGAAATAGATAAGCTTACCGAACATGCCAAGGGTATTGGCGCAAAGGGCCTTGCCTACGTTCGTTGGGCTGACGAAGCTCCCAACTGCTCCTTTGCTAAATTCATGACTCCCGAAGAGCTTGAGGCTATCTATGCAGTAACCGGCTTTGAAAAGGGAGACGTTCTTCTTATCTGCGCTGATAAGGATAAGGTTGTTCTCCCCACCCTTGGTGCTCTCCGTACCATACTTGGAAAGAAGCTTGAGCTTGTTGACCCCAATAAATTCAACTTCCTCTGGATTACCGAGTTCCCCTTCTTCGAATGGAACGAAGATACCCAGCATTGGGATGCTATGCATCATCCCTTTACCATGCCCCTTGAAGAGTGTCTGCCCTATCTTGAAAGTGACCCCGGTCAGGTAAGAGCAAAGTGCTACGATATGGTACTTAACGGTACCGAGCTTCTTTCAGGCTCTATCCGTATTACCGATTGGCAGCTTCAGGAAAAGATGTTCAAGGCTCTCGGCCTGACTCCCGAAGAGATTCAGACCAAGTTCGGATTCCTTGTTGATGCGTATAAGTACGGTGCTCCTCCTCACGGCGGTTCCGGTATGGGACTTGACCGTTTGGCTATGGTAATGACGGGGGCAGACAGCCTTCGCGACGTTGTGGCCTTCCCCAAGGTACAGAATGCATCCGAGCTTATGTCCAGCTGTCCTGCAAAGGTTGACGAAAAGCAGCTCAGCGAGCTCCATATTAAGTTAGATATAAAAGAAGACTAATATATACTCCATGAGGTAAAATTACTATGATTGAAGCAAAGTCTTTGACAAAACGCTTCGGAAAGAAAACGGCGGTTGACGATATATCCTTTACCATAAACCGTGGTGAAATAGTTGGACTTCTGGGCCCTAACGGCGCGGGAAAATCCACCACTATGAGCATGATTACCGGATATTTGTCATCTACGGCGGGCACAGTTACTGTTGGAGGGTACGATATCCTTGAACAGCCCGAAAAGGCAAAGGCTCTTATCGGCTATCTCCCTGAAATTCCCCCGCTGTATACGGATATGACCGTAAAGGAATATCTTAATTTCGTTTACGATTTGAAGAAGTGCAAACTGAATAGAAAAAGACATCTTGCCGAGATCTGCGACGTAGTAAAAATTACCGACGTTTACGGCAGACTCATAAAGAACCTCTCCAAGGGCTACCGACAGAGAGTGGGACTTGCCCAGGCACTTATAGGTGACCCCCAGGTACTGATTCTTGACGAGCCTACCGTAGGCCTTGACCCCAAGGAAATAGTTGAAATACGCAATCTTATAAAGCGTCTCGGTACCCAGCGCACAGTAATCCTGTCTTCCCACATTCTGTCGGAGGTTCAGGCTGTGTGCGAGCGAGTTATCATAATGAACAGTGGCGTAATAGTAATGGATGCTCTTACAGAGGACCTTGCTATGGCGGTAGGCAAATATAACCGCTACGGTATAAGACTTGCAGCCCCCGAAAATGAAGTGGTTCCCGTACTCAGCCGTCTCCCCGGAGTTAAAAAGGTTGAATACGTTGGCTCCTTTGAAAAGGGCACTGTTGATATTATTCTCGAATCGGATAAAAAGGTGGATATTCGAAAGATACTCTTCGAAGAATGTGCAAAGAGAAATTGGTACATTCTTATGATAACGCCTCTCGGACTTTCTCTCGAGGATATATTCATTCAGCTTACTTCAAAGCAGGATGAAATTCAGCGCCTGCAGGGTGAGGCTGATGCTTCCGCCACTGACTCTCAGCCTTCCGTTGAGGTTATTGAAACTGAAGAAGGAGGGAATGAGTAATGTGGGCAGTTGCTAAAAGAGAGTATATCTCCTTTTTCAAAAATCCTATAGGATATTTTCTTCTTGCAATTTACGGAGTGCTTTCAGCCATAGTGTTTTCTCTTTTCGTTTTATGGAAAAACACAAGCTACCTGGGTGAATATTTTGGTTTTTATCTTATTTTTGTGGATATTGCCGTTATTTCCGTTATGGCAATGAGATTTTTCTCCGAGGATAAAAAGCTTAAAACCGAGCAACTTTTGCTTACGGTTCCCACCTCGGTTCCCAAACTGGTAATGGGCAGATTCATAGGTGCTATGTCGGTTTTCTGGACAGCAAGCCTTATTAATCTCATATATATCGTAGTCGTTGATATTTTCGGTAATCTCGATTACGGCGCTTTGTTTACCAACTTTGTGGGCTCAATTCTTCTTACGGGAACTATGATGGCCATTGCAATATTTATTTCGGCCGTTACCGAAAGCCCCATAGCTTCTGCAGCAGGTACCCTTGCCACATTGTTCGGTCTTATGGTTATAGACTTTTTTGCTATGTTTATGCCAAGCTGGCTGGGCAAAATACTGATGAAGCTTACAATTTACTCTTATTACGACGATTTTACAAACGGTATACTGAACCTGGTTCCCATAGTGTACTATATCAGTATTACGGCAGTAATGCTGTTCCTGACCGTGCGTATGATAGAAAAACGCCGTTGGAGCTGAGGAGGTGACGGATATGCAAGAACCCGCAAAACTCACAGCTGCAAAGACTGTAGAGAATAAGCAACCAAAGAAAAATAAAATATCCGTCCGCAAGCTTAAGTACGGAACTCTTGCCACAGTTATGACGGCGGTATTCGTTGCCGTTGCCATTCTTGTAAACGTGGTAGTCGGCCTTGCGGCGGAAAAGATAGATCTTACCGTGGATTATACCGAAGAGCAGGTATATACCCTCTGTGAAGAGACTCTTGCGTTTTTGCAGGAGATGCCTTCCACCGCAGAAATAATAATATTGGGTGATGAAACCGATTTTAGGTCACAGGTTTCAAATGGAAATTCCATTTCTCCCTATCAGTTTATAGTTCAGACCTCTGACAATTACGCTCGCGCATCGGAAAAGATAACCGTGCATTACGTTGACCCCACGTATAATCCCGCCTTCTTTTCAAGTAGAGGAATCACCATAGATACCTCGTCGGGCTCATCCGTGTTTATGGTTATTTACTGTCCCGAAACGCAGCGCAACCGTCAGATATACGACAATATATTCGACGACCTTCAGTACGTAGGTCTTGAAAGGCGAATGACAGGTGGCCTTTTGTATACCACAAAGGCGGATATACAGACAATAGCCGTGGTTACAGGACACGGGGAACAGCTTCCCGCCCAGTTCCAGACTCTGATGAAGGATAACGGCTTTGACGTAAAGACGATAAACCTTGCCGACCACGAATATATACCCGATATAGTAGATATCCTTCTTATCATTAATCCCACCAGAACCTACAACACCGCCGATATTGAAAAGATAGATACCTTCTTGAGCAATGGCGAGCTTCTCGGTAAGCATCTTATGGTGTTTAGCGATCTTGATGCAGGGACAAACCCCTTGCTGTACGAGTATTTAAGGGAATGGGGCATTGAATTTGGCACCGAGGCCATATTTGATACACAGCACAGCTATCATATATCCAATGCCTACGAGCCCTTCTTGAGGCTTACCTATGAAAAGGACGCATTGTTCTCCACTTTGCTTGAAGGTGAATATTACCTTGACGTTCATTTGGGTAAGGCAAGAGCCGTAAACGCCTTGTTTGAAGCGGAAGACGGAATTGAAACCTATACTCTTGTAAAAACCTTTGATTCGGCTTTCAGCAGATTTATCGCAAACACCAATATCTCTGCAAGTGAATACGGCAATATTAAAAAGAAGGATACCGATACAGACGGCCCCTTCACCGTAATGCTCCTTTCCGCAAAGGCGAGATTTGAGGGTACGGACAGAATATCCTCCAACGTAATCGCATGCGGTTCCACATCCTTTATGGACGACTACTATCTTTCCAACGTGGACGGCTCAAAACAGACCACATCCGAAAGTATGGTTGAGCTGGTTAAGTATCTGGTGTCCGCTACAGAGGATATTGATACCTCAATTCTTCCCAAGAGTTTGATTGCGGATTTTCTTAACTTTACTACCACTTACGAGGTAGTTCTGGTATTCCTCGGATTGACCTTCGGAGTTCCCGCTATTTTTGCCGTAATAGGTATAATCGTATACAGAAGGCGGAAATTCTTATGACGAAATCAAAAATTATCGGAATGGTGGTAGGCCTTCTTGTGGTGATCGGCCTTGTGGGAGCAATGTGGTATATAAGCTCCCTTGAGGACCTTCCCCAAGAACCCGACCCCGATACTCAAATAGATAACACTCACAATGATGAGAAAAACGTTATCTTCTCCTGTGATGTTGCTGATTTGGATTCTTTAAGTATAAAGAATGAGCACGCCGAATATTCCGTTAAACGTAAGGGTGACGGAACGGTTTATATAGTAGGGAAGGAGAACGCTCCTTTGTTTCCCTATTCTTCTGCGGCGCTGTTTGAAAGTGTTAAGAAGATAACCTGCACCCTAAATATTGAAAACGGGACGGAGAATCTTGCCGCATACGGCCTTGATGATCCTTCGGCTACCGTTACTGTCAACCTTAAGGACGGCAGAACGACCCTTTTCCATATAGGTAACGCCGAACCTACTGCAACCGGCTATTATATTTGTATGGACGGAAGTAAGGACGTGTATCTGGTCAACACCTTATACGCGGAAAGATTTCTTAACGCTCCTGCAAATCTTTACGATAAAGGTATAGCGGAATATTTCGCAGATGGGGAATTTGAATCCCTAAGCATTGATTATCACGAAGGTGACGACATCTTCATTCGAACTACAAATGCAGAAGAAAATACCCTCATTCAGTTTATAACCGGATATGCAATCGAAGCCCCCTTCTATTTTTCTGCGGATTCCGATACAATGCAGACTGTAATCGACTCTCTGCGTTCATTGGAGGCCGTAAGAGTGGTTTCAGATACCGTAAATGAGGATACACTTTCCTCCTACGGATTTGATTCTGCTGTGAAGGTTGCTCTTAAAGCTAACGTGAATACCACGTCCCCCACGCTTGAATCGGGACTTGAAAATCCTTTCTATAAGGCTACAATGGACGGCAGTCCTTACCCCATAACCTTGACTTATCTTGTGGGTGGCAGTTCGGAGCAAGAGATATACGTTATGTATAACGATGCCCAGGTTATTTACGCTGTATATAAATCTTCTTTTGAATTTGTTCAGTTCCCCCTTTATCAGTACTGTCAGAAGCTGGTAAGTATAGAATATATTACCAACCTTGAAAGCCTGAAGGTGGAATTTGACGGTAAAGAATACCTTTTCACCGTTATCGACCCCGATGCGGGAGAGGATATGATTGTTACCTATGGTGAAGAGTATCTTGACCAGGATCTTTTCCGAAGCTTCTATAAGAGTATAATCAGCGTTACCCATAACGGTATCGAGCCTCGGCCAAACACCGAGCCCGCCATGAGGATAACCTACGGGCTGATTAAGGGAGAGGACATTATCCTTGAGTTCCTGCCCTGCGAGGACAGCGACAGAAAGGTGTTCATATCCGTTAACGGAGAAGGACAGTTCGTCTGCTACAGAACTAAGGTCGACAAGATAAAGAACGACCTTCAAAAGCTGTTAAACGGCGAAGAAATTATTGGCTAACTTTTTTTAGTGTCTACCGAAAGGTAGTTTAGATATGACGACAGCGCATCCCCGCTACGCTGCCGTTGGGTATTAATAGGGGAGAAAGGACGATCCTTAACAGTTTTTATTCAGTATAAGGATCAGGATGAGAAATGAGTATAAAAGTTACACTTAAAGACGGCAATATTATTGAAGCAGAGGCCGGCAGCTCTGCATTTGCCATTGCAAGACAGGTATCTCCCGAACTGGCAAAGAACAGCCTTGTTTGCGAAATAAACGGAAAGATGAGCGATCTTTCCTCTCCCGTAACCGAGGACTGCACTATTAACTATTTTTCTTTTGACGATCCCGAGGGTAAGAAGGCCTTCTGGCACACCTCTGCCCACGTTCTCGCCCAGGCAGTAAAGCATCTCTATCCTTCTGCACAGCTTACCATAGGTCCTGCTATTGAGAACGGTTTTTATTATGACATAGATACAGACGTAACCTTCACTCCCGAAGTTCTTGAAAAGATCGAAGCAGAGATGAAGAAGATAATCAAGACCGGCCTTAAGCTTGAAAGATTCGTTCTTCCCAAGGCCGAGGCTCTTGAGCTTATGAAAGACAACCCCTATAAGGTAGAGCTTATCAGCGAGCTTCCCGAAGGCGAAGAAATCTCCTTCTACAGGCAGGGCGACTTTACCGACCTTTGCGCAGGTCCCCACCTCTTTGATATTTCCAAGATAAAGGCCGTAAAGGTTACCCAGTGTACCGGCGCTTACTGGAGAGCAGATGCTAAAAATAAGGTTCTCCAGAGAGTATACGGTATTTCCTTCCCCAAGGCCGCAGACCTTGAAGCGTATCTTATTGCTCTTGAAGAAGCTAAGAAGAGAGACCATCGCCGTATAGGTAAGGATCTCGGTCTGTTCATGTTTACCGATGAAGGCCCCGGCTTCCCCTTCTTCCTGCCCAAGGGTATGACTCTCCGCAACACCCTTATCGACTACTGGCGCGAAGTACATAAGCGTTATGGATACGTTGAAATCTCCACTCCTATGATGCTTAACCGTCAGCTTTGGGAAAGATCCGGACATTGGGATCACTACAAAGACAATATGTATACTACCGTTATCGACGAAACCGATTTCGCCGTTAAGCCCATGAACTGTCCCGGCGGTATGCTCGTATATAAGAACGAACCCAAGTCCTACCGTGACCTTCCTCTCCGTGCAGGCGAGCTTGGTCTTGTTCACAGACACGAACTTTCCGGTGCTCTCCACGGCCTTTTCCGTGTTCGTTGCTTCACTCAGGACGATGCCCATATCTTTATGACCTGGGATCAGATGAAGGAGGAGGTCAAGAACGTAGTTAAGCTCTTTGACGAGGTATATTCCGTATTTGGCCTCAGCTATCAGATAGAAGTTTCCACCATGCCCGAGGACCATATGGGTGATGAAAAGGATTGGGATTTTGCTACCGAAACCCTTAAGGAAGCTGTTTCGGAAATGGGTAAGGACTACATTATCAACGAAGGCGACGGCGCTTTCTACGGCCCCAAGCTCGACTTCCATATTGCAGACTCCATCGGACGTACCTGGCAGTGCGGTACCATTCAGCTTGATATGCAGCTTCCCGAAAGATTTGAGCTTGAATATACCGGTGAAGACGGCCAGAAGCACCGTCCCGTAATGATTCACAGAGTTGTTCTCGGCTCTATCGAAAGATTTATCGGTGTTATTACCGAGCACTTTGCAGGCGCTTACCCCGTATGGCTTACCCCCGTACAGGTTAAGGTTCTTCCCATAAGCGAAAAGGTTATGGCCTATGCAAAGACTGTAAACGAAAAGCTCAACGCCGCAGGTATCCGTTGCGAACTCGACCAGAGAAGCGAAAAGATAGGATACAAGATTCGTGAAGCACAGCTTCAGAAGATTCCTTACATGGTTATCGTAGGTGAAAAGGAAGCCGAGGAAGGCACCATTTCCGTAAGAAACCGCAAGGAAGGCGACAAGGGCTCTCTTGCTCTCGACGCGTTTATCGAAGAAATCAAGAACGTTATCGCAACCAAGAGCCTTGAGTTCTAAAAAGTAATCAAGAAAACGGAGAACCGATGCAAAACGGCTCTCCGTTTTATTTAATTTAACATCTCGCGAAAAGATTTGTCACAATTTTGTTTGAATGAAAAGGGCGTTTATTCCCATATACCCCTTGACATAAGAAGAAAAATATAGTATAATATTACTGTTGTCGGAGAATATGGCAATTACCTTATGTATATATAAATATCGCGTGTATATACATACCGACAGACGATGGAGGGAGGGAATCCTTAGATCATGGCAGAAATCAAAATCAAAGAAAACGAGTCGTTGGACAATGCACTCCGTCGTTTCAAGAGACAATGCGCCAGAGCCGGAGTTATATCCGAGCTTAAGAAGAGACAGCATTATGAGAAGCCTTCTGTAAAGAGAAAGAAGAAATCTGAAGCTGCAAGAAAGCGCAAATACAAATAAGAAACAAAAAGGCTGTCGCAAATGACTTTGCGACAGCCTGAACATTTATTGGAAAGGGACTTTCAATGGGAAAGCCAATTATACCGACCTTTAAAGTTGAAAAATATACCGAAGTGACCCCCGAGTTTTTGGCTCAAAACGGAATAAAGGGAATACTTACCGACCTTGACTCTACCTTGACGGAACATGATTTTCCCGAGCCTGACGAGGAGCTTCTTCGCTGGGTAGGGGATATGAAAAACGCAGGTATTCCTATCTGTATAGTGTCAAACAATAAAATAAGACGTACGGCTCCCTTTGCCCGTAAAATCGGGGTAGGGTATCTGTGCAACTCCTGGAAGCCTCACAGACCTGCTTTGAGAATTGCTTTGGGGGTAATAGGTTGCAACAATGATAACACCGTATTTATAGGCGACCAGCTTTATACCGATATAAAAGGTGCAGTAAAAATGGGAATGAAAAGCGTGCTTGTAAAGCCCATAGGCACAAAGACCACTCCCTATATCAGATTTAAGCGAATGCTTGAAAGAAAGCAGGGGATAGGTAATGAATAAACCTCTTTTCGGACCTGCGGGAAGCACCGACAGAATGAAGGACTTCGGTGTGAAGAAAAGCACCGATATACCTCAATATCTTAAAAATATGGGGCTTACAGCCTTTGAATATCAATGCGGTCACGGAGTTGCTATTTCATTGGAGGCGGCTTCGGTTTTTGGAGAAGCCTGTAAGAAATACGGGATAACCCCTTCCGTACACGCTCCCTATTTTATTTCCCTTTCTTCGGTTAGCGAGGAAACCAGAATAAAAAGCGTTGAGCATATACGCAAGACTGCCGCGGTTGCAAAGGCGATGGGCGGTAACAGAATAGTCGTTCACAGTGGAAGCTGCGGAAAAATGACCAGAGCAGACGCTCTCCTTCTTGCAAAGGATACCTTGGGACTTGCAGTCAAAGCTTTGGAAGAGGACGGAACGGAAATTGTTTCAATCTGTCCCGAAACCATGGGTAAAATAAATCAGCTGGGCGACCTTGACGAGGTTATGGAGCTTTGCAAGGTAAGTGAAAGCTTCATTCCCTGTATAGACTTTGGGCACCTTAACGCCCGTACCCACGGCGGTATCGGATCAAAGGAAGACTACGCCCGAATACTTGATAAAATAGAAAATGCTCTTGGATATGACAGGCTTAAAAATATGCACTGCCATTTTTCCAAGATAGAATATAGCGAGGGCGGGGAAAAGAGGCATCTGACCTTTGAAGATACCCTTTTTGGCCCCGATTTTACCCCTCTTGCAGAGGAGATTGTCCGCAGAGGGCTTACTCCCACCCTTATATGTGAATCTGCGGGTACCCAGGACGTGGATGCCCTTAAAATGAGCGAGATTTACTCTGAATACGAAAGGAACGGACAAAGATGATAGAAAAATTGAAGAATACTCTTGATAAAAACACGGCGGTCCTTATAGTAGACCCTGCAAACCGCAGATATTATACAGGAATGAATACCTCTAACGGTTACATTATCGCCACCGCCGAAAAGGCTTGCTTCTTTACCGACTTCCGCTATATAACCGCGGCCAAAAATAAGGTTTATAAGAACGTTTCCGTTGGCCTTATTGAAAAGAAAATGGCAGAAACGATCAAAGAGTATTTGGCGGGACTTGATATTAAGACTGTGATTTTTGAAGAGAACTACCTTTCCTTTGCTATAGCAGACGGCCTTAAAAAGGCTCTTCCCGAGTATGAATTTGTAGGTGGACAGAAGAAGATATCTTCCTTCCGTGAAATAAAAACGGTTGACGAGATAAACGCTATTAAGGCCGCCCAGAAGATAACCGACGAATCCTTCCTCTTTATCTGTGACTATATTCACGCAAACAAAAATAAGGGCATTACCGAAAAGGATATTGCTCTTGAGCTTGAGTTTGATATGAGAAGAAAGGGCTCGGGAGCTATGCCCTTCTCCATAATCGTGGCTTCGGGTCCCAACTCCGCCCTTCCCCACGCTGTACCTTCCGATAGAATTATCGGTGATGGTGACTTTGTTACCATGGACTACGGCTCTTCTTTCGGCGGATACTGTAGCGACATGACTCGTACAATAGCCGTAGGTCACGTTACTGACGAGATGAAAAAGATATACGATACCGTTCTTGAAGCCCAGATGACCGCTATCAAAGGCATTAAGGCAGGTATTATCGGAAAGGATGCCGACGGCCTCGCTCGCGACGTAATTACTGCCGCAGGCTACGGTGAGTACTTCGGCCACTCTCTTGGACACAGCGTTGGCCTTGAGGTACACGAAAGCCCCAACTTCTCCCAGGGTTACCTTGACCCCATTCCCGCAAACACCGTCCTCAGCGTTGAGCCCGGCATCTATATTGAGGGCTTCTGCGGAGTAAGAATAGAAGACCTCGTGGTTGTAAAAGAAGACGGCGTAGAGGACATTACCGACTCCGATAAGTCGCTTATTATTCTTTAATATACAAAAAGAATCCATCCTTTCGGATGGATTCTTTTGCTTTTATTCTTCTTTTAAATACTCAAGCGGCAATTTTTTATTGCCATCTCTTTTTACGCCTTCTTCGTCAAGGCGTTTTGTTACGGCCCCTGCGCCTATGCCGTATATCTGCTGGATATCGTCCATCATCCATACGTTATACAGACATTCTTGGCCTTTAAGGGAATATCCGATATTTTCGCCGTTGCCCATTGTGTTTTTCTGGCGGTAGAGGTAGTAGGGACGGTAATCCCTTGCCGCCGCCCTTTCCCTCATATATGAGAGCATGGAATTTATTTTTCTTGCATCGGAGCTTTCGGATATTTCTTCGGCCTTTCCGTAGGCTCCGAAATCCGCCGCCCTTTTAAGATATAGAGTATGGAGGGTAATGTTTTCGGGCTTGAGAGCTTCTATTCCGTCTACCGAGGCAAAAAAGCTTTCTTCCGTATCAAGGGGAAGGCCCGCGATAAGGTCAACGTTTTTATCAAAGGAGTATTTCGATGCCCATTCGTAGGCGTCGAAAAACTGCTTTACGGTATGTTTTCTGCCCACAGCATCAAGAACCTTCTGGGAAAGAGTCTGAGGATTTATGCTTACTCTTGTAACCCCGCTGTCGGCAAGAATGGCCAATTTCTCGGGGGTAATGGTATCGAGGCGACCGGCCTCAAAGGTGAATTCCTCCACAGGAAATCTTTTTAAGAACTGCTCTTGGATAGCATCCAGGAGCTTTTTCATTTCCTTTGGTTCAAGTACTGAGGGCGTACCTCCCCCTATGTATATGGACTTTATTACCTTTTCGTCCTTTAAAGCCGCTTCTGAGGCTGTTTTCGCCTCATTTATCAGCTTTTCCACATAGTCGGGTATAAGATGTGCCTCCCTGCCCGTAATGGCTGAAACGAAAGAACAGTATGAACAGCGTGATGGGCAGAAGGGGATGGAAACGTAAAGACTTGCTGCATCGGGAGTGTTCTTTTCTACCGCCGACTGTCTGCCTTCAAGTACCTCTTGACAGAGGGAGAGCTTTTCGTCTGATATGGAAAACAGGCTCTTCATTACTCTGTTTGCATCTTCGCTGAACTCAGCTCTTACCTTTTGGTAAAAGAGGGCGGGGCGTATGCCTGTAAGGCTTCCCCAGGGGGAAGTTATTCCCGTGGCTTTGCAGAGGGCAAGGTAGGCTGCCTTTTTTACGGCTGCTCTTTCTTTATCAAGAGGAAAATCAGATAAAGCAACCTCTTCTGTTACTTCTTTATCTTTGCAGATAAAGGTGGCCTTTGCCGTTTTTTCTCCCAAAATAACGGTAAGCTCTTTATCGGAGGTATCTCCTTCTTTAAAGCTTTCTCTGGGGAAAAATATAAGACAGAGGCTTTGAATATCGTATCTGTAAGAGTGGTTTACGTTATAAACTTTCAATGCTTTATTCCTTATTCTGCGTTCTCAAGGGCTTCCTTAAGGGTAGGAAGTATGCCTTGGTACATTCTGTAAAAACCCAGGTCGTTGGGATGAATGTTATCAACGGTGCATTCAAGTCTGTCATCTTCACCGAATAACTTTTCTCCATCCACAAAATAAACCTGTTTATCTCCCGCCGCCAAAGCGTTGTTGTAGGTGTTTAAAATGACGTCTCTAAACAGTTGGAAGGTCTTGGGGTATCGGTCGGTATTGGGGCGAGAAATCATCACGATGGGAAGGTCAGGGTTTGCTTTTCTGATTATATTGAAAAACTTTTCGTGGGTTGCCTGAAGGTAATCTACTTTGTTTGAGTTGTGGTCATAGTCCATAACAAAGGCAGACATGGGGATTTCGGATATCATCTCCGCAACGAAATCCTCGCCCTTTGCAGAGCCCGAAAATCCCAGATTTATCTGGTCAAATCCAAGTTTTCTTGCTAACAAGGCCGTATAGTTCGTTCCGGGACGAGAGGCGCATCCGCCCTGAGTAATTGAGCTACCGTAAAAGACTACGGGCTTTTCATACTTCATAGGAGAGGGCATTTCTATAACCGCATCAGGGTCAAGACCTATTTCAACTCTTTTTACGGCAGAGTAGAGGGGGAAGTTGAGAGTTATTTCTCTCATTACCTTCTCGTTTGAAAGGTGCTTTGTGTTTCCGTAATGTATGCCGTCTTCGCTTTTTGCGTTTATACAGCCCGCAAATGTCATGTTTCCGGGTTCTCCGTAGTAAAAGTCAAATCCTTTTACCGAGTTTTCCGTTATTCGGGTGCTTCCGTCTACGGTGTCGAGCTCAAGCTCCCATTTTACACCCAGCAGATGTGAGTTTGTTTTAAACCTTACAGCTCCGCCCGAGGCACATTTTCTTAAGGTGTTGAGCTTAAGGCTGTATTTATCTTCAAATTTATCGGGGAGGCGATGATAATTTCCGTTTTCTTCAAGCCAGGGGAATCCGGTTATTTTTACGGGAGCGTTTCTGATTTCAATATAGAGTAGGTTTTCCTCTCCGCCGTCTTGTATGAAATTTTTATCTAAATCTTCTAATTTCATAGTTTGTTATCCTCATATAGCATAGTATGAAAAGTTTTCTATTTCTGTTTCCAAGATGGTGGGGTCTCCGTGGCCCGGATATATTGTAATACTGCCGTCAAATTGCTTAAGCTTATTAAGAGATTCTTTCATTTGTGAAGCAGATCCTCTGGGGAAGTCCGTTCTTCCTATGGAGTTCTGAAAAACCGTATCTCCCGAAAACATAATCTTATCCGCTAAAAGGCACATGGAACCGGGGGTGTGTCCCGGAGTATGGATAACCGTTATCTTTTGACCTTCGAAGTCAATAATATCGCCGTCATTGACCAAAACGTCTGCTTTTGGCAGTGTTATGGGCAACCCCGTACCAATGGGGTCGCAGAGGGATAGGTTTGAAAGATACTCTGCCTCGTCGGTGTGTATGTATACGGTCGCTCCGTATTTTTCCGCAAGGCTCTTTGTACCGTAAATATGGTCAAAGTGGCCGTGGGTAAGAATGATTTTTGATACGGGTAACCCTTGGAGATCTTTTTCAGTGAGTTCAAAACCAATTCCCGGGTCCACTATCAAAACCGAGTTTTCTCCGAAAACCAGATAGGTGTTCTCGTCCAGAGGATTTATTGCTCTTTTAATTATCATAGCTTTATTTTTTATAGTCATCGGTATCGAGTATAAGGGTTACGGGGCCGTCGTTGAGGAGTTCAATCTTCATGTCGCCCCCGAACACTCCCGTTTGTACAGGCTTTTTGGTCTGCAATGATGATGTAAACAGTTCATAAAGGGGCTTTGCAATATCGGGCTTGGCCGCCTCAATAAATGCTGGTCTTTTCCCGTGGGAAGTGTCGGCGTAGAGAGTGAACTGGGAAACGGACATAATTTCTCCGTCCACGTCGTCTACGGAGAGGTTCATCTTATCGTTTTCATCTCTGAAAATTCTTATTCCCGAGCATTTTGAGGCGAGAAGCGTGGCTTCTTTTTCGGTGTCGCCCTCCCGTACGCCTACGAGAATAAGTAGTCCCTTTCCTATCTTGGAATATACCTCGCCGTCTATTGACAGGGTGCAGTATTTTACTCTTTGTATGCAGGCTCTCATTTATGACACTTCCTTATCAGGTGGTTCTGTATACGTCTATAACGTTGGTGATCTTCTTCATACGCTTGGCAACGCTGTCAAGATGTTCAATATCGTGTACGTCTACCTTTACGTATATTCTTACCGTTCCGTCGCCCTGGCTGGAGGTGTTTATGGAGTGCATAAGAACTCTCATGCCCGCAAGGACGGTGGTGATATCAACGGCAAGGTCGTATCTGTTTACCGCAACGATGCAAAGGGTAGCGGCGAAGTATTCGCTTATCTTTCCTGCCCAGCTTACGCGTATTCTGCGTTCCTCGGGGGTGTTGATAACGTTCTTACAGTCGGATTTGTGTACCGAAACGCCATTGCCACGGGTGATAAAACCGGTAATATCGTCACCGGGAAGGGGTACACAGCAGTGGGCAAGACGTACAAGACAGTTGTCAATATCCTCAACGATTATGCCGTTAATGGCTTTTCGTGAGGTCTTTACTTCGGGCGCTTGCTTGGGAATAGCGGCCTGCTTGACTTTGTTGTATTCCTCTTCTATTTTGGGGAGTATTTTTGATATGGTTATACCGCCGTAGCCAATAGCTGCGTAGAAGTCGTTAAGGTCGTTGCAGTTATATCTCTTAAAGAAGGATGCCAAAAGATCTTCCCTTGTGCAGTGAGTAAAGGTGATGTTCAGGCGGCGGAACTCTTTTTCAATAAGGTCGCGGCCGTTAGTGATGTTTTCGTCTCTCTTTTCCTTTTTGAACCACTGACGAATCTTGGTTTTTGCTTCACTGGTGCGTACCAGCTTAAGCCAGTCACGGGAAGGCCCGAGGGCGTTGGGGGAGGTAAGGATTTCTACCACGTCGCCGTTCTGGAGCTTTGTTACAAGCTCGGCAATCTTACCGTTTACCTTTGCTCCCACCATTCGGTTACCTACCTGGCTGTGGATAGCGTAGGCAAAGTCAATAATATTTGCCTCTGAGGGAAGGGTAACTATATCTCCCTTAGGGGTTGAAACAAATACCTGGTCAGCAAAAAGGTCTATTTTGAAGGCCTTTAAGAACTCATCGTCGTCCTTGATGTCCTTCTGCACTTCAAGAAGGGTTCTTACCCAGCGGAGCTTTTCGTCATCATTCTTTCCACCCAGAACGCCCGCCTTATACTTCCAGTGGGCGGCTATACCCATTTCAGCTATCTTGTGCATCTCTTTTGTTCTTATCTGTACTTCAAAAAGAGTGCCCTTATATGAAACGGTGGTGTGGAGGGACTGATACATATTGGGCTTGGGGTTTGATATATAGTCCTTGAGTCTGCCGGGGATAGCGTGGAAAATATCGTGTATATAGCCAAGAACGGTGTAACATTCACTTACCGAGCTTACGATAATTCTGTAGGCGTAAAGGTCAAATATCTCGCTGAATTCCTTGTCCTGAGTAAACATCTTGCGATAGATACTGTAAAGGTGCTTGATTCGGCTGTCAACGCTGGCAGTTATATTTTCTTCTTGAAGCTTGTTTATAATAATGCTCTTGGTTTCTTCGAAGAAGGTGTTGTTCTTAAAAATCTCAAGGTCTTCGGTTATTTCTTTATATCCTATGGGGTCAAGATATTTAAGGGAGATATCCTCAAGCTCGCTCTTCAGGTTCTGGATACCCAGTCTGTGAGCAAGAGGAGCGTATACCTCAATGGTTTCAAGGGCTTTTATGCGCTGCTTGTCGGGGGACTGACTGTCAAGGGTTCTCATGTTGTGCAGTCTGTCCGCCAGTTTTATAAGTATAACACGGATGTCCTTTGCCATTGCAAGGAGCATCTTTCTCAAGCTTTCAATCTGTTGCTCTTCCTTTGAGGAGTACATAATTTTATTAAGCTTTGTAACCCCGTCTACAAGGAGAGCTATGTCTTCTCCGAAGCGCTTCTTTACGGTGTCAAGGTCTATATCGGTATCTTCCACCGTATCGTGAAGAAGGGCGGCGATTACGGAGCCCGTGTCTGCATGGTAGGATATGAGTATCTTTGCCACCTCGATGGGGTGATAAATATAATCCTCTCCGGATTTTCTCTTTTGTCCTTCATGTGCCTGGGCGGCAAAGGCCAACGCTTCCAGAATCTTCTCCACGTCATAGTGGTCTTTTCTTCTTTCCAGCGCTTCAAGCAGGTTTTCTGCGTAATTCTTTTCCATAAGATTTTCCTTTTGTATTGTAATATCAGCTTTGCTTTTCCGCAGCTCTGAATGTTGCGGAATCGGAAAGGGAGGTTTTTCTTTGGGGATTTGCGGTTACGGAAAGTATCTCATCCTCCGATACCGCCTTCGCTCTTATAAAAGCATGGTCTATTATCTGAAGCTCGGTCATGGCGTCAAGACAGAGTCGAAGTTTTAAATAACTGAAAGCATTTCCCATCTTTCTGGTAAGGGCTCGGCATATTCCAAGGGGGCTGATTTTTACACTATCGGTCCCTTTTGCGGAAAGGGTGTTTTTTATGTACTTGAATACTACTCCAACGTCGTCGCGGGTTATTCTTTCGCTGTCGGGGATAGTGTCCTGCTGAGCCTTGAAGGTCAGATACTGCACCTTGCTCTTTTCTGCTTGCTTGTGTTCTTCACTTCCAAAGGCCAGGTCGGACAGCTCCATTGCCCTTATTACGGAGGAGAGCGAACGGTTTCCTCTGTAAATGTTTTCGTCCACGGTGCAGATGATATTTACTCTGTCACCTACCGAGCAACTCATTTCCTCTGCGGAAGAAGAGAAATTGAGAGCTGAAAAGCTTCTTCCTTCCTCATCAGAAAATGTGATTCTTGCAAATCTTCCCTGAGAAATGGGGAATATGTCGGTAATTTTTATGTTCTG
Organism: Eubacteriales bacterium; assembly: GCA_045530715.1. GTDB lineage: Bacteria > Bacillota > Clostridia > Oscillospirales > UBA644 > JAZQLP01. The sequence goes on from JAZSCR010000173.1 coordinate 25,284, forward strand.
TAATCCGAATGCGGGAGTGGGATTTGCAGCGCCGAAGGGTTCAAGCCTTTTTATGGAGTCATAGGTTTCAAGGGTCATGTCTTCAACCGAAAGCAGACATTCCGCTTCTTCGGTGGCAAAAAGGGCTTCTTCGGAAATGTTTTTTTCGGCATATTCGGTGGCGGCCTTTCTGAATGCCTCGAAATCCTCTTCCTTTACCGTAAGGCCTGCAGCCATAGCGTGTCCGCCAAATTTGCTCAGTCCCGTGGCGGATGCTGAAAGGAGGTCGTATATGTTGATGCCCTGCCTGCTTCTTCCCGAGCCCTTGGCTGTGGTTCCGTCGGTGCAGAAAAGTATACAGGGACGGCTGTAGGTTTCGGAGAGCCTTGAAGCAACTATTCCGATAACCCCGTTGTGCCAATGGGGGGATTTTTCTATAATTATCTTGTTTATTTTCTTTGCGGCAAGTCTGTTTTCAACGTCCTTGAGTATCTCCGTTTCCATTTTCTGCCTTTGGGCGTTTTCTTCACAGAGGATTGATGCCATTTCTTCGGCTTCCGTGGGGTCGGTGGCCGTCAGGAGCTTTACCGCAACATAGGGGTCGCCTATTCTTCCCGCGGCATTAAGGCGGGGAGCTATTCTGTAGGCTACCGTAGATGCATCAAGGGGCTTTTCGTCACTTCCCGAGGCCTTCATAAGAGCCTTTATCCCTACGGGGATATTCTTCTCCATAGACTTAAGACCGAGGGATACGATAACCCTGTTTTCACCCTTAAGGGGCATAATGTCTGCTATGGTTCCGATAGCCGTAAATCCCACGTATTTAAGGGCGTTTTCGGTGCCCGAAAGGGCTTCGATTAGCTTAAATGTAACGCCTACACCTGCAAGGTTTTCAAAGGGGTATTTTGAATCCGCCCTTTTGGGGTTGACCACGGGACAGGAGGGGATTTCATCCTTGCCATTTTCGTCCCTTTTGCACTCGTGATGGTCGGTGACCACACATTTAAGTCCCAGAGATGTGGCGTAAGCGATTTCTTCTGCCGCGGAAATGCCGGTATCGACGGTTATAATAAGCGAGGTGCCGTTTGCCGCTATTTTATCAATGGCCGAATTGTTAATACCGTAGCCCTCTTCAATTCTGTTGGGGATGTAGTAATCAACCCTTGCACCCACCGATTTAAGGTATCCGTAGAGTATGGTTATGGAGGTGATTCCGTCCACGTCGTAGTCGCCGTATACGGTTATCTTTTCGTCATTCTCTATGGCGGTGCGGATGATTTCTGTGGCCTCTCTTATATCAGGCATAAGATATGGGGAATGGAGGCCGCTTTTGTCCGAATTCATAAAGGCAAATGCCTCTTCGGGGGTGGTGCATCCTCTGTTGCAAAGAAGGCGTGCTGTTATATTATCAAAGCCTGCAGAAACAAGGGCTTCCACTACGGCTGTATTCTGTTGTCTGATTATCTGTTTTATCATGGTGTTTTTATCTTTTCCGTTATGTAAGGGTACAAATCCCTATTATAATTATATTATAAATTATATTATATCACATTCCGGCGCTTTTTTAAAGGTGTATATCTTGACAAAAAGGTGAAATGTGCAAAAGATGACGAGTAAAAAACCTGGGTGCCGGGTATTTAAAAATTCTTTTTCTAAATCTATTGACAGTGTTATTTTCTCTATGATATAATATTTATGACAAGAGTATGAACTCTGCTGATTCTTTGCATCATTTTGGCATTTTAATGTGTCTTAATATATAGAGAGATAAATATATATGTTCGAAAGGAGCGCACAAACCATGAAACACATTACAAAAATCTTTATTTTTATCTTGGCGGTACTGCTTTTTGGGGGAATATTGGTTTCATGCACATATGATGAAGAATGGCTATATAATTCATACGTCCATTGGCAGGTCGGAGAAGACGGAGAGACCTTAAACCAGGGGAATCATTCCGGTGGCGAAGCTACATATGAAAGAGGTCCTGTCTGTGATGTCTGCTGCATAGAATATGGAGAGCATTTGCACGAAGGACAGGGCGCCTGGGAGATATCCTCTGCAGCACATTGGAAAAATTGTTCTTGCGGCAAAAAAACGGATATGGAGCTGCATATTTTTATTGACGGTAGCACTGATGATAAGATCATCTGTGAAATATGTGGATTTGAATCTTCAAAACACGTTCATTATACGGAAAATGATTGGAATACAAATGCGAGTGAACACTGGAAAACTTGCTCTTGCGGAGAGGTATTTTCTAAAGGAAAGCATTCAGGTGGGGAAGGACAGGATGGCACTGCTGTTTGCACTGTTTGCAATAGAAAGTATACTCCCGTCGGTGGCTCGAGCTCTCACGTTCATACATCCGTCAGTGGCTGGTATAGTAATTATGAACAGCATTGGCTATGGTGCACGTGCGGTGAACAATATGGATTTGAAGCCCACTACGGAGGAATTGCTACTGTTGACGATTATGCCGTATGCGTAGCTTGCGGTCAAGAATACGGGGAGCTTTTATCCCTTGATCTTCCCGGTCTTATCCAAGGATATCATTATGGAGGGAATGCTTTCGCGTATATAATTTCTTGCGATTCTGATAAAATAGATGGGTCTGTTAGTGGCATAATTAACCGCAAGATTGATGATATGGTCGATGACTATTATCTCCCGCTTTATTGGGTGTATTATCTTAGGGAGCTCGGTTATTCGCATACAGAGACTGTTGTTGAGAATCAGAAGCAGAGAATACATTTTATATTGGACGGAGATGTTTTTTACGCTCAGGCGTATTACGACGTTCAGTATACCGCTTATGATAAAGACGGTAACGTTATTGAGTTTTCTGAGGAACACGGAAAAAATCCCGTGGGGGATATGCTGAAAGAAAAATTTTCCGATATATATGATGTTAGAACCGGAAGAGTGGTGACGGAGAACTCGTTGATAATGGACGGCTCAACCTCCACGATCCCTCTGGAGGTTGCCTTCAGAATGGGTTATTACGGAGAAACGGGAGGAGTTGCTTCACAAAAAGTTATCCACAATACTACTTACGGTTCTTTCTACAATCTTCGTGATGGAATATGTGACCTTATATTCACAACACCCCTATCCGCACAGCAAAGAGACGAGGCAAAAAATAGAGGTCTTGACCTTGCGGAAGTGCCCATTTGTATGGAAGCTTTTGTATTTGTAGTTAATGCAAATAATCCTGTTGAAGAGCTTACTGTACAGCAGCTCAGGGATATTTATTCTGGAAAGATAACCAATTGGAAAGAGGTTGGCGGCCCCGACGCTTCTATTGAGGCGTTTCAAAGAAATGTAACGTCGGGAAGTCAGAATTATATGAAGTTCTTTATGGGGGATACTCCACTTATGGATCCCATTACTTATATTACTCCCAGCAGTATGGAAGGGTTGGTAGAGGTTTTAGCCTCATACGACAATGCTGTAAATTCCATAGGCTATAGCGTATATTCCTACGCGGCGAATATGTACGTTGACGCGGGTAAGATAAAGTTTATAAAGGTTAACGGGATAGCTCCTACCGAGGAGACTATGGGCGACCTTTCATACCCCTTGCTTAACTATAACTACGCCGTATATGATAAGTATAACGGTAATCCCGAAATAGAAAAAATGGTCAATTGGATACTTTCTGACGAAGGTCAGAAGGCTGTTGCAGAAGGAGGCTACGTGCCCCTTCAGGGCGGCAATCTTCCAAACCGAGTTGATACGCAGCTCGATCTTTACGATGCCGTAGGCACCGGAAGATATTCTTCTGATGTTTCTGTGCACGGACTTTCAGCGATAACATTCTATTCTCATTCCATTCACGCTGAACCTCCCGAGAAATATCTTACTGAAAGCAGCTATTTAAAAGACCAATACGGAGAAGAATATCCTATAGTATACGGTATAAAATATACTGTTGACGGATTTGTTGATGAAACGGTTGAAGCAAAGATAAATGACTTCATCGCTACCGCTTGCGCAGAGGTTGAAGAAAAATTTGAAGAGGTCTGCGAGCAGTTTCTGGTAGCTCATGTAAATAACGATCGCTATGTTAGGTTGGCAGATGAATGGACTATGGAAGGATTTAGCACACCAATAGTTCGGCCCTCAAAAGTAGAGATCAGGGGACAAAATGGATATCTATCCGTAATCGTTCATTCTGGATTCAGTACCACGGTGAATGATGATGACATTTATTATCGCTATTATACAAAGACTGCTACCTTTGATCTTCGTACAGGAAATAGAATAGAAAGGCTCTCGGATCTCTTCCCCGAAGGTGTTGAATTTGTGGATAAGCTTAATGATTCTATCCTGTACAGCATCGATGAGATATCCGGTGATATTTTCGGATCTGCATACAATATAGACGGAGAATTCTTAGCTCTTACTGAGGCAGACGTTGAAAACTTTACCTGCAACAGTGTTATTTTTCCCTTTGGAAGTTCCGCTGCAAGTTGGGGGCTTGAAGTCGAATTCTCCGTAGAATCGTTGGTTTCTGAATACTGTGATATGCATCAGTTTTTTACCGAGGAGTTTAAAGGACGGTTTTGGGGCTCAACAACTGTTACCCAGTCTCTCGGAACGGAAAAAAGTGTTTCTATCGGAGGTAGCAGCCTTGCGGGAGTATACTATCCGTCAGACGCAGACTCTGCTTTGATAAAAGCTGCAAAATATCTTGCCGAATACGTAGAGCAGTTCGTGAGCGAAGATATCGCCCTTAAAATGTACCACGATGCGGGACATACAAACGTGGTAAGGGTGGAATACGCTTTCCCAAAATTCCTTCCCAAAAAGGTTGGGGATTTATTCTACTGTTTCTCTCAGAGAGAAGATGTGTGGGAAAACATATATTATGCTTACGATGCTGACGGGAACAGAGTGTTCGATGAAAAACTGATGGTAGGATATTCAGAGCTTCAAGATATCGACAAGACATTCTATTTTCATCAGAGTACAGGCGAGCCTGTAATAGTAAAGCTTAAAGATGGCTGGGAAGAGGATGCCATCGTATATAGTCAGACTGACGGGCAGGAATGGACGTATCAGGAGCTTGCAGACATAATAACGGTCATTCCCGAAGACCTGAACTTTTTCACGGGAAGGTATTTCACACGCGTGAAAATCAATGATAAATGGCATTCTGTCTACGTTAATATTCCTTTAAGTTATATCGTTCTTGAATAATAGTCAGAATAAGAGAGGAACGGAGCCCGTCAGGGCTCCGTTCCTCTCTTATTCTGTTAATTTCTCACGTAGCTTCCAAACTCCTCAACGAAGTCGTTGAGCTTTCTTTGAGCCTGGACGTCATTTTCGCCCTTGGTCATTACGTATACCTTTATTTTGGGCTCCGTGCCCGAGGGTCTTATGACGAGGACTGTGCCGTCTTCAAGCTTATAATAAAGCATATTTGACTTGGGAAGTCCCCAAAGACCTTGGCTGAAGTCAAGCACTTCGTTTACCTTGTATCCGCATACTTTTTCGGGATATTCTTGGCGGAGAGAAGCTATTTTTTCGGCCATCAGCTTGAGGGGAGAGGCTCCTTTTATAAGGATATCCACCGTTTTTTCTCTGAAGTAACCGTGCTTTTCAAAAAGCTGCATCAGTACGTCGTAGAGGGTGAGCCCCTTTTCTTTGTAGAAGGCGGCGGCCTCTGCTACTATAAGGGCGGCCACAACGGCGTCCTTATCCCTCGCGTGTTCGCCTATAAGGGAGCCGTAGCTCTCCTCGTAGCCGAATATATATTTATATTCGCCGCTTGCGTTAAACTGCTCTATTTTTTCGCCTATAAACTTAAAGCCCGTAAGGACGTTAAATACGGCAATGCCTTCTTTTTTGCATATCTCTGCGCCAAGCTCGGAGGTTACCACCGTCTTTACCATGGCTCCGTTTTTGGGGAGAGTGCCTTTTGCCTTGTTAGAGCTTATGATATATTCAAGAAGTATTGCGCCCGTCTGATTTCCTGTGAGGACCTCAAATTCGCCCTCCTTGTTTCTTACCAGTACGCCTATTCTGTCGGCATCAGGGTCGGTACCGATTATAAGCTCCGCGTCCTTTTCCTTTGCCAAGTGCATAGCGCCGGCAAACCCCTCAATATGCTCGGGGTTAGGGGATATGACTGTGGGGAAGTTACCGTTAGGGTCCATTTGAGAGGGAACGGGAATAACGTTTGTAAAACCTGCTCTCTTGAGGACTTCGGGAACCAATCTCAATCCCGTGCCGTGGAAGGGGGTATATACTATGGGCAGGTCAGACTGTCTTTTGCAGACCTCGGGAGTGATTTGTGCTTTCAGTATGGCGGAAAGATATTTTTCGTCAAACTCTTCTCCCAGAACGGTAACGTGGCTTTCGTATTCTTCCTTTGTGGGGAGTTTGGCAAAGAAAACGTCGTTTTGGTTCATTACAGAGGCAATCTTATCCGCCTGCTGTAGTGATATCTGTGCTCCGTCGCTCCAATACACCTTATAGCCGTTATACTGCCTGGGGTTATGAGATGCGGTGATATTTATACCTGCGGTACAGCCAAGCTCTCTTACTGCAAAGGACAGCTCGGGGGTGGGACGGAGGGTCTCAAAAAGATAGGTCTTTATTCCGTTTGCCGCAAATACCTCCGCCGTTCTTTTTGCAAATTCGGGTGACATTATGCGGCTGTCGTAAGCGATAACGGCGCCTTTTTTTGCGCCGTCGGGTTCTCTGAGTATGAGCTCTGCCACAGCCTGAGATGCATGGGCAACGGTGTAAAGATTCATTCTGTTTGTACCGGGGCCTAATATTCCTCTGAGGCCTGCGGTTCCGAAATTAAGATAAGAGGAGAACCGTTCTTCTATATCGTAATCTGAAAAAAGACTGAGCTCATTCTTTGTTTCGTTATCAATAACGGGAGAATTAAGCCAACTTGTATATGTCCGCTGAGCATTCATCGTATGCAGATACCTTTCGCTTTTATTGGCTCTACTGCGCAAGGGCTTCCTCCAGCGCGGTAGCGAGCTGATCGGGGCAGGATGTGGGTCTGGGACCGCAGCAGGTACCCTTGAGTCTGGCTATGACGTCTTCTGCCTTCATTCCGACTACCAGCTGGGCAATACCTTTGGTGTTGCCGTTACAACCGCCTACAAACTCTGCCTTTTCAATTATATTATTGTCATTTAGGACAAGTTTTATAGCTCTGGAACATGTCCCTTTAGTTTTATATTCAATAGTCTTCATTTTTATTCCTTTCTTTAAACAATTCGGGTGAATTATTTATGATAAGTTATATTATTTTGTATTGTGAACGCTCTGTATATCTGTTCGAGAAGAATTACCCTCATGAGTTGATGGGGGAATGTAAACTCGGAAAATGATAGCTTGAAGTTTGCCTTTTGCTTTACTTCTGCGGAAAGTCCCTCTGAACTGCCTATGATAAAGGTTATCTCGGAGGTCTGCATGGTAAGCTTATCTATTTTTTCTGCAAGAGCTTCGCTTGTCATCTGAGTTCCTTCAACGCAAAGAGCGATATTGTAGCCCTTCATTTTTGAGAGTATCTTTTCTTTTTCCTTTTCGGGAGTCTGCTCTGGAAGTTCAATTACCGTAAGGCGGCAGAATCGGGAAAGTCGCTTTTCGTATTCTGCGGCGGCTTCTCTGAGCCATTTTTCTTTAAGGTTGCCTACGCAAAGAATATTTACATTTATCATATATTCTTCTCCTTTAAAGGACTATAATGCCCGAGGGGTTATTGCGAGGGGCAACGCTTATGTATACGTCCCCCTGACCTTTAGCCAAGCCTATGACGGCGCCGGTCTTTGCCAGAGTGGATGATACCGTTTCCAGAGCAAGAGTGGGAAGATTGTTTTCTGCGCTCAGGTGGGCGAGAATAACGTTTTTGATTCCTTTATCGCATACCGATGTGAGGAATTCTCCCGCTTGAAGATTTGAAAGATGTCCATGGGAACCGCCGACTCTACTCTTCAGAAGTGGGGGATATCTACCGTTCCAAAGCATATCGAGGTCGTGGTTCGATTCCAGAATAAGGGTGTTGCAGTCGGATGCCGCGGTAAGGATATCCTCATTGTATTCCCCAAGGTCGGTGATTATTCCCACGTTCCCCTTTTGGGTTTTTATTATGTAGCCAACACTTTCTGCAGCATCGTGAGAGGTGGAAATTGAGGTTATCTCAAAATCTCCCTTTACTGCCCTTGCACCCGTGGGCATACACCTGAAAAGTGAGGAATCTATATCTGGGATGGCGTTTTCTATGGCATTAAGGGTTCTCGCATTTGCAATAACGGGGATATTGTAATGCTTGAGCACTGTTTTCAGACCGCTGATATGGTCGCTGTGTTCGTGAGTTATGAAAACGGCCTCAATTTTATCCAAAGAGGATTCGATGCTGTTCAGCGCGGCTTCAGTTTTTTTTACGCCACCGCCCACGTCTATCAGAATACCTCTTCCGTTTACTTCAACGTATGTGCTGTTCGCACTACTGCCGCTGAATAGTGTGGAAACTTTTACATCCATTACCGATTTCTTTCTGTAACTATATCTAAAATGAAAGTTCAAATGCGACCTATCATCGACGGATGCGGTTACATTTGAACTTTAAAGGTCATCCTATCTGTCTGGATTCTTCAACTTGCTTAAGGGGCTCGTCCTCTTCGGACACCTTTTGTATTGCGGCGCCGAGGGAGCGAAGCTTTTGAACAAGATCCTCGTATCCTCTTTCGACGTGCTTTATATTGCCGACCTCGGTTATTCCTTCTGCGCAAAGTCCTGCAATTACCAATGCCACGCCTGCGCGGAGGTCACAAGCGTTTACCGTCGTGCCCTGTATCTTTTCCACGCCTTCGACTACGCACATTCTGCCGTCAACTTCTGCCTTTGCGCCCATTCGGCGGAGTTCGTCGATATATCTGAATCTATTATCCCAAACACCCTCGGTAACTATTGAGGTACCTTCTGCAAGACAGAGCATGGTGGTTATCTGGGGCTGCATATCGGTGGGGAATCCGGGGTAGGGAAGGGTCTTTATGTTATTCTTTTTGAGTCTGATCTTCTTATCTCTTGAAACGATCACGTAATCGTCACCTTCGGTAACGGTGGCTCCGCATTCTTCAAGCTTTGCTGCAATGGTTTCAAGATGCTTGGGGATAACGTTGGATATTCTTACCGCACCGCCTACAGCTGCAGCAGCAACCATATAGGTACCTGCTTCGATCTGGTCGGGGATTATGGTATAGGTCTTGCCCGTAAGCTTCTTTACGCCGCGAATCTTAATAATATCGGTACCTGCGCCCTTTATGTCGGCGCCCATAACGTTAAGGAAGTTTGCCGTGTCAACTATATGGGGCTCTTTGTTTGCGTTATCAATAATGGTGGTGCCCTCTGCAAGAACTGCCGCAAGCATAATATTTATGGTTGCGCCAACGCTTCGTACATCCATGTATATGTTCGTGCCTTCAAGCTTTTCGGCCTTTGCGTTGATGATTCCGTGCTCTATTTTTATTTTTGCACCGAGAGCCTCAAAGCCCTTGATATGCTGGTCAATGGGGCGGACACCGAAGTCACAACCGCCGGGAAGGCCAACCTTTGCCTGCTTGAATCGGCCAAGAAGAGCGCCTATAAGATAATAGGATGCTCTCATTCTTCTGATAGAGTCGAAATCTGCAACGAAGCTGTTTATGGGGGAACAGTCTATTCTTGCAGTGGTTTTGTTGAGGAATTCCACGGACGCTCCCATGCTTTTGAGAATATCAAGCATAAGCATAACGTCGCTTACTCTCGGAACATTTTCAATCACGCAGGGGCCGCTGACTAAAATCGTAGCGGGGATTATCGCTACTGCAGCATTTTTGCCGCCGCTGATAGATACCTCTCCGTGAAGAGGTTTTCCACCGGATATAACGTACTTTTCCATAGTATACCGGATTCCTTTCGTTTTATTTTGTGTGTGTTGTGGTTTGTGTGTTTTTCTTCGGCCTTATTATGCTGAAAAAATCAGATTTTAAGCCTTGTATTTTATTGCTATTTTTTTACGATTAGGGCATCTTGTTTTTAATATAGGGCAAGGGGTCCATATATTCCTTTGTTTTGGGGTTATATACCGCAAAGTGGAGATGGTTACCTGTACTGTTACCCGTGCTTCCTACGTAGGCTATGGTCTGTCCCTGGTATACCTTAACGCCAACCTTTATGCCCTTTGCAATGCTGCTTGAGTGACCGTAGATGGTCCAGATTCCGTTGCCGTGGTCTATTTTTACGTAGTTTCCGAGACCTGCTTCGGAATATCCCTTTTCAACTACAGTTCCCGCATCAGCGGCGTATATGGGCGTGCCGTAGGCTGCTGCAAGGTCAAGACCTCTGTGGAAGTCAGACTTCCCTCGGAGGGTACGCCAGCCGAAGTTCGAACTTATTCTTCCAAAGCCGCTGGCCTTTAAGGGGAAGATGAAGGTTCCCGAAGGAGCAATCTTCTTTGTTCCAACAAGGATCTGTTGTGAAACAGCATCCTTTGTTTTGGTCTTGCTCAGCTCGGTTCTTGATATTTCTATGCCGTTTACCGATCTTACCTCTGCGGTAACGGAGTAGCTTCCGTTACTACCCTTGTTTTTAACCTGGGTCTGGTTTTCGTAAAGGTCGTCAGTTTGTACGTATTTTGTGGTGTAAGGAATTACTTCGGTATAGGTAACCGTTCTTATGGTTTGTACCGTAAGCTGGAGTGACGGCTTGCCTACCTTAATAACGTCGCCCCTTGATACCGTGAGGTCAGGATCGCCGTTTATAAGCTTAAGAACGGGAACGCTGAGATTAAATTCCTCTGCAATAGAGGATATTGTGTCCCCTTTTTTAACGGTATACATCTGGTCTGTTGTGGGCTTTGTGAAAAGCTCAAGCAGGTCGTCGTAGTCCATTATGTAGTTCTTTGAATAGGTGTCTCTTAAAACTTCAATGTCGTTTACTATTTTGTAGGTCTCGCCCTCTTCTCCCGAAAGATAGTAGGATACCAGCTCGGATTCAAGCTTTGAAAATACTGTTTCCGATCTTGCGGAGGCTATCATTTGTCCGTCAAGAAAAAATCCGTAATATTGACCTATATAGTCGTCAACCACTTTCTGAATTGCCGAATAGACATCTTCGGGGTCGGAAAATTCGTCGTTGGAGATTATCTCAAGGCCTATGGTAGAGGGGGTATCCATGGTGTATTCTTCACCGGTACGATGGACTACCGATTCCGCTAACTTTGTGGATATCTCTTCGTAGGCACTGCTGCTTTCCAGGTATCCGATAGTTTCTGCGCCCATTTTTATGCTGATCGCAACCGAGTGGGTTGAAAGCCACCATACTGAATATATCACTATGGCAACTCCGCATAAGGGGGTGACTATCGGCATTATTAAACGTAAAATTCCGTATATGGTAAGCCAGGCCACGCGCATAAAATTAAGTACGTACTGCCAGACTTTGTACCCAAAATTTGCTCCTCTCGTTTTTGCCGCGGAAAGCTTAAGGTTCTTTCCGTTATAGGCAAAATCAGCGAATTTTGACATCAGCTGCTTTATGGGGGAGGCAAGTCTTATCAGGCCTGTCCTTTTTAAGAATCTTCGGAAGGCTTTCTTTACTTTTGAGCGTCTTTTTCTTGCTTTGGGGCCGTCCTTGATGACCGTAGTCTTACGTACGACCGTATGCAGTTCTTCGGTGTTTTCAGAAAAGGAATGAGAGGGGGTATGTTTGTCAACCCGTACTCGCTCGGTGACCGTATCTATGTATACGTTACGAGGCAAAAATATCTTCCTTTCCTTTGTTTTTTTGTGTGTTCCTTAGGTGCTTGGATAATAAAGGCGGCAAAGCACCATTATTCTATTCTATATTATACAATATTTTTTTCTATAATGCAAGAGGAAAAAAGTATTTAATCTTTACAGTATGAAAATTTAACATAAAGTTCAGAGATTTTAACCCACATTATCCCTGTTTTTCCTTTATTTTCAATAAAAGAACCCGCAGATTACTCGGCGGGTTCTTTTCTCTATTCGTCTTTAAATCTTTCGTATACGTCGTTTTTGCGGAGTCCAAATTTTTTTGCGGTTTCTTTTGCGGCTTCGCTCTTTGTTTTTCCCTGGGATATAAGGCTGTGGAAGATGCCGTCAATGTCTTCATCCGTAACTTCGGGCTCACCTGATTCCTGCTTTCCCGCTACGATAAGAACAAATTCTCCTCTGGGAAGATTCTCTTCATAGTAGTCAATAGCCTTCCCCAGAGTTGTAAGAAGAACTTCTTCATATATTTTGGAGATTTCTCTGACTAAAGAAATCGGTCTGTCAATACCAAAGGTATCCGCTAAGGCTTTAAGGGTGGTTTTTAAATGATGGGGAGCCTCGTAAAATATCATTGTGCGGGGCTCGTCTTTCAGAGTAGACAGATGTTTGTCTCTACTGTTTTTAGCGGTGCTCAAAAAACCTTCAAAGGTGAATCTCTTTGTGGATATGCCGGACATGGCCAAAGCTGTAACTGCGGCGCAAGGGCCGGGAATTGCGCTTACTGTAAGGCCGTTCTGGTGACACTGCATAACAAGCTCTTCGCCGGGGTCGGATATGGCGGGCATTCCGGCATCGGTTATAAGGGCGCAGGTCTCGCCCTTGAGAAGACGGTCAATTATTATCTGGCCTCTTTCTGTTCGGTTATGTTCAAAATAGCTTATCATTGGCTTTTTTATATCAAAAAGCTTTAGCATTACGCCCGAATTACGAGTATCCTCTGCTGCGATAAAGTCAACCGAGCGGAGTATTTCCAGACATCGGGGCGACATATCGGAGAGGTTGCCTATGGGGGTGGGGACGCAGTAAAGAGATATCTTGTTATCCATGGCCTTACTATCCTTTCAGATTTTTGTCAAAGCCGTATATTCGGCATAGCTCGGGCGTATATTTGCCGTTTTCGTCGGTTATATAGAGAGGTTTGTGCATAATAAGCTCTTTGCCGCCGCCCTTTCGTCCCTCTATAAGTATGAGCTCCGGTTTTTTATCGGGACGGGAGATGACCGGCATAAGCTCTTTGGGCTCAATGGAGTTGTTTCTGAAGGCCTCAAAAATATCGGCCAATCTTTCGGGTTTGTGCACCATGCAAAGCCTTCCCCCGTGCTTTAGCAGGGTCTTTGCCGCCTTTACGGTATCTTCAAGAGTGCAGGAAAATTCCGATCTCGCACCTTTTTTACTTTCTTTGGGGGTAAGTCCTCTGTCTTCCTCAAAATAAGGGGGATTGACCGAAACCAAGTCAAATGCGCCGTGGGGAAGTCGGGGGAGAGGGGGATTTTTCGGGTTTATTTCTTTTATGTCATGATTTACTGCAAATACGGTGGTAAGGCCGTTTAGCAGGACAGACTTCTCAAACAGTTCGGTTTGATTTTTAAGTATTTCGACCCCAACTATTTCTTTATGGGGAGCCAAGGAAAGAAGAAGGGGAATTATTCCGTTACCCGAACAAAGGTCAGCGGCGGTGGTAAACCTTTTTCTTCTGCAAAACCAAGCCAAAAGAACGGCGTCCGTTCCAAACTTAAAGCCGCCTTGATCCTGATACATTTTCAGTTCTCCCACGTGGAGATCTTCTATTGTTACAGACACGGATTTCCACCTCCTTTTCAGAGAAAAAGCCGCATACCCTGTATGCGGCTTTTTGTAACTTTAATTTCCGTTTGAAAAGACAGATTAGTCTTTCTTTTCAGCGGCAGCGCCAACAGGACAAGCAGCAGCACAAGCGCCACAGTCGATGCAGAGTTCGGGATTGATTACGAACTTGCCGTCGCCTTCGGTAATAGCTTCAACAGCACATTCGCCCTGGCAAGCGCCACAAGCGATGCATTCATCACTAATAATGTGAGCCATAGTAAAATCCTCCTGTAAAATTATGTTAGGATTTCAGCCCTTGGCCAGAGCCTTGGGATGATACGATAACATTATAACACTCTATTATAGATATTGCAAGTCTTTTTGCAAAATTTTCAAATGATATTTGTGGAAAAATGATTTTATTCAACATCTTCCGCAGCTTTTTCTTCCATTTCATCCGTTTCTTTTCCGGAAGAGGAATTGTTGCGGCTTAATATTTTTACGTCTTCCATTTTGTAGGTCTTGGGTACGGTATCAGTACCTTCAAGTCTTACTCTGACAAATTCACCAACCACGTTTGATTCGGTTACTACGCCCTTACCGTCGGGAGTCATAACTGTATTGCCCGAACGGGGCATGGTTTTGTAAGCGTCTTCGTAAACTTCCTGTTCAAAATTAAGACAGCAGATGAGCTTTCCGCAAGCACCGGATATTTTCTGAGGGTTTGTTGAAAGGGACTGATCCTTTGCCATTTTTACCGAAACCGGAGCGAATTCACTGAGAAACTGGGCGCAGCATATCTTCCTACCGCAGATTCCCAAACCGCCCACGGCCTTGGTTTCGTCCCTTACGCCTATCTGCCGCAGCTCAATTCTGGTTCTGAATACGGCGGCCAAGTCTTTTACCAGCTCGCGGAAGTCGATTCTTCCTTCAGCCACGAAGCAGAATATGATCTTGTTGTTATCAAAGGTATATTCTACGTCTATGAGGGTCATTGCGAGATTATGTTTTTTAATTCTTTCCTCGCATATTTCAAAAGCCGCTTTCTCTTTTTCGGCATTCTGTTCTTCCTGTTTTATATCTGCGGGAGTAGCCACCCTGATAACGCTGGAGAGGGGCATAAACTTATCGTCCTCCTCCACCATGCGGTTGGGAACCACTACGGTACCTATTTCAAGACCTCTTACCGTTTCCACGATAACTCTTTCGCTATAGGGCAGATTGAGTCCCTTGGGGTCAAAATAATATATCTTTCCTGCTTTTTTAAAGCGTACGCCTACTACTTCTATCAATTTTATATGCCTAACCTTTCCGTATTATTAACAGATAGCTTATATACCGTTTATTTTGGCCGTCAGATAAGAAAGCCAAAGATTTATATTTACGTTTGCCGATGCTGTTCTGGAAATTACGTTGTCGGTCACTTCCTTAACCTCTACGGCTCTTTTTAGTTTTTGCTCGTTTCCGTTTATTGCGGCATCTTTTATTTCTCGGTTCATTATATCCGAAAGCTTTCTCAAAAAACGTCCGAAAGCTTCTCTTTTTTCTTCCTTTGATGCGCTTTCTGCTGCAGCCGCAGAAGTGAGCATTGTCTTAACGTCGTTTTGTAAAGCCGCTTTTGCGAAATCCTCTACCGCTTTATCTTCCGAATCTTCGGGAAGCGCTGTATAGTCTGTTCTCAGCGCCAAGCAACGGGATCTCAGCGTTTGCAGGAGAGATTCCGGGGACTGGGCCACAAATATAAAGGCATTTCCTGCTGGAGGCTCTTCTATGGCTTTTAGAAGAACGTTCTGTACTTGGGGCTTAAATTTATCAGCGTTATCAAAGAGAAAAACTCTGCATACGCCCTCCGTTGGAGAAAAGTACATTCCGTCAAGGAGAGTTCTTATTTCCTGGGTTGAAACGGTTCCGTCTACCCTTATTAGGTCGGAGTTGTTGCCCGTAAGAGTCTTTTTGCAGGAGCGACATACTCTGCAGGGTACCGGGGTTCCGTCGTTTGCAAGACTTTTGTCGCACAGAAAAGCTTCGGCTAATCTGTTGGCGACGGTGTGTCTGCCCGAACCTTCCTCTCCGTATATGAGATAGGAGTGGAATCTGGTGTTTTTCAGTATTTCTTTTATGCCGTCGTTTCCCTGTAGGTCGCTTAAATCAACGGGCGGGAAATTTCTTTTTATATCCGACACAGTTATCTTATTCCTCCATATCTCCGTTATGGGTGGTGTGAATTATGCGATTACCTCTATACATTTTTTGTGTGTTGACAGTATTTTTGCCGCTTCTGCCGATATTTCCTCACCGCTTACGACGATAGCCATTCCGGGCGGGCAGGTTGCAAAGGTTTCTGCTGATACCCTTCCTGCCGACATTTCTGTAGATATATATTCCGTTGGGGAAAGGAGGGCTTCTTTGAGAGAGAGAACTCTTTTTGGAGGATTAGGCAGCTTTACCTGTTTGTGGGGAATAGGAGCCTTTTTTTCAACGGATGCAAGGGCTGAATACAGTGCCTCCATATCCTCATCTGTGTTAAATGGAGAGAAAAGGGTTACCAGGGCGCAATCTCTTGTCATCTCGGCAAAGATGCCTCTTTTTTCAATTAGTGCCGCTACTTCATTTCCATAGTATCCCATGGGGAAGGTGTCTATGCAAAGTCGGAGACTATCTCCCTTTTGATTGCGGAGTATCCCATAACCTAATGATTCTATTTTATCTGCTAATTCGACTACTTTAGTTGCCGTTTTGAGATATTCTTCAGTATTTTCGGCAAGATGAGCTATGCCGAAGTCTACTGATGCCAATATGGGAAAGGACGGACTCGTTGAGCCGAACATGGCCATATGCTGCTTAATTTTTTCTTTGGGTATATCTTTATTTGAACAAAGAACAGCTCCCCCCGTCATAACGGGAAGGGTCTTGTGGAGAGAGTTGATTGTAAAGTGGCTGTGTTTTTCTGCGTTTCTGTGTCCGTCATTTGGATACATGACAGACAGGTGGCTTCCGTGGGAATTATCGGTTATCAGGTCTGCTCCGTATTTGTCGCAAACCTCCCTGATTCCCTTTAAGTCGGCGCACACTCCGTAGTAGTTGGGAGAAGTTATAAAGACTGCAGAATAACCGCCTTTTTTAAGTTCCTCTTCGATTTGCGCGGGGGTGGCGGGCATGGAAAAGTCCATCTCTTGGTGGGGTGTTCCCCATACGAACCTGAGGTCAATATCCAAAAGGGAAGATGCGTTTATAGCGCTTATATGGCAGCTTCTTTCGGTAAGAACCTTTTTTCCTGCATAGAAGGAGAGGGCCGTTTGTATGCAGAGGGTGGCTCCGCCTGCTGAAAAGCAAGCATTTTTTACTCCGAAAGTTTCTGCAGCTTCTTTTTCTGCAGTAAGAATGGGGCCGACCGGGTGATAAAGCTCGTCCGTAACGGATATTTCGGTGGTGTCCGCAACGGCAGGGGATATGGTATCCTCACATCTGAATCTGTGTCCGGGAGTGTGGAAGCTTATATGCCCGCTTTGATTTTTAACGGCGTTGTAAAGGGTTTTTGTATTTTTCATTATCTTACAACAGCCCCTTTATCATATCTATCAGTCGCATAATGGGATATGCGGAAAGAAAACCTAAAATGGGCGCAAGAATACAAGCGGCTACCGTCAGAGCCGTAACTACGGGGTTTCTTTCATCTCCGATAAGCACTTTTTTTCTGCGTCGTCCCATTTATTTTTCCTCGGCGGGCATGGGATCCTTAAGGGTATCCCCGTCCTTTATTTGCTTTTTGCCCGACCATATTATTCTTCGGGGGCATTTTTCGGCGCAGGCGCCGCAATCTATACATTTATCGTAATCAATAACGGCAACCCCGTCGTCTACCGATATGGCGCCCGTGGGGCAGACCTTTACGCAAAGGGAGCATCCTATGCATCCCACCTTACAAAGGCTGCGAACTACGGTTCCCTTATCCTTTGAAGCACAGCCTACCCAAACGTCGGTATCAAAGGGTATGAGCTTGATAATTTTCTGGGGACAACTTTCAACGCAGACACCGCAGGCTCTGCATTTTTCATATTCCACTACAGCTACGCCGTTTTCTATTTTTATAGCGTTAAAGGCGCATTTTTTTACGCAGGTGCCAAGACCGATACAGCCGTACTGACACTCTTTGGGGCCGTTGCCCAGCTTTGCCACGGAAAGGCAGTCGGACAGACCTTGGTAAGCGTATTTTCTGTTTGCGAGAGTCCTTGTTCCGCTGCAAAGAACCTGAGCTCTCATTCTTATGGGTTTTTCGGGTGTTACACCCATAATATCTGCTATTTTCTCCGCAACGGAATCCCCTCCTACGGGGCATTTGCCGGTAGAGGCCTCTCCCGCAAGAATTTTATGAGCATATTCGTTACAGTCTGCGTATCCGCAACCTCCACAGTTTGCTCCGGGGAGAACGGCTGTTATTTCCTCTTCTCTTGAGTCTTTATCTACGGTAAAAGTCTTGCTTGCAAGGGCAAGAAGAAGGCCGAGGATAAGGCCTATTACCGCAACTATGAGAACGGGAAGAAGGATATTTACAAATATTTCCATATATGATTCTCCGCCTTAAAAGGGTAGGTTAAGGCCCTGAAATCCCATAAAGGATATGCACATAAGGCCTGCTGCAATAAGTACGATGGGGATACCTCTGAAGGGCTTGGGAATATCTGCGTATGCTATACGCTCTCTGACAAATGAGAGCATAACTATGGCAATAAGGAAGCCAACGCCCGAGGCAAAGCCGTAAACGATAGATTCAAGGAAATTGTATCCCTTTGTTACGTTCATGATTGCGGCTCCGAGAACGGCGCAGTTTGTGGTAATAAGGGGCAGATAGATTCCCAAAGACTGATAAAGGGCAGGAGCCGTTTTTTGGAGGAACATTTCCACCAACTGTACGAGAGCCGCTATTACCAGTATGAAGATAATGGTCTGAAGATACTCTATGTTGAGGGGCTCAAGAAGGAGCTTCTGGATAAGCCATGTAAGGGCAGAGGATACGGTCATCGTAAATATGACCGCAATACCCATTCCCAGCGCTGTATCGGTCTTTTTGGATACGCCCACAAAGGGACATATTCCGAGAAACTTTACGAAAATGTAGTTCTCGATAAGAATTGCGTTAAGAGCAATAAGTATTATGTTAAGCATTTATTTACCCTCCTTTTTTGAGAGCCCCAGCTTATCGGTAATAAACTGGAAGAGGGCAATAGTTCCGCCGAGAACGAGAAATCCTCCCGCGGGAAGAACTATGAGCAGGGCGGGGGAGAATGTTTCGGGCATTATTTGCAGACCCAAAAGGGTACCGTTGCCTATGACTTCTCTTATGGCACTGACTATAACCAGTGCTCCAGTATATCCTATGCCGTTTGCAAGGCCGTCAATGACAGCGGGCAGAATAGGATTCTTTGAAGCAAAGCTTTCTGCTCTGGCAAGAATTATACAGTTCACCACTATCAGAGGAACGAACACTCCGAGAGATTCAGAAAGCGAGGGGAAGAATGCCTTTGTTACCATATCGACAACGGTTACGAAGCCCGCGATTATTACGATATATGAGGCGATTCTTATTTTATCGGGGATAAACCCTCTGATAAGGGATATTACCAGGTTTGAAAACAGTAAAACGAATGTTACGGCAATCCCCATGCCCAGACCGTTCATTACCGAGGTGGTAATGGCCAACGCAGAGCACATACCTAGCGTTTGGGCAAGAATGGGGTTTTCGTATATTATACCGTTAAGCAGTATACCCTTAAAATCCGTCTTGGGGGATTTTTTCTTGGGCATTTGCTCTTCTTGATCAATTACGGTCTTTTCGTCCATGAAAAGTCTCTCTTTTCTCCGCAGTTTGGGGCGTATCTGCGGTAAGCCTTAAGTTTGTTTTAGCCGTTTGCGGAAATGATTTTGTCGGCAACGTTAGCGGCAATCTCAACTGCTGAAATAATGGCGTTTGAGGTATAAGTGGCTCCGCTTACCGAGTCTACCGATGAAAGTTTGGAAGTGTATATGTCATTGAATATGGGGAGCATCCCCTCTTCTGTAAGTATGGGGGCGCCGATACTGGGCGTTTCGGTGTGGGAGATGACCTTTACTCCTTCAACTTTTGAGCCGGTGGTTATTCCCACAATAAAGGATACGTCACCGCTAAAGCCTACCGTTGTTACTTCAAAGCAGTATGCTACGATATATCCGTCCTGCCTTACGGCATAAACGGAGGCAATGTTTTCGCTTTCCTTTTCTGTCAGGTCGTAGGAGAGGACGGAAATTTCTCCGCCGGGGAATAGCTCGGAAATAGCTCTGTCAATTTTTGCAGAGGTGTTCTTTGCTATAACGTCTTTTGTAACGAAGTTTACGCAGGTAACCAGGAGAACGACTACAGCCGCTATTATCATCAGTCGCAGACCCATGAAGAGGTAGGAATTCTGAGCTTTGTTTTTACTCATTTCTTAATACCTCCCGTTCCGTATCTTTTGGGCTTTGTTATTTTATCGATACTGGTTGCGAAGATATTCATAAGGAGAATAGCATAGCTTACACCCTCTGCGTATCCGCTGTAATAACGGAGAATTACGGTAAGGAGACCACAGCCTACGCCGTAGATGATCTTACCCTTTCCCGTCATGGGTGAGGTTGTGTAATCGGTAGCCATAAATACAGCGCCGAGTATAAGTCCTCCGCTGAGTAAATGGGCAAGCATAAATTTCCAGTCAAAGTATCCATCGCTGAGGGGGAATACGAAGGTCAAGAGGGCAACCGTGCCCAAATAAGTAACGGGAATATGCCAGGTTATTACTTTTCTTACAAGGAGATAGGCGCCTCCGAGAAGAAGGAGTACGGCAGATATTTCACCTATACAGCCCGCCTGATTTCCGATAAAGAGGTCAGTAAGGCTTTCCGCGGGCATAAGCCCTTCTTTGAGAGAACTTAAGGGGGTTGCTGTGGCTATGGCATCAATCCCGCTAAGATCCTCACCGTTTTTAAATATGGGGTCGTAAAGTATGGGTAACGTGTATGAGGCAAGAGGCTTTACAAAGGTTGTCATAAGGATGGGCCAGGAAAACAGAAAGGCTCTTGCCGCGAGGGTAGGATTGAGGAAGTTTTTACCTATTCCGCCAAAAAGCATTTTTACAACTACTATGGCAAAGAATGCTCCTACTACTGCTATCCAATAGGGGACGGTGACGGGCAGGCAGCAGGCAAGCAAAACTCCCGTAACTGCAGCAGACATATCTCCTACGGTATTTCTCTTTTTTCTTATGAAGTTAAACAAACTCTCAAATGCCAGACAAGAAGCTACGGAGATTCCGCAGAGGGTAAGTACTCTGGGACCGAAGAATACGGTGGAAAGTATCACCGAGGGCAGGAGAGCTATTATCACGTCTATCATTATGGTTCTCGTGCTTTCGGGAGAACGGTAATGGGGGGAAGACGTTACCAATAAACGTTTAGCCAAGGTTTTAATCTCCTTTCGGTACTACTCTTCTCTGGGTACGTTTGCTTTTGCCATTCTCATTGCCTGTACCAAGTATAATTTTCCGGGGCAGGTATAGGAACAGCATCCGCACTCTATACAGTCGGTTACGTTGAGTTTTCTGCACTCTTCAAATTCGTTCGCCATAGCGTGCTGATATATCAGCGAGGGCATAAGTCTCATGGGACATGCGCTTATGCACTTGCCGCATCTTATACAGGTGGGATCGGCGGCAAAGTCCTCGTTATCGTTGCCGCTGAAGGCAAGGAGGGCGGAGGTGCGTTTAATTACGGGTGCATCTAACGTGTGTTGGGCGTTTCCCATCATGGGGCCGCCGTGAATTATCTTATAAGGATTGCTTCTGAACCCTCCGCAGTATTCAAAGAGGTCTGTGTAGGGTGTTCCTATTCTCGCAAGAATGTTTTTTGGAGTTACTACTGCGGGACCCGAAACGGTAACAACTCTTTTTACCAGAGGCATTCCTTTGTAAATGGCTCTGAAAAGGGAAGCGCAGGTGTCAACGTTGAATACGGCACAGCCAATATCAATGGGGAGCTTTCCTGCGGGAATTTCTCTTCCCGTAAGAGCCTTGATAATCTGTCTTTCTCCGCCCTGGGGGTATTTTGCGGGGAGGACGGCTACAGATATGCCGGTGTCTTCGCAGGTGGATTCCATGGTTGCGATGGCATCGGGTTTATTAGATTCTATAACGATTACTGCCTCTTTTTTGTGTAGACAGTTCATTATCAGACGGATACCGCCCACTATGGCTCTGGGGTATTCAAGCATACCTCTGTGGTCAGCCGTTACGTATGGTTCACATTCCGCACCGTTGATAACCAGAGTATCAATCCTTTTTTCAAGGGCGGACTTGAGCTTTGCGTGGAGAGGGAAGCCCGCACCACCCATACCTACGACTCCGGAGTTTTTTGCATGTTCTATTATCTGTTCGGGGGCGAGGTCGTCTATATCGCCCTTAAATGCTTCAAGGGAAGGATCGGGCGTATCTTGAAAGTCGTTTTCTATAACCACAGACCTTACCTTGACCCCCGAAGGATGCCATTGAGGTTCTATGGCCTTTACTATACCCGAAACGGAGGAATGCACTGGGCAAGACAGTGCTCCCGAGGGATAGCCGATAACTTGACCCATATATACCTTTTCGCCAACCGATACTGCAGGGGTACAGGGTGTTCCCACGTGCTGTAAAAGGGGTATAACGACTACCGAAGGCGCAGGTAGTTCTTCAATAGACCTTGCCGACGTCTTCTCTTTATTGTATTCAGGATGGATACCGCCTCTTAATCGGAATGCCATATTCGTTCTCCATTTCGTTGGTGCAGACAGCTCTGCGTTGAGATTGTTATAATAATATTCATAAGTATAAACTACTTACTATAATAACATAAAATATTTTTTTTGTCAATAGGAATACGCTTCCTGAGGGTAGTAACATATAATTTCGTGCACGAAAAAACCCTCAGGCGATCGCCTGAGGGTATTATCTGTTCGGAATTATCCGCTAAATTATTTCAGAATAATTAAACAGTCTTCTGAACCTTCTGAGTACGCATGCAGTGTGTGCAGACATATATGTGCTTGGGAACACCGTTTACAACTGTCTTGACTCTGCGAACGTTGGGCTTCCATGTACGGTTGGAACGTCTGTGAGAGTGGGACACTCTAATACCGAAGCTGACGCCTTTTCCGCAAATATCGCATTTTGCCATAGTACCTACACCTCCGTTTGCGAAGAAGACTTCGCTTATGATTTCACAATGTACGAATTATTATAACATATGTGCGTGGATTTTGCAATACAATAAATCCAAATTTATTGTGACATTTTGCCTGTTTTGGGCTCAAAAAGGGGATAGTCGCCATAAAAACCCGTGGTTTAGACAGCGAAATTACATATAGAATATGCTATCCTTGTACTCGTCCATAACCTTTTTGTTGTGAGCATCGCCGCCCTCAAGGTTTGCGCTCATAAATACGGGAGGAGTGATGCCTCTCTTTATGAATCCGGCCACTGCCTCGGAAACCACGGCGTTAAGAATTGCCGCGCCTGCCGCTGTGGACGTGGGGCCTGTCTTTTCGGGGAAGTCGCCTACTTTTACGGCTGCGTCACCCTTTTCTCCGCAGTTGTCGAGAACTATATCGGAAACCTCAAAAAGTCTCTTGCCGCTGGAGTGACGGGAGGTAACTGCAGAGGAATATTCCATATTGGTAAGGCAAACTACGGTAGCTCCGTTTTCTCTTGCCTGGATAGCCATATCTACGCTTACGGCGTTCCTGCCGGAAACGGAATGGATTATAAGGAGGTCACCTTCACCGATTTCCTTTCTGTTTACGATGGTCTTTCCGTAGCCCTCTATTCTTTCTATATCGGAGGTAAGGGTTATGGGACGGGCATCAAGGGTAAGTCCGGGAGCAAATATGGGATTGATTACCACAAGGCCGCCCGAACGGTAAAAGAGCTCCTGCGCCAGAAGTCCTGCGTGACCGCAACCTACGGCGTATATTTTTTTCTTTGCAATGGATGCTTCAACTATAAGCTCTGCGGTCTTGTTTATGGCATCCATCTGGGTTTCGGATATTTTATCGAGAATCTTTTTGAGATTTTCGAGATACTGGTTTGAATACATTTTTAGCCCTCCATTTTAGCGAGGCGAATGGCCTCTTCTATAATCTCTGTCTTGTATCTCATGTCGTCGGTGACGAATTGGTAGTCCTGCAGTTTTTTGCGCAAATCTTCAGCTTTTTCTTCCGTTATTTCACCACAGGTGCGGAGGACTGTATGTATTATTCCTCCCGTTACAGGCTCAAATTCGGGATATACGAATTCCATATCGGGGAACTCTGTAAGGACGAGACCTGCAAAGTGGTCTATCATAAGGTTTGATACCTTCCAACCACCGCCTGCCACGGTGAATTTCATTCCCTTGGGAATATCGTGCTTTTTCAGTAGGGTTATGGCCTGTTCCGCCATCAGTTCTGCGGCCTGTATTATTATGTCGCGAGCAACCTCGTCGCCTTCCCACATAGCTCTTGAGAGACTTTTTGTGGCAGATGCTATATCTTTTCTCTGATTGGGGCTTCTGTACAGCTTTACTACTTTTCTGATGTTCTTTCCGTAGCCGTATTGCTGAGGGATAAGTGTTTCCAGAAGACTCTTTTTGCCCCTTCCGTCGTAGGAACGGAGGGCGCCTCTGATAGCTTCGCATCCCATCCAATAGCCGCTGCCTTCGTCGCCGAAAGCCGCACCCCATCCGCCTATCATATCGTAGCTGTCGGAATCCTTGTTAAGAAAACAGTCGGAGCCTGTGCCCGAGAGAGCCAAAAGTCCGTCTCCCGTAAGGGAGCTTGCAAGCTGTCCTACGGCACCCTCCGAAAGGTGAACTATATTTTTAGTATTGGTCTTCTGGTTAAGGATTTCAATAAAATCGTCGGTGGGACCCGCAATGGTAATGTATACGTGGTCAAAGCTGTATTTTCCGTTTTCGTCGGGCTTTTCTTCGAGTCCCGAAAGAAGCCCGTCAAGGCATTCTTTTATGGTGTTTACCACATCTTCTTTAGTGGCAAAATTAGGGTTTACAGTCGAGCCTTTTCCTACGGAAACTATACTGCCGTCCTCTGTGAAGGCAAGGGCGAGAAGCTTTGAGCCGCCGCCGTCAACTGCCATATTGAGCATACTGAATCTCCCTTCCGCCGCCTTTTTTGCGGCATAAAGTAAAACGTCTTTTATTAATATTACACCAAAATCAAAAAAAAGTAAAGGGGCAATATGAACAATAATGTGATTTTAGAGGTAATTTTTTTATGGGAAACAGTCAAAAGCCCATGTTTGAAGGGTCAAAAAGGGCTTTGGGAACCGAAAATTGGGAAGATTTGTTTAAACATTCGATTTAAAGGTTGCAATTAATGAATATATGTGTTATAATAATATAATTAATAGGGCTTTTGGTCAGCCCTAAACCAACCGAAAGGAAAAGACCGTATGCTTCAGTTAAAATCCCTTGAATTACAAGGCTTTAAGTCTTTCCCCGACAAAACGGTAATTGAGTTTGCCAGCGGTATTACTGCCATAGTAGGGCCCAATGGTAGCGGTAAGAGTAATATAGCCGATGCTCTCAGATGGGTAATGGGCGAAACGTCCTCAAAGACTCTCCGCGGAAACAAGATGGAAGACGTTATCTTCGACGGTACAAAGGCTCGTAAGGCTCTTGGCTTTGCCCAGGTAACTATGTGCTTTGATAACAGCGGCAGAGAGCTTGATATAGACTTCTCCGAGGTTTCCATTGCCAGAAGATATTATCGTTCGGGAAACAGCGAATATTATATCAACGGAGCTCAGGTAAGACTGAAGGACATTCAGATTCTTCTCAGGGATACGGGTCTTGGTAAGGACGGCTATTCCATAATCGGTCAGGGCGCCGTTACCGACATAATCAGCGCCAAGAGTAGTGAAAGAAGGAGCGTTTTTGAAGAAGCCGCGGGTATATCCGGCTTTAAGTACAGACGTGACGAGAGCGCGAAAAAGCTCTCTATGACAAACGATAATATTCTCAGACTTAACGATATACTTACCGAAATATCCGCCCGACTTCCTATTCTTGAAAAGCAGTCGGAAAAGGCCCGTAAATATATCGCTTACAGAGAAGAGAAGAAGGTTCTCGATATAGGTATATGGCTTTACGAAGACGTAAGGCTTACGGGAGAAAACGCCCGTCTTGAAGGGGTCATAGACACCCTTAACACCGACCTTTCGGGATGCTCTATGCGTATGGCATATCTTGCCGACGTTACAGAGGCGGCAGAAAGTCGCGTAACAGAACTTACAGTGGAAATAGAATCTGTCAGAGGGGATATAAAGCGTACCGAGGACAGCGTCCGTGAACACACCGGACGTATAATGGTTCTTGATAACGATATAGCCCACGCAGAGGCTGATATAAAGCGACTTTCGGACGAATCCGACGCCGCTGTGAAATATACCGAAGAGCTTAACGAAAAGAAAAACGGTGTTCTTCTTCAGATATCCGAAAATAACGAAAAGCTTACCGCCATTGACGGAGACTTATTCTCCGTTCAGAACGAGCTTGAGGAAAAGAGCTCCGAGGACACCGGTTTCTACAAGAGCATGGCTGATCTTAAAAACCGCATGACGGAAGTGGCCTCCGAAAAGAGCGAGGTTG
This sequence comes from Eubacteriales bacterium, assembly GCA_045530715.1. Taxonomy (GTDB): domain Bacteria; phylum Bacillota; class Clostridia; order Oscillospirales; family UBA644; genus JAZQLP01. The sequence continues at coordinate 51,540 of JAZSCR010000173.1, forward strand.
CTGTAAAGGCCGCTGCTCTGGCGCAGAGAAAAGCCGATGCCCAGGACAGACTTATCTCTTTGTCTACCGAGGCTGAGGATGCGGAAGAAAGACTCAATACTCTTGCCGTTGCCCGTAAGGGAATGGAAGAAGAGATGTCGGCCGTTAAGGAAAGAATAGCCGAAAACGGAAATATGGTAAAGGGTCAGAGTCTTAAGTGTGAGCTTCACAAGAATAAGCTTGCAACCCTTACCGAAAACTGCTCAAGTCTGAAGTTTGAGCTTGCAAAGGCTGAAAACAGATATGCTATGCTCCGTGATATGGAACAGAATCACGAGGGCTTTACCGGAAGCGTTCATATGGTTATCAAGGAGGCCGCAAGAGGCATTCTTCGCGGTATCGTAGGTACCGTTTCCGAGATACTTACCGTTCCCGCAGAATACGCTACCGCAGTAGAGGTTGCTCTCGGTGCGGCTATTCAGAATATAGTTACTGAAAATGAAGCTGATGCGAAGAACGCCATATTCTTCCTCAAGTCAAGAAACGGCGGCCGCGCAACCTTCCTGCCCCTTACTTCCATAAAGGGACGTAAACTGGACGTTCGCGGAGTGGATATGGAGCCCGGATATCTGGGTATAGCCTCCGACCTTATTTCATTTGACGAAAGATATAGAGATATTGCGGAAAATCTTCTCGGCCGTACCGTTATAGCCGAAACCCTTGACGATGCTTCCGATATAGCCAAGAGATATAAGTTTGCCTTCAGAATAGTAACCAAGGACGGCCAGATAGTTAATGCTGGCGGTTCCATGACGGGTGGTTCTGCGGCAAAGAACGCAGGTGTGTTCAGCAGAAGAAGTGAGCTTGAATCCCTTAAGGAAAAGCTTGGCGAACTTCGTGAAAAGTACGACCTTTGTTCGAAGGAGCTTTCCGCCGCAGAAAAGGAGAGCGAAAGACTCAATACCCTTCTTTCGGGACTTCAGAGCGAGTCTAACGATCTTGAAAAGCAGCTTATAGAAAAGCAGAGCTCCCTTTCATACAATAGCGAGTACACTGAAAACATAAAACGCCAGATATCCTCAATCAAGGAAGAAACTGCTAAAAACAAGGCGGAACTCCTCTCCTTTGACGGGGAAAACGAAAAGTTGGAACTTTTCAATAAGGGTCTTATTGAAAAGGAAAACGGCCTTAATGCCGAGCTTGCTGCCCTTGAAGATGCCCACGCAGGCCTTAAAGCTGAGCGTGACGCCTTGGTTACCAGGATAAACGACTTTAAACTCAAGAGACTGGAGATAACCAACGTTGGCGAGTCGTTGAAAAACGAAACCCTTCGTATAGATGAAGAAATAGAAAGATACAAATCCAATTCTCTTAACGCCGCGGAAAGCATAGAGAACCTCAAGGCTTCCATAAAAGGCTGTGAGGATGAGAAGGCAGAACTCGTTCTTGCTCTTGAAAAGGCTTCTACCGCTACGGCGGGCTATGATGCGGATATTACCAAAAAGACGGAGGAAAGACTCCGTCAGGAAAAGAAGATATCCGACTGCAGAGCCGAGGAGAAAGAGATATACGCACGCAAGGAGGACTTGGTACGCGAGCTTGAAAAGGTTACCGCCGCCAAGAATTCCGCTGCCGACAAGCTTGCTTCTATGCAGGCAAAGCTTTGGGACGAGTACGAGGTTACTCCCACCGAGGCAAGGGACGGATATCAGCCTCCCGAAGATATCAGGGATGCCACCGGCCGTGCCGAAGAGCTTCGTGGAAAGCTCCGTGCTTTGGGTGAGGTAAACGTTTCCGCCATTGAAGAGTACGTGGAAATAAAGGAAAGACACGATACTCTGTCGGGTCAGATTAAGGACCTTGCCGAGGCGAAGGAAAGCCTTGAAAAGCTCATAGCCTCCCTTGAAGAGGATATGAGAAAGATATTCGACGATAAGTTCAAGATAATCAGCGTTGAGTTTGAAAAGGTATTTAAACAGATGTTTAACGGCGGTGAGGCAAAGCTCACCCTGGTTAACGACGATGACGTTCTTGAAAGCGGCATTGAAATATATGTAGCTCCTCCGGGTAAAATAATAAAGAATATGTCCTCTCTTTCGGGCGGTGAGCAGGCTTTGACTGCAATATCTCTTTATTTTGCCCTGATGAAAATAAATCCCTCACCCTTCTGTCTGTTTGACGAAATAGAGTCTGCTCTTGACGACGTTAACGTAGTAAGATTTGCCGAATATTTGTATAATCTTACTCCCGAAACCCAGATAATCGCCATAACTCACCGTAGAGGTACTATGGAGATCGCCGACAGACTTTACGGCGTAACCATGCGTGAGAAGGGTATATCCAAGATTATCACCATAAACGTTAATGAAATAGAAAAGGATATGGCCTGATAATACTACTTTCCGACGAAAGGTTATTTTAATGGGATTACTTGATAAGATAAAACAGGGTCTTTCAAAGACCAAAAACAATATAAGCGACGGTTTTAACTCCATATTCGCCAATTTCAGAAAGGTTGACGAGGATCTTCTTGACGAGCTTCTTGACCTGCTTTTAGCGGCTGACGTTGGAATTGAAACCTCCGAAACTGTTATAGATACCCTCCGTAATGCCGCAAAGCTTAAAAAAATAGAGGATGCGGATTCTCTTAAGCAGGAGCTTTGCCTTATACTTACCCAGCTTATGGACGGAGATAACACCCTTAACCTTAACTCCAAGCCTTCCATAATCCTTGTCGTCGGCGTTAACGGTGTGGGGAAGACCACTACCATTGGTAAGCTTGCCGCCTCTCTTAAATCTCAAGGAAAAAGCGTTATTATAGGTGCCGCCGATACCTTCAGAGCTGCCGCCATAGAGCAGATAGAGATATGGGCTCAGAGAAGTGATATAGAGATTGTAAAGCATCACGAGGGTTCAGACCCCGCATCTGTGGTGTTTGATACCATAAAAGCGGCAAAGGCCAGGGGTACTGACGTTATAATCTGCGATACCGCGGGCAGACTTCATAATAAAAAGAACCTTATGGATGAGCTTGCAAAGATATCAAGAATAATCGACAGAGAACTTCCCGAAGCCGATAAAGAGATTTTGTTGGTTCTTGATGCTACTACGGGTCAGAATGCCGTAAATCAGGCAAAGGACTTTAAGGCCTCTACCGGAATAACGGGCGTGGTTCTCACAAAGCTTGACGGTACCGCAAAGGGTGGCGTTACACTTTCTGTTAAAGAGGTTACGGGAGTTCCCGTAAAGCTTATCGGAGTAGGTGAGCAGATGGACGACCTTCAGCCCTTTGATCCCGAAGTTTTTGCAAAGGAGCTGCTCGATCTGTGAAAGAAAAGTTTTTGTTAGCTTCAAATAACAAGAAAAAGCTTGCCGAGCTTATTGCAATAGCAGGTGAAAAATACGACGTTGTTTCTCTTGCTCAGGCAGGTGTAGAGTCCGACCCTGAGGAAAACGGAAAGACGTTTGAGGAAAACTCGTATATAAAAGCCTATTCCGCAATGAAGGCCTCGGGAATGCCCGCAATAGCCGACGACAGCGGCCTTCAGGTGTACGCTCTTAACGGAGAGCCCGGAGTTTATTCAGCAAGATATGCCGAAATCAACGGCAGATGCACCGAGAGCAACGATGCTGAAAACAACGCACTCCTTCTTGAAAAAATGAAGTGCGTTAAAGACAGAAGATGCGCTTTCGTTTCATATATTACCCTTGTCTATCCCGACGGTAGAAAAATAACCGCCGAGGGCAGATGCGAGGGCGAAATACTTACCGAGCCCAGAGGCACGAACGGTTTTGGATACGACCCGTTGTTTTATATCCCCGAGCTTGGTAAGACGACGGCGGAGCTTTCTTCCGAGGAAAAGAACGCCATAAGCCATCGTGGAAAATCATTGAAAATTCTATTTGATAAATTAGGAGAAACCAAATAAATGATAACAACCAAACAGAGAGCCTATTTAAGAGGTCTTGCAAATTCCGCAGAAACCATTCTCCAGATAGGCAAGAACGGAATTGATGAAAATACTGTAAAGCAGGTAAACGACGCCCTTGATGCAAGAGAAATAGTAAAGGGCAGGTGCCTTGAAAACTCGGGTATTACTCCCAGAGAAGCAGTGCAGCATCTTGCAGAGGTATGCAACGCAGAGATAGTTCAGGTTATTGGCTGGAGATTCGTTCTCTACCGTCCTGCAAAGAAACCCGTTATAGTTCTTCCCAAATAATAAGAGGTCTGTATGAAAATAGGACTTTTTGGGGGAACCTTTAATCCCTTTCATATGGGACACCTTAAAGCTCTCAAGGCTTTTTCCGCCTTTCTCGGCGACGGAAAGGTGATAGTTATGCCCACCGGCACGCCTCCCCATAAGAAATTCGAAAGGGAGATAAGTGACGACCACAGGCTGGAAATGGTCAACGTTGCCGTTGGCGGCATGAGAAACGTTTACGTTTCGGATTACGAGATAAAAAACGGAGAGAAAAGCTTTACTGCCGAAACTCTCAAATGGCTTAAAAACAGCCTTTCACCCGATGCAGAGATATACCTTTATACAGGGTCTGATATGTTTATGACCGTTGATAAATGGCGCGACCCCGAAACCATATTTTCAATAGCAAATATAGTTTGTCTTTCAAGAACGGGACATGATAAAGATGAGCTTCTTGAACAAAAGGACAGGCTTGAGAGAGAGTACGGGGCAAGATGTCGGGTGATACCCTTTGAGCCTATCGAAATCTCCTCTTCTGACGTGAGGAAAATGATAAGGGAAAAGGATGAAGACGTAAGGCTCTATCTTCCCGAAAGCGTTTACGCATTTTTGACCGAGAATGAGCTTTATTCAAAGCCTCTGCCTCAACCGGAAAGGCCCTCTTCCGATTACGGAGAATATATGCAGCTTCTTTCCGTAAGACTCAATCCTCACCGCTATCAACATAGCCTTGGGGTTATGGAAACTATGGAGAAGCTTGCCGTTAAATACGGAGCTGACGTTGAGAAAGCAAAGCTGGCAGGCCTTTTACACGACATTACCAAAAACGATTCTCCCGAGGAGCAGAAGGCCCTTATAAATAAATATAAGATTCCCGCTGACGAGGCTCAGCTCAGATACGGAAAGCTGCATCATTCTTTGACGGCTCCTTACGTTTTAAAGTATGAGTTGGGAATCGAAGATGAGGAGATTTTGTCTGCAGTAAGGTATCACACCACGGGCAGAGCCAATATGACTCTCCTTGAAAAGCTCCTTTACGTTGCGGATTATGTTGATCCCACGCGAGATTACGAGGACGTTGAGTTTTACAGAAAATTGGCGTTTTCGGATATAGATAGAGCGGCATTCCTCTGTTTGGTTTATACAATGGAGGACTTGTCAAGTCAGAAAAGTTTTATTCACAAGGATACTTACGACGCCTATCAGTACTACGTAAGATATTATGAAGACAATCCCGATAAAGTGTTTGATGAAAACAGTATTCGGATATAGAAAGGAAAAGCAATATGGATAGCTACGAAATGATGAAAACAGCAGTCAAGGCTCTTGACGGCAAAAAGGGTATTGATATCAAGGTTCTCGATATCGGTAACGTTTCATCTCTTGCCGACTATTTGGTTATCTGCAACGGTACCTCAACCTCACAGATCAAGGCTCTTGCCGACGAATGTGAGTATCAGCTTGAACAGAAGGGCTTTACCGTTGACCACAGAGAAGGCCTGAATAACGGCGGTTGGGTGCTTTTGGACTATATAGACATTATAGTTCACGTTTACAACAACGAATCAAGAAAATTTTACGATCTCGAAAGATTCTGGAAGGACGGAGTAGAGATTGATATAAACCAGATTTTGGAAGGTGAAGAAAAATGAACCATGATTTCAAAGTCATAGAACAGAAATGGCAGAAAAAATGGGAAGAAGCAGGGGTGTTCAACGCATCCGATAAGGACCGTTCAAAGCCTAAGTTTTACGCCCTTGTTGAATTCCCTTATCCCAGCGGTGCCGGTATGCACGTTGGTCATATAAAGGCCTATTCCGGCCTTGAGGTGGTTTCCAGAAAGAGAAGAATGGAAGGCTACAACGTACTCTTCCCCATAGGCTTCGACGCCTTCGGTCTTCCCACTGAAAACTACGCAGTTAAGACCAATACTCATCCCCGTATAGTAACGGATAACAATATCGAAAAGTTTACCTCTCAGCTTAAGAGAGTAGGCTTTTCCTTTGACTGGACGAGAGTTGTTGATACTACCGAGGAAAACTACTATAAGTGGACCCAGTGGATATTCAGAAAGATGTTTGACAAGGGACTTGTTTTCCGTGCAACTACTTTGGTAAACTACTGCCCTCACTGTAAGGTTGTTCTTTCCAACGAAGACTCCCAGGGTGGTAAGTGCGATATCTGCCACAGCGATATCGTTCAGAAGTCCAAGGACGTATGGTATCTCCGTATTACCGAGTATGCCGATAAGCTTCTCCAGGGCCTCGAAAAGGTTGACTACCTTCCCAACGTTAAGCTGCAGCAGGAAAACTGGATAGGCCGTTCAGAGGGCGCGTTTGTCAACTTTGCTCTTACCGGCTGTGACGAAAGCCTCCGTATCTATACGACCAGATGCGATACCATGTTCGGCGTTACCTTTATGGTTATCGCTCCTGAGCATCCCGTTATTGAAAAATACAGAGATAGAATCAATAATATTGACGAGCTTGATGCTTATAAAGAGGAATGCGCAAAGAAGACCGAGTTTGAAAGAACTCAGCTTGTTAAAGATAAGACGGGTGTAAGAATAGACGGTATCGCCGCTATAAATCCCGCTAACGGCAAGGAAATCCCCGTATATATCTCCGACTACGTTATGATGGGCTACGGTACCGGTGCTATAATGGCAGTTCCCGCCCACGACGAGTGTGACTATGAATTTGCAAAGAAATTCGGCATAGATATTATAGAGGTAATCAAGGGGGGAGATGTTTCTGAAGCCGCATATACAGGCGACGGAGAAATGGTTAACTCCGACTTCCTCAACGGCATAGCCACAAAGAAGGAAGCTATCGAAAAGATGCTCTCTTTCCTTTCCGAAAAGGGTATAGGTGAAAAGGGCGTTCAGTACAAGATGAAGGACTGGGCATTCAACCGTCAGAGATATTGGGGCGAACCTATTCCTATCGTTCACTGTCCCCATTGCGGAATGGTTGGCGTACCCTATGAAGAGCTTCCCCTTAAGCTTCCCAAGGTTGAAAACTTTGAGCCCGGTGAAGGCGGTGAAAGCCCCCTGGCAAAGATCGACTCCTTTGTTAACTGCACCTGCCCCAAGTGTGGCGCTCCCGCAAAGAGAGAAACCGATACCATGCCCCAGTGGGCAGGCTCCTCCTGGTACTTCCTCAGATATATCGACCCTCTTAACGACGAGGTTTTTGCAGACCAGAATAAGTTGAAGTATTGGCTTCCCGTAGACTGGTATAACGGCGGTATGGAGCACGTTACCCGTCATATGATATACTCCAGATTCTGGCACAGATTCCTTTACGATATCGGCGAGGTTCCTGTAGACGAACCTTACGCAAAGAGAACCGCTCAGGGTCTTATTCTCGGGCCCGACGGCGAAAAGATGAGTAAGAGTAAGGGTAACGAAAGTGAGCCCAACGACGTTGTTGATGAATACGGCGCCGACGTATTGAGAGTATACATACTCTTTATGGGTGACTACGGCTCGGCTGCTCCCTGGAGTGAAAACGGCGTTAAGGGCTGTAAGAGATTCCTTAACAGAGTCGCAGGACTTTACGAAATGGCTCATGGTAGCGGTTCTACTCCTAAGATTGCGGCTGCTCTTCATAAGACCATAAAGAAGGTTACTGAGGATATTGAGGAGATGAAGTTCAATACCGCTATTGCGGCAATGATGTCACTCCTTAACGATATCTATGATTGCGGAACTCTTACCGTAGACGAGCTTAAGCTCTTCCTTGGTATACTTTGTCCCTTTGCTCCCCATATCGCAGAGGAAATGTGGGAAAAGCTTGGGGGTAAAGGATTCCTTGCCCTTGCAAAATGGCCTGAATACGACGAAAAACTTACCGTTGAGTCGGTTATCGAGGTTCCCGTGCAGATAAACGGTAAGCTTAAGACAGTTCTTTCAGTTCCTGCAGATTCTTCCAAGGAAGATATCATCGCGGCTGCAAAGGCTGATGAAAAGGTTGCTTCCAACCTTAACGGCAAAACCGTTGTAAAAGAAATATACGTTCCCGGCAAACTTGTGAACCTTGTGGTTAAGTAATCACATTTATATAATTATTTAAACGGAGGTCTATTAAAATGGACAAACTCAGAATTGGTATTATTGGTACCGGCGGTATCGCACACGCTCACGCCAGAGCATATCAGACTTTTGACGACGTAGAAATCGTTGCAGGTGCTGACATCGTTCCCGGTAAGGCAAGAGCATTCCTTGATGAATTCGGTTGGACCGAAGCTGACGCATACGAAACTTGCGAAGAACTCTGCGCAAGAGACGACATTGACGCAGTTTCTATCTGTACTTACAATACTCAGCACGCTCCCTGTGCTATCGCTGCTCTTCTCAGCGGCAAGCACGTTCTCCTTGAAAAGCCCATGACCGTTACCCTTGAAGATGCGCTTGCTATTCGCAAGGCTGAAAAGGAATCCGGTAAGATAATCACCATCGGCTTCCAGCCCAGATATGGTAGCAACATGAAGAAGGTTAAGGACATAATTGCTTCCGGTACCCTCGGTGACGTTTACTACATCCAGTCCGGTGGCGGCAGAAGAAGAGGTATTCCCGGTAACAAGACCTTTATCTCCAAGGATACAGCAGGTGTTGGCGCTCTTGCCGATATCGGTTGCTACGGTCTTGACTTCGCTCTTAACTCTGTTGGCTATCCCAAGCCCCTTACCGTTTCCGCTGTAACTTACGATAACTTCGGTAAGAATCCCCAGTACTACAAGAACGCTGAGTTCTTTGAAGTTGACGACTTTGCAGGTGCTTTCATCAGACTTGAAGGCGGCATCACCCTCGACTACAGAATGGGTTGGGCAATGCATATGGACACTACCGGCGACTTCCTCTTCCTTGGTAAAGAAGGCGGTCTTAAGATCAAGCAGCCTTCCCTCGGCACCTGGGGCGGCGCATG
>JAZSCR010000157.1:0-10620 GCA_045530715.1 Eubacteriales bacterium
AGTATATCATATTTTTTTGGGGCTGTCTACCGTGTCACAAACTGTTTACAAATTTTCTTATAAAAAGCTATTGACAAACAGGTCTTTTTGTGGTAGAATATACGAGCCGATGTGAGAGAGACAAAAATCTCTGTCATAGAAATGGGAGTTTAGCTCAGCTGGGAGAGCATCTGCCTTACAAGCAGGGGGTCACAGGTTCGAGCCCTGTAACTCCCACCACGGCAATTTGGCTCGGTAGTTCAGTTGGTTAGAACGCCGCCCTGTCACGGCGGAGGTCGAGGGTTCGAGTCCCTTCCGAGTCGCCACTTTTTGCCTCTGTAGCTCAGTTGGTAGAGCAGAGGACTGAAAATCCTCGTGTCGTTGGTTCGATTCCGACCGGAGGCACCAAAAACTTCCGGACGGTCAACAAAATTACCCGAGGAAGTCATATGCGGAATTAGCTCATCTGGTAGAGCGCAACCTTGCCAAGGTTGAGGTAGCGGGTTCGAGCCCCGTATTCCGCTCCACAAAATCCGTTCTCGTAAGAGGACGGATTTTTATTTATTACCTTTTAAATAGTTCTCAAAAAAGCAAAAGCCCGCATCACCTTTTGGTGATGCGGGCTTCTTTTATTATTTAAACGAGCCTTTTAATTTCAACCTTCAGGAGCAACGTCGGGAGTTTCCACGTCCGGATCTCCGCCGGTATTACAAATACCATCCCCATGATCTCCGCCTTCACAGAGATAGTAATAACAGTATTCGCAAAGGCTGTGGTCAAGGGTATCATCGCAGGCCATATGGCCACAGGAAAGGAATCCGTGTTCTCCTTCATCACAGGTAAAATGGCCGCATTTTTCCATCCAATGCTCGCCGCCGTCACAGTAGTAATGATTACCGCACTCGGCAAGGTCGTGAGCCCCGCCGTCGCAGTTATAATGTCCACATTCAAGCAGTTCATGCCCGTAGCTTTCACAGGCAAAATGCCCGCAGTCGGCGATGTCGTGATCATTACCGTCGCAAACAAAGTGTCCGCACTTAGCCATCCAATGTTCGCCCTCGGCACAGGAGCAATGGGAACACTCAAGAATTTCGTGTACCCTGCCGTCACAAGAGTAGCTACCGCAGGCAAGCATATAGTGTTCGCCGCCATCGGAAGGATAGTGGCCGCATTCAAGAGGGTCTTCTTCCTCCTGAGAACCGCCCACACAATCAACAGGGTCGTGGTCTTCTCCTATACAAGCGGGATGGCCGCAGGAAAGTATCTCATGGTTGTTTCCGTCACACGCATAATGGTAGCAGGAAAGCTCCGAATGGTCTCCCCCTGAGCAAGAATAGTGTCCGCAGTCAAGGAGATAATGCTCACCGCTATCGGAGGAATAATGCCCACAGTCAAGGAGAGTATCTTCTTCTACATTATCGGAATCCTTTCCGCAAGTAAGGGGATCGTGATCCTCTCCTATACAAGCGGAGTGTCCGCAGGAAAGGATCTGGTGAGATTTACCGTCACAAGCGTAATGGTAGCAGGAAAGCTCTGAATGATCCCCCTCTGAGCAACCATAGTGTCCGCAAGGGAGCTTTTCATGATTACCCTCTGTGCAGGCATAATGGCCGCAGTCAATAAGCCCGTGTTCTCCGGCAGAACAACTGCAATGGCCACAATTCAAGAGCTGATGTTCCTTACCGTCACAAGCATAATATCCGCATAAAAGTTTTTCGTGGTTACCCTCTGCACAAGCATAGTGACCGCAGTCAAGCATCTGATGCTCTCCGCCCTGACAACGGTAATGCCCGCAGGCCAAAGAGCCATGTTCTCCACCCTCGCAGCCAAAGTGTCCGCAGGGACGGACGGAAGAGTGATCCTTTTTATCACAGGCGAAATGCCCCGCAATACCGCATACGGCTGCAGAATGATCGCCGCCGTCGCAAAGGTTGTGACCAGATTTTTCACAGGCTGCCTCGGAATGGTCAAGGCCGTCGCACTCATAGTGCCCCTCTGTTTTGCAATCAGCACCGTGCGCCCTGCCCTCGTCAAGAGTTTTACCGCAGGCAGGACAAATGCCTATCTTGAACACCGCTACTATCTCAACGTCACCAGAGGGCATAACAAACGTGGTATTCGCGGCTGCTATCTTTTCAATTACGCCGTCCAAGGCCTCCCAATGGGAGAACTCGTAGCCCTCGGCACCTTCTGCCCTGATTTCGACCGTTGAACCTGCAGGATAATATGCGACGCTGTTTAAAACGCGCCCCTCTCCACCTGAGGTGCTAAAGGTCATTTTATAGGTCTCCACCTGCTCAAAATGAGCTGTCAGCAACAAGTCGCAATCAACGGCAAAGCGATATTCACTTTCCGAAGAAACAAGCTCATCGCCCACGTACCAACCTATAAAATTGCTTCCCGCCACGGGGAGAGCATTTACCTTGGCAAAAGTTCCGTCCATATACTCTCCGCCACCAGTAACGATGCCGAAAGAGTTATTTGTATCAACTTCTATATCAAAAAATTCTACGTCTTCGCCTTTGTCCTCACGGCAATCTATTTTCTCGCCCTCATCGGTTACAAGGGTATATTCTGTCGTAGAACCTTCCCCTGTACGGTCCTTATATTCATCCTCTTTGAAATTCGGAGCATCGAGAGTGAGGACGTCTCCCTCAACAACGGGGATGTTTTCATAATTCTGCACGCGGGTAGCTTTGTTGTGTACAACGTTATATTCGCTGAGAGTTATATTTACCTCGCCCTCATCGAAAGCCTTAGTAACAATACTATATTCCGCGTCAGAGGGCAAGTAGACCACAATCTCACCGTCACTGTTAACAGTACACCCTATAACGCCGCTATAAGAAGTACATACCCTGTCTATTATGCTGGCAACAAGGGTGCCGTTGCTGTCGTAAACCTCAACGTTAACGGGACAATTTACCCGGACGGTACGCAAAGTCTGGGGAACTTCCATAGTATAAGGCCTATCCGTATAATTGGGATCCCCCGCCCTGAGCCACGCAAGAGTGATTTCCTCGTAATGGGACTGCATGAGCTTTGTGTTTGTAAAGGCAAGAACAACGTCCAAAAATGCCTGAGGATGATTTACAATAAGGGTTCCTGCGGCTTTTAGCAAGGTAACGGCCGTGCCGTAAAGATCAGTAAATCCCTCGGGTTGGGGCAAAACCTCGTGAAGACGGCTAACGACCTTGTCAATTCGATCTTCGGCGGATAGGAATCCCAACTCAAAAACAGGAGAAAGGACGTATATGAGCTTTTCGTTATTATTTGCAGTCAAGGCCTCAACAGCGCCGGTCATCAGTTCTATAGGATCAAGAGTAGACTCGTATCCCATTATTTGATCAAGAAGATAAACCAAGTCAGCCTCAAGAGAGGTATTGTACGCCTCTCTTCCGTGAACGCTTTCTGCAAAATAGGTGATAAACTCCGAAAGAACCTCGTTCATGGTTCTCGCTTGGTCATCTACAATGTTAATCTCGACAAAAGGCTCTCCGCCGGGAAGGAATCTGAGAGGATTTACCGAAACCTCTATTTTTTTTGCATATTCCGAAATATTATACTCGGTGGCCGATGGATCGGAAATCGCCGCGCCCTGAAGAACTTCGGCATATTCTTCAAGCATCACCTCAAGGGCGCTTTCAAATCCTACGGTGGTTACGGTAGGGAGAAGGCGTGAGGTATGATTGTATCTGGCAAATCCCCAATCCGTAGGAGCCACCATGGTTACTATATCGTTTACGTTTACTATATTATGTATGTTTAAATGGTTTTCGTCACTGCCCGTCATTTCCTCAAGACTTCCCTGAGGCGGCTCAAAGGCGTAACAGTAAAGGTCGTTAAAGGCAAGGGTTGCGCCGTTGGGCAAGCCGTGGGTATTAAGATACCCTGCCACCATATTAGCTATGGCGCCGCCTCTGCTGTAACCCACCAGCCAGATCTTCACCCTGCCCGTTATATCATGACTGATTATATATTCTTCCAAAAATTCAATTACGTGATCTCGGCCTTCGGCAAATCCGGTATGCTCGCCTTCAAGGCCAAGGGCAACGTTACTGCCCCATTCATTATAATATTTGCCGCCGCGAACAGGCAGAGCGATGAGAGTGCAACCCTCCAGCTCTTTATGAGCAGCTACCACGCCTACCGATTCGATAGAGGGCTTGTCGCTCCAATAATCGTTCTGAGCAAACTCTGTAAAGCCTATCTCCTCTAAAAGCTTTTTAGCGTTTTGGGTCTTTTCTGCCCATACTTCGGTCTCGTAGCTTGCCCAGGAAGAAAGCTCAAGACAGAGAGACATGGTGGAAAGGCTGGGATTATAGAGAGTGGAATCCATCTCAAAATACCCGTCGCTGTAAGCATAGTCGACAACAGTATCCCGTTCCTTACTGTACTCTCCGGGGAAGGCCACCTTACCCCATATAAGCTCAAAATCCGGCAATTCCTCGTTCTGCACGCCATCGGAATTTTGAGGTTCGTCAGGTAAATCCTGAGGCTTGTCGCTTACACACCCAAAAAGGGATATGGACAGGGACAATATGAGTGCCAAAGCAATTACCTTTGTAAAGATTTCCGTTTTTCTATTCATAATCGGCGGTATTCTCCTAATCACGTAATATGGACAGTATACCATATTTTACCCGCTAAATCAAGGGCGAAAAAAGAAAAAAAGAGATGCCTAAGCATCTCTTCACGATTTTTTCATTTCTTTCTGTTTCTAATAAACAAAACCAACAGAACGGAGCCACCTACGAAGGCCGTCGACTTTAGCCAATCCAAAACGGTTGAAAGGGTATAATAAATCCCACTGAGCATCAAAAATCTCTGATGATCGGAATCCCCTACCGTCAAATCCGTGTCCGAATAAAGGATGCCGTGCATAAACTCCCCAAAGAAATAGGAAATAATATGCAGACAGATAATAGCTCCTACACAAATAAAGAACCAAACCATAGCCCTTTTCTTATTCTTTATTTCACATCTGCGGAAGGACAACACTGTAAAGACAGTCAGCGCCAGATATACAAGCCATCTTACCCCCGCCACCACGGTTTGGGTTGTAAGCCCCGTGTATATCAGGTAGGTAAAGAATGCTGCTGGCCCCGCTCCCGTGGCAAAGGAAAGATAGGCGTCGATAATAATATACAGCGCCCACGAACACCAAAGCAAGGGGCGTTTACGGGATACGATACAGATAATTCCGCAGCAGATAAAGGGCGCGGATACAATAAGTCCCGTCAAGAGCCCGCCAAAGCCCGTAAAAAGCAAAAATGCAAGTCCGCCAAGAATCATAAGAATTATTACGGCGGCCATTCTGCCGGAGGACAGTCCGTTCATTGACCAAGTTGTCGGCTGTGATTTTGCGCCTTCTTCAGAGGCAACAGCATCTCCCTTTATAAGCTCGTCGAGGGTAACGCCGAAAACCTCGCTCATACCCACAAGCTTATCAAGGTCGGGAACCGAAGCATCCGTTTCCCATTTGGAAACCGACTGACGGGAAACGTCAAGCCTTTCTGCAAGGTCCCCCTGGGAAAGGTTATTCTTCTTCCGAAGATTATATATGTTTTGTCCAAGAGTCATATATCAAATCTCCTTTCATAAGAAGTATACCCTGCAAAGACTCTAAAGTCAACCAATCAGCCTTTAAACTTTAGCAACCGACGGTTGCATATCCACTTTTACGCAGGTAAAATATGATTACGCCAGTTCAAATCCGCGTAGCTGGGACTTGAGTCCGCCGCGGTAGGTAAAGTAAAGGGCGTGGGTGCCCTCAGGAATAGTTATGGGGGCGGAATACTCCCACCAATTTGCGGAACGGAATATCTCAATGGTGGACAGGATCTCTCCGTCAAGCTCAGTTCTGACGTCATAATATCCGTGTGGATATCCGCGTACCCATATCTTGATACGCTTGGTGGTACCGTCAAACTTAAAATACTTGAATCCTACGGTTGAAGAGTCGGTAATATTGGTTACGTAGCCGTCCTCTTCATCCCCGTCACGACCTTCCTGAACGATATAGGGAGGCTCATCCTTCTCAAAGATATTACAGGCAATATACGCAGGGTAATAACCCTTGCCCTCAAGAGGTCCGCCGTTAAGACCGCAAGAGGTCATCTCCACCTGGCGAAAGCTTCCGTCGGCTTCCATAAAGGTGGTCTCAGCGCAGGCCTGCCGGCTGTAGCTGGTACCGTTGGTGTGGCGATGGTAAAATATATAATACTGTCCGTTAACGCACACCAGACCGCCGTGATTGTTTCCTCCCTTTGCCGCCCTCATATCTGTAGGCTTATAGGTGTCAATGCCAAGGTCACGGTTACTTACAAGCACACCGCGGTAGACAAAATCCCCGTCGGGTCTGTTACTTGTAGCGTAACAAAGCTGGTCTTGTACCTCGGAAGAATAAACAAAATAGTAGGTATCGTTATATTTACGTATGGATGCAGCCTCAAAAAATCCGTGTCCCTCGTAGGGAGTGCCCACGCTGTAAATTTTGGAAGGTGCAATAATTTGGGGATCACGAAGAACGGTCAACATATCCTTATCAAGAACAGTAACCATTGCTCCGTGCCTTGTGGGATCGGTAAAACGGCCAAAGCCTGTATAAAGATAAGTTTTATCCCCCTCGGTGAGCACTGCGGGGTCAAACTGGGGCTCATCCCCCGCATCCTTATTTCTGCCGTAAAGAGTGCCGTCGGGATAATGAACAGTTCCGTAGAACTTATACTCCCCCGCAGGGGTATCGCATACTGCCACAGAAACGATATCCAGCACGTCGTTTACGTAATACAGATAATATCTTCCGTCGGGACCTTGGGTCACGTCGGGAGCATACATATTCATCCTTCCGTCACGGTTGAGAGGATCCTCTGTCCTATTATATATAACGCCCTCGTATCTCCAATCGGTCAGATCCTCCAGAGGGGCTGAATAGCAGATATAATCCCCCAGACAGTACATCCATCCGTTGTAAATATCGTGAGAGCCGTATACGTACAAGCGGTCACCAAAAATATGTGGTTCGCCGTCGGGAACGTATTCCCAGGATGGCATGTATGGATTAAAAGCCTGTTTTTTCATACTTGGTTTTCTCCCTGCAACGTTATTTTTCGGGATAAAAGCGGCGAATCTCGCCCTCTTTCATACCCTCTATATTATAGTTTCCAACCCTCAGACGAAGAAGTCGGGTGACTCTGTTACCCCTGGAGGCAATCATTCTCTTTACCTGGTGATACTTTCCCTCTTTAATAATCATATGAGCGGCGTACTCTCCCCTTCCGTCCTCACGGAGAGGGCAGGGAGTAAGAGTTGCGGGCATACATTCGTCGCCGTCGCCCAGAATTATCCCCTTGGCCACCGCCTCGCAGTCGGCCTCGGTCACGGGCTTTTCGGTTTCTATATAGTAAAGTTTGTCTATATTCTTCTTGGGAGAGATTATATTATGGGCAAATTCCCCGTCATTTGACAGCAAGAGCAGACCTTCGCTGTCTTTGTCAAGTCGTCCCACGGGGGCAAGACCTTTTTTCATATACTCGGCAGGTATAAGCTTCATTACGCTGTCGGGGTCGCCGTCGGTGGTGGAAACGTATCCCGCGGGCTTATATAATATAAGGTAGATATACTTTGATCTGTCAAGGAGCCTTCCGTCAACGGTTATCTCGTCGGCATCCTCCACACGGAAGGAGATATTGTTGGTAATAACCCCGTTAACGGCAACCTTTTTTATCTTTATCATCTTGTGAGCCTCGTTTCGGGTCATACCCGAAGCCGACAGTACCGCATCAAGTCTTTTACTCATATCTCTTCCCTCTCATACATTAAAGTATTCAGCTACAGCCACCGCCGTAGCTTCTTCAAGAAATCTTTCTCCCTCTCTTATGGACACCTCAAGGGGTGTACCCTTGGGAGCGATTTCTTTTACAAAGGCCAAATTGGGAACGGTCTTGTCCTCCATATCCGCCTTGCCGCAAAGCACACCAATGGGAACGTTGCCGCTTTTTTGAGAAATACCGCTAAAAACCTTACCCCAAATACTCTGGAAATCAAATTTCCCTTCCCCCGTAAGTATGAGGTCAGCACCTTTTACCCTTTCTTCAAAGTCAGATATGTCAAGAAGGGCTGATATTCCGGATTTAAGCTCTGCCCCGAAAAAGAGGGTAGAACCCGCACCCATACCACCTGCGGCACCACCGCCGGGAATGGTGGAAAGGTCAAGGTTAAAACACCTTTTTACTACCTCTGCAAAGTTACGGAGTCCGCCGTCAAGAAACTCAACGTCCTCTTTACCTGCTCCCTTCTGGGGCGCATAAACGTAAGCGGCACCATTCTCTCCGTAGAGGGGGTTGGTAACGTCGCAAAGAACGGTAAATGAACAATCCTTGAGTCTTGAATCAAGCTCCGAAAGATCCATACTGTCAATATTTATAAGCCCTTCGCCGCAAAGGAGAACGTTTCTTCCTTCTCTGTCAAGGAACCTGCCACCCAAAGCAGCGGCGGCGCCTATTCCGCAATCGGTGGACGAGGTTCCACCAATACCCATTATTATAGACGTGGCACCCCTATCAAGGGCGGCCTTTATTATTTGCCCCGTGCCGAAAGATGATGCTCTGAGAGCGTCCTTTCTCTCCGAAAGCCCCGTTGCTGCAGCCATTTCTATAACCGCAAGACGCTTTTCTTCAAACCAACCGAAAAAGCCTCTCTTTTTTTCGCCAAAGGAGTCGGTAACGTCCACTTCACACATCTCTCCCCCTTTAGTTGCGGCAAGAAACACCTCTACAGTACCCTCGCCACCGTGGGCAATGGGTATAAGTAATACGTTTTCTATTTTCACACCAGCTAAATGCAAACCTCTTGCCACAGCCTTACAGGCCTTGGGCGATGACATACTCCCCTTGAAGCTGTCGGGTACGCATATTACTTTTTTAGAGGTCATATCCATAATTTTATTTCCTATAAAAATATTCAGCTAAAACGCAAGGGATGTCGCATAGCGGCATCCCTTGTTCAGTTGCACGGTCAAAGTTTAAAGGATTATTCAGCTTCCTTCATTTTTGCATAGCATTCGCTGCAGTAAATGGGTCTGTCATCCTTGGGCTGGAAAGGAACCTTAGCTTCCTTACCACAGCTTGCGCACTGGCCAACAAAGAGCTCTCTGTTGCCTCTTGCGTTTGCCTTTCTGGCAGTTCTGCATTCCTTGCAGCACTTGGGCTCGTTCTGGAAGCCCTTTTCTGCGTAGAATTCCTGTTCTCCTGCGGTGAAGATGAAGGTGTTGCCACAGTCTTTGCAGACTAATTCTTTGTCCTGATACATTCTGAGATACCTCGCTTTGGAATAATTCGCCGACGGAATCGACATTTAAAGATCGCCCATGACCGGAGTTACACCGATCCGATTGAAAAGCACTGTAAACATCTTTAAATGGCTATGACCCTGAGTTGTGTGAGTGTCCGCACCTTCACCGTGCAAAAAAGAGCAAGCAAACGTTCAAACTGGGGGAGCTGAAAAGATTTATTCGAGACTGATTTCAATTTTGTTCTTACTGGGCATATTCGCTGTACAAAATTTATTTATACAACTTTTTAATTTTTCCTTTTATGCGAGTCAAAGAATTGTCTATGGTTTTTGAGGTAACACCGAGAGAAGCCGATATTTCGGCATAGGACTTGTCGCGGAGATACTCGGTGAGTATCTTTGCTTCAAGAGAAGAAAGTTCGTCCTTCAGCTTTGCAAAAAAGTCGGCCGTATCGTTTTTCTCGATAATGGCACTGGCCATATCCCCCGCCTCGGGAAGAGTTTTATCGTCAAGGCTCTCGGTAAGGGTATCATCCTTGATTTTTCGGCAGGCGGAGTAAATGGAGTTTCTGATACAGATATTGGCGTAGGCTCTGAAGGGCACGCCCGTTTCTTCAGAATAACTGTTTACGGCGTTAAAAAGGCCAATGAGTCCCTCCTGAACCAGGTCTTCCCAATATCTTTCGGGAAAGGACGCGGAAATACCCTTTATAACGGGCATAAATTCAGGAATCAGGTCTTCATATGAAGAAAGGCTGTTTTCGGTAAGGTTCATGCGGTGCCTCTTTCGCCCTTATAGTCGCTACAATAAAGTAAAAAAGCCCGCTCGACCCTTTCACGAGGGCCGAGGGGCTCTGTATCAGTTTTCAAAATAAATAACTATCATTTGAAAAACCCGGAATGCTAAAGGAATAATAACCGAATAACTATTAGTTGATAATGGTTTCTTCGGTGTCGATGTCGAAGAGGTGAACCTTGGACATATCAAGAGCAACCTTGATAACGTCGCCGGGCTTAGCCTTCGAATAAGGAGAAACTCTTGCAGTGAACTTGTTGTCCTTAACGTCGAGGTAAAGGAAGGTTTCAGCACCCATAAGTTCAACAACTTCTACGTTAACGGTGATGATGGAATCACTGAACTTTTCGAGGTTGATCTCTTCGTCGTAGATAGCCTCGGGACGGATACCCATAATTACCTGCTTGCCGCCGTAGGACATGAGCTTATCGTAGTTTTCGGTAAGAACCTTTTCCTTGGGAAGCTTAAGAGCGAAGTCTGCAAAGTTTACAAATACATCGTCGCCTCTCTTGGTGATCTTAGCTTCAACGAAGTTCATCTGGGGAGAACCG
>JAZSCR010000078.1:0-6499 GCA_045530715.1 Eubacteriales bacterium
CTTGGCCTCCGACTTAAGCGCAATCCGGATGATCTTCCAAATCTTTCATCTTAAGTATTTTGTTTGCATCCTCGCTTATCTCTGCCATTGCAAGAGGTGTTCTTCCGGATCCGACGAAGGGCTGAGGTCTTCCGTTATAAAGGGGGATGGGATTCCAGAATGAATATAATTTACCCGTGTAGGGGTTTCGTGCTATTGTAATTGGGGAGCAATTTGAGGTGAAACAACTCTGTGTAGGCGTTGTCCAGTGGGCGCCGTTATCAAATGAAAGGGCTGTATACTGATACATTTTATCAGAACGCCAGAAGCCTCTCAAAATACCAGGCTTGATCTCTACGATCTCACCCTCCTGGATACCTTTCTCTGAATTTGTGAAAGGAGGACATATCATATCTTCGGATGCATTCCAGGTATATCCGTCATCGTCCGAATATAAGGTCATTGAAACGGTATAGTTGCTGGTTCGTTTTTTGTCACCTTCAAAGGCTGCGGGTTTATATGCACCCGGATGATGGGCCCAGGGGAAGATGATCCTTCCGGAGTTAAGTCTTTCTATTCTTGAGTTGTTCATGCCTTGACGTCCCTTGATGTAAGGATGGTTACAGCTGATGATCTCTGTCCAGGTTTCGCCTTCGTCCTTTGATCTGCACAGATATACATCGTTTGCCCATTTCAGATGAGTTTTTCCTATGAAATAAAGTCCGATATCGCCGTTTTCCATTCTCATAAGAGAAACGCTCATAATATTGTGAGTACCGAACTGATCTGGCTCAAATACTACTTCGGGCTCGGTCCACGTTTCACCGTTATCGGAGGAAAGTCTGCGGACCAAATGGGTAGGAGCGCCGTCTCCTGCTTTCTGTCCCTTGAATCTCGTGTATATAAAAAGTATTCTGCCGTCTTTAAGTCTGATAAAGTCGCCTTCACTGTGTCGGCAATAATTTTCATCTCTCGCAAAAGAGAGAACAACTCTCGCTTCTCCCATGTTTGATTCCTTTCTTCTGTGTACAAAGCCTTTTTTGCGTGACAACCCCCGCCGTTAATAAAACGACGGGGGATTAACTGTTCTTCGTCGTTTTATTCGGAACGAGAACCTTTACCTTCGGTGTTAAACGAAAAGACCGATTGCTTTCGCAACCGGTCTTTTTATCTGGCGGAGAAGGAGGGATTCGAACCCTCGAACCGCGTTAACGATTACATGATTTCCAATCATGCGCCCTCGACCAACTAGGCGACTTCTCCGTATTTTGCTGTTGTCCTTGATGACTTAGATATTATACACTAAAAAACGAGAAAATGCAATACCTTTTTAGTGAAGAATTTGTGAATTATTGCCTTGCCGAAAATCAGATTGGTCTTATAAAAGGCAAAAGTATGGTTTTTCTGTTTAAAGTGCCGCCTCCGGATAGATCCTGAGGCGGCAAACTAAGAGTTATTCATCTTTAATAAGAGACGTTGCTATCTTAACCTTAATCTCCTCTTCGCTTACACTTATTTCTTTAATAGAAACCGTTTCAGGGAAGGTGGCCTGTGTAACGTCATCTATAAGACTTTGCAAAATACTGTCAAATCCGCTTAAAACCACCAATTCATCTCCGTTTTCGGCGTTCAGAATTGATAACGACAGTACGTCGAGGTCAATTTTACCGTTCTCTGCTGTTATTGCTATTTCAGATTTTAAGTTAAGCACGGATGGTAAAAACAGCCAAAGTATTTCCGGAATAGTTACCGCTTGCTCTTTAATGTCAGCCGTTTCTACTTGGCCTGATAATACTGCGTACCCGTTTTCAAGTGATACGTATACGTTTTTTAAAGGCTGAAATTCTTTTTCGTTTGCTATCACGAGGGTATTGATGTTTTCCTCAGAGAGTTTAAAAGAGAGGTCCACCTTGCCCACTTTCCGTAGACCGTCAACTATATAATTGGGGATTGGAAAATTGCTTGGGTTTATAGCCTTAAATCCGTCGCCGAATTGGGCCCCTATGATGATTCCGGAAAGGAATAACGCCGCCATAATGATCAGGATAAGTACCGTAAAGAGCAGCCTGAGGAAGCCTGATTTCTTCTTTTTTTTCGGTACGGTGGGGAGATTTGAGGTTTCCTGTATGTTTGTTTCGTTCATTGTTTTGTTGGCCTTCCTGTTTAATGTTTATATTAAATTATAGTACGGAAGTCCGTCTGTTATACCTATATTACGGCTCCACCGTTTACGGAAATGGTTTGTCCCGTAATGTAGGTTCCTTGAGTTGCTACAAGATATATCCATTCAGCAACTTCTTCTGTATTTCCCATACGCTGTAGGGGAATATCTTGGCACAGTTCTTCCTTGGTTTCTTGGGAAAGAGCTGAATTCATATCCGTATCTATAAGGCCGGGGGATATACAGTTGACTCTTATTCCCGAAGGGGCAAGCTCCTTTGCAAGTGCCTTTGTGTATCCTATTACGGCGGCTTTTGATGCAGAATATGCGGCTTCGCAGGAAGCACCTACTTCACCCCACATGGAGGAAACGTTCACGATAGCTCCGCTTTGCTGATTAAGCATATGAGGAATTGCTTCTTTACAGCAGAGGAATACGCTTTTTACGTTGACTTCGAAAAGTCTGTCCCATTCTTCGCTCGTCATGTCCTGGAAGAGCCCGAGCTTTGCTATTCCAGCGTTGTTTATTAAAACGTCGGGCGAGCCTACTGTCTCTTTTGCCTTTGCAAAGAGCTCCCTGACTTCGTTTTCGGAGGCTACGTCGGCTTTTATAGCGCAAGCCTTAATTCCGTATTTTTCGGAAAGTTCAGAGGCTTTTTTTGTTGCAATATCAATAGACTTTACGCAGTTGAGTATTACGTTGTATCCTTCGGAAGCGAATTTTTCGGCGCAGGCCAACCCTATGCCTCTTGAAGCTCCCGTTATAAGCACTGTTCTCATATTATTCTTGTTCGGCAATTTCCGATTCTTCTTCGGTTTTTTCTTCTTCGAGAGGTTCTTCTGTTTCCGTTTCTACCGATGAATCTGTAGATTCTTCAGGGGATTCGTCTATATTTTCTTCTACAGGTTCTTCCGTTGCAGATTCAATAGATTCTTCTTCAACTACCGCCATATCCTCTGTCTCTGTTTCGTTTTCGGGCAATTCGCTGATAGGTTCAGGCTGTTCTTCAACCGGTGTTTCACTAGATTCTTCTGCTGGAGAGTTAACTTCACTCTTTGCATTTTCCTTAACGCGGTGCTTTTTCTTGGACTTTTTGCAAAGTCTTACTGCTGTAAGCATTAATGCCAATGCAAGGAAAAAATCACCTGCTGCAAGAAGAGGATCCACGTCTATTTTGTCAAGATGGGAAAGTATTCCGTTGCCTTGACCCATAGCCATTATCACGGAAACTATTCCGTCGGTAAATCTTACGGTGGAGAGAAATACAGCGGTGAGGGAAGAGGAAAGGAATACTGCTTTATGGTTAGATGAAATAAACAGCTGGGGAATGGATATGAGAGAGATTGCCAGTGCGGCTATCTTTAAAAAGTCAAATGCGACGAATACCTTACTTACTATACCCGAATGAGCCTGGAAAACGAAAAATACCAGAAGTGTATAGAAAAGGGCAGGGGCAAAGGCCAGAATCATCCAGAATTTTCCTTTTGCGGTTGCCTTGGGGGATGCTGCAAACTGCACAAAGAAAAGTACAGACAGTACGGCTGCTATGAATAAATAAGGCACTAAGGTTCCGAAAAGGTCTTTTATGCTACCGTATGCTACGGCGTTTGAGCCAAGTTCGTTAAGGAGAAGCTGAGCCGAAAAAGCGAGTATGAGTATGGATGCTATAACGTAAAGAAAGGTTGTCTTTCCGTCAAGCTTTTTCATTCTTGAAAACTCGGATTTAAGCTCTATATCCTTCTTGTTGTCGTTTATGTAGGCCTTATAAGCCTCTTTTCCTTCGGCTTTAATAGCCTTGATCTCCGCCTTCTTTTCCTTTGAGTCTGGTGATGACAGGGATCTTACTTTGTCTATTGCCCAAAAAGAGAAAAAGAACGCTACGCAAAGCCCCAAAAAAATATTGAATATCAGGGGAATAATACTTCCGCTGACGTAAAAATACGAATCTACGGAATATTCTACCGCAAATGCAAGTTCAAGAAACCTGAACAGCGCGCAGAATAAACAAAGAGGCAACAAAATCTTAGTATAGTATTTCGTCTTCATAATAATAAAATACCCGTTTCTCTGTCGATTTTCATGATTTTACGCCTCAGAGAATACGACGGTGATGCCCGAGGCGTATAACACATTATATTATACATCTTCCTTTATAAAATGTCAAGAGTAAATGAAATCCCCTAAACCCGAGATTCCAACATTTCTGTGTATTTTTGTTGCCACCCGAGATTCCCTTGACTTTTTAACATTTACCGACTATAATATTGTTTAACACTTGAAAATATTGGAAAATATTAATGGGGAGGGGTATTTACGGGTTTAAAAAGACTTTTTACCCAACGTGTTAATCTGCTTTTTGGGTTTGGATGCTTGTTGCCCGTGGTTATGGCCTTTGCGTCCTGGGTTCCGAGAATTTTTGCCTTTGCTTTTTCTGAATGGAGCGGTAGTTATTATTGGCTCGGTTTCGCTATTCCTCAAGCTATTTATCCTGTTGCATCGGTTCTTCTTTTCAGTTTACTTTACCGTATTGCGGGATTCAGTATCAAGGATACAGTAAAAGCAGAAAAAAGCGGTGTTTTGTCTTACCTTCTGTACATACCTGCCGTTATTTTTGCAAGTATGCTTCTTGCACGGTTTATAAGCGTTATCTTTGAGTTTTTCAGATCCTTAGGTGTATCTCTTCCTACCATAGCAGCATCTATTCCCACCCCTTCAAATGCGGTTGAATCTGTGGCCTTGATCATCGTTATGGCAGTACTGCCCGCGCTGTGCGAGGAGTTTATATACAGATTTACCTTCATAGGCATGCTTTCGCCCCTTTCCCGTGGTGGGGCAATAATCGTGTCGTCCCTTGCTTTCGGTCTTATGCACGGTACGGTTGAGCAAATATTTGCCACCTTCTGCTTGGGACTTTGTCTGGCATTTATATACGTTTATACCGGCAACTACCGTTTACCCGTTGCCATACATTTTGTTAATAATTTTATTTCCTGCATTTCTATTATTCTCGGCGTTTACCTTTCTCAGGATCTGTATTACACCGTTAACGGCATTCTTAGTGTTACGATACTGATTTCAGGCGTTGTTTCCCTCGTGATACTTTTATTCCTGAAGAAGCCCTCTTTGCCCAAAGTTCCTGAGCAGATAGGAGCGGGAGAGGCCGTGGCTCTTGCCTTAAAAGCCCCTATGTTCTGGGTATTTACCGTAATCTACATAGGTATAACTATGGTGAGTACGTTAGCGCTTGCATAACCTTAATATAGAACAAAAACAGAAAGGATACTTCAAATGAGTGAAAAAGGCGGAATTTCGGTACAGACCGAACATATTTTCCCTATAATAAAACAGTGGCTATATTCCGATAAGGATATATTTCTCAGAGAGCTTGTTTCAAACGCTTCCGACGCGGTGGTCAAGCTTAAGCATCTTGCTTCAATAGGCGAGGCTAAGGGGATAGACGACGACTACAAAATCACGGTTACCCTTGATAAGGATGCAAAAACCATCACCGTTTCAGATAACGGTATAGGTATGAGCGAGGAAGAGGTTAAAAAATACATCAATCAGATAGCTCTTTCCGGAGCTCTTGATTTTATACAGAAATACGAGCATGAGCCCGATTCCAAGAACGCTGACGGAAGCCGAAAGGAAGCTGCCGTTGACGGAATTATAGGTCACTTCGGCCTTGGTTTCTATTCTGCGTTTATGGTGTCTGATACTGTTGAGATCATCACAAAATCCTATACCGACGCACCCGCCGTACATTGGACCTGCACCGACGGGGGAGAGTACGAGATGTCGGAGTGCGAAAAGGATACCAGAGGTACCGATATCATCCTTCACATTGTGGATGGGGAAGAGGAATACCTGGGCGAAGGTAAGATACATCAGATACTTGATAAATACTGCTCCTTTATTCCCGTGCCTCTTTATCTTGAAAAGGCAGAAAAGGAGCAGAATGAGGAGGATTCTTCTTTACGCATAAACGCCGATGAACCTCTCTGGCTTAAGCAGCCTTCACAGTGTACCGACGAGGACTACGACGCTTTCTATCAAAAGGTGTTCCGTGATTACAAAAAGCCTCTTTTTCATATCCATATTAATGCCGACTATCCTCTTAATTTCAAGGGAATCCTTTATTTCCCCAAAATAAACCACGAGTACGAGGGCATTGAAGGACAGGTAAAACTCTACTATAACAGGGTATTCGTTGCTGACAATATTAAGGAAGTTATTCCTGACTATCTTTTGATGCTTAAGGGCGTCCTTGACTGCCCCGAGCTTCCTCTTAACGTTTCAAGAAGCTATCTTCAGACTAATACCTACGTGTCTAAGCTTTCCGCGCATATTATCAAGAAG
>JAZSCR010000175.1:0-1521 GCA_045530715.1 Eubacteriales bacterium
ACTCTGCCTGACTTAACCAGCTCCAGCAGAGCAAGAAAGGTAGCTATTATCTCGTTGCGGCTGTGGCTGTCCTCAAAAAGCTGTAAAAACTCCACCTGCTCGCCCTCCTTTTCCATACGGTAAAGGTAACGGATAACATACACTATCTTCTCATTTACGGTATAGTACCGTTCTTTTTCAAACTTTTCAAACAGCTCTACCGGTTCTTCGTTTTTTTGCGTTTTACGTAGCTTTATGCGCTCAAACGCCTCCGTCAGAAGGGAAACGGCATGCTCACGAGTGTAAATGCCGTCCCCTTCATCGGGTGCCTTGGTAAATCTGTCGTAATAGACCTCGCCCTGCAGCTTAAGGAACGCCGCCAGCTCCTTGGCGCGCTGATACTCAAGCAAGGTGTCAACCAGCTCCTTACGGGGGTCTTCCCCGTCGGGCTTGACGGGAAGCAGCATTTTGGACTTTATAAGCATAAGCTCTGCCGCCATACGTATAAAGTCGCTGGTTACCTCCATATCAAGCTCACGCATACTGCCTATATGTGCCATATACTGGTCAGCTATATCCGCTATAGGGATATCGAATATATCAATTTTGTTTTTGGTGATAAGAGCAAGCAGAAGGTCAAGAGGGCCTTCAAAATGCTCCACCTTCAAATTAAGCGCTTCCATAACAGCCCTTAAATCAACGCAAACAACAGCTCAAAGGGCTTGCAGAACAGCTGAACAAGAGTGTTGCACAGCCAGTGGAAGGGTGCAAACATAAAGCTGTAAAGCTTTGGAGCTGCCCAGGAAATGGCAACCACGCCCAGATAAATGTACTGGGTGTATCTGCGGATTTCCACGTACCTTACCGCCAGTCTTTGGGGAAGAAGGCTTAGCAGAATATTAGAGCCGTCAAGGGGAGGTAT
The DNA here is from genome assembly GCA_045530715.1 of Eubacteriales bacterium. Classification (GTDB taxonomy): domain Bacteria; phylum Bacillota; class Clostridia; order Oscillospirales; family UBA644; genus JAZQLP01. The sequence continues at coordinate 902 of JAZSCR010000175.1, forward strand.
GGGGATTAGATTAAACATAGCAAGGCTTACGTTAATAATCAGCCCCAGCAAGGACATAAGCGCAACGATGCCTGCCACCGAAACCTGCTCAAAGCTCATACCGTGATAAACGTCAAAAGGCGCTATCTCCCACATAAGCGTGTAAACACCCGCAAAGATAAAAGCCAAAAGCAAATTGGAAACAGGGCCTGCCAGGGACACCAAAGCAATATCACGCTTAGGCTTGCGAAGGTTTCTTGTATTTACGGGCACAGGCTTAGCCCAGCCGTAGCCAAACAAGAACATAAATATCGTGCCCAAGGGGTCAAGGTGCTTAATAGGGTTAAGGGTAAGCCTGCCAAACGCCTTGGCAGTACCGTCACCACGCCTGTATGCAGTATATCCATGAGCCAACTCATGCAACGCCAAGGATAACATTATAACAGGTATCTCAAGCAACAATACAATTATCGTGGTTCTTGTATCCCCACCGTTAAGAAGCGGTCTTATCATCTGAATGCCTGTCCTTTCTGAAAAAAACGCAAAACTACTTAAGGGTTATCATGCTCTTTTCCCACATTTCGGGAACGTCCCCACCCATAAGAGTAAGCACTGTTGCGGCAACGTTGGCAAGACCAAAG
>JAZSCR010000161.1:0-2224 GCA_045530715.1 Eubacteriales bacterium
AGAGAAAGACTCCCCGAGGGGAGTCTTTCTCTATTTTACATTATTTTTCTATTTTCCCGTGGAACCAAAGCCGCCCACACCTCTCTCGGTCTCGGTCAGGTCAGATTCCTCAAACTGCGCTGTATAGTAAGGCGCAATAACAAGCTGGGCGATTCTGTCGCCCTGCTCTACGGTAACGGCCTGCTCCGAATGATTATGAAGAGCAACCATTATTTCACCTCGGTAGTCACTGTCAATGACTCCTACTTTGTTTGCGGGAGCAAGCCCCTTTTTGGATGCAAGTCCGCTTCTTGCATATATAAGCCCAACAAAGCCATCGGGGATGGCAAGAGCGATTCCCGTATGAATAAGGGCTGTTTTTCCTGCATCTATACAAACAGGCTCCGAGCAAAGAGCGTAAATATCCGCCCCCGCCGCAAACTCCGTTCCGTAGGCGGGAAGAATTGCATCGGGAGAAAGCTTCTTATATTTTACCGTAATATCAGGCATCTGTCTATTCCTCATATATAAAAATTTCTTCTATGGGAAGGGCAAAAAATCTGGATAATTTAAAAGCCAGGTCTATGGAAGGTTTATACCTTCCCGTTTCAAGAGAAGACACGGTCTGGCGTGTAACTTTAAGGGCAAAAGCCAGGTCTTCCTGGGTAACCCCCTTCTCCTTACGGAGTTTAACTATATTGTTCTTCATATCTCTTAAGCCTTTGATTTAATATATGCGCGCAGGATACGGGTGCCGTTCTTAACAGCCATCTGAAGGAATGTGTAGAAATCGGTATTGGCGCTTTCATCTCCTCCGTCGGAAACGGAACGTATCACGCAGAAGGGAACACCTGCAACATAGCAAACCTGTCCTACGGCACCGCCCTCCATTTCACAGGTATCGGCAGCAAAGGTTTCTCTGATAAAGCTTTTCTTTTCGCTGTCGCTTACAAAGATGTCACCCGAGGCTACCGTTCCGCGCAAACATTCAATACCCGCCGAAGATGCCGCCTTGCACACACCATCAACGATAGCGTCGTCACAGGGGAAATAAATCATATTCACGCCAGAGACCATACCCTTGGGGTCACCCAAAGCAGAGGTATCCATATCGTGCTGGCAAACCTTTTGGGCAACTACCGTATCTCCTATCTTTAAGGAGGGATTCAGCCCGCCTGCAACACCTATATTGATTATCTCTGAAGGAGCATATTTTAAAATCATGGTCTGGGCGCACATAGCGGCAAATACCTTGCCCACGCCGCAAACGGATATTACCGCCTCGGTACCTTCTATACTGCCGATAAAAAATTCCACACCGCCGTATTTTTCGGTACGGGCGTTTGTCATAATATCAACGAGAGCCTTAGCCTCGTCCTGCATTGCACAAATAATTCCTATCATATTAATCCTCCATGTCGGCCGCCATGCGGCTGACTCAGAAATAATTCAAAGATCGGTAAATCCGAGCTTTGAATTACGGCGCGAAGAGCGCACAATATCTTGTTAGTGCAGATTATCTTTCGCGCTATTCCTTCTCCCTCATTGATGAGGGTTTGAAATCATATTTATTCTTCTGTTGAAGTTACCGCCGTCTTAGATAAAAGAGTCGTATCTTCCCCGGGAACGTCCCCGTGTTTTGTCAGTTCTTTTACAGCTTTTATACCTATGGGCAAAGCTATTATAAAGGTCAGTGCATCGGCTACCGCCTGTGATACCTGTACGCCGGGAAGCTCAAACAAGGCAGAAAGTATCACAATGGTGGGAAGAAAACAAAGTCCCTGCCTTGCTACCGACAGTATGGATGCAGATAAAGTCTTTCCAATGGACTGTAGTAGCATATTGCTCATCATGACCCATGCCGATAGCGGGAAAAGAATGGCCTGGTACCTCATAGCCTCTGCGCCAATAACGATAACCTCAGGCTCATCACGGAAGAGAGCAACAAATTCAGGGGCAAATATAAGAGCAATAACGGAAAACGCCGCTAATATGCCAACGCCGACCTGAACACAGAAAAAGAAGGCGTCGCAAACCCTTTTATACAGCCCTGCTCCATAGTTAAATCCACAGACGGGCTGAAAGCCCTGGCCGAAGCCTATGAGCATAGACTGGGCAAGCATAAATACCTTTGTTACAACGGTCATTGCCGCTATTGCAGGGTCTCCGCCGTGTATACCTGCATAGTAGTTAAGAAGTATCGCGGCAATACTTGCCATTCCCTGTCTGAAGAACGAGGGCATAC
>JAZSCR010000107.1:0-4477 GCA_045530715.1 Eubacteriales bacterium
TCCCAAAGGCCGTTGTTCCAATGGATAACGTCTACTCTGTCAAAGCCGCTTTTACTGAGCCACTCGTGGAAGTACCGAAGGGTATACTGGGCAAAGCGGCAGTTTTCATCAATGAGATACACCTCTGCCCTGCCCTCAAGATTTTCCTTAACGTATCTGCCGTAACCGGGGCTTACTTCTCCCGATCCGAATCTTATGGAGTCCCCCACCAAGATAATATTTTTCATTCACGTTTCTCCTAAAAGAGTGATACCCTATTCTATCACAATTTTTTCCTTAAGTCAAGAAAAAAGAGATACATTCCTGCGAATATATCTCCCATAAATATCTTTTATTCAACCCTTACGCTCTCCGCGTAGGTGGATATAGCTTCCTTTGCGGCCTCGTAATCGTCGGCAAAGACCACAAATCTCACCGTCCAAAAGCTTTCCTCGCCCTGATAAACGTAAACTCTGTGGGTAAAGGTCTTGTTTCCCGACGTGGAATTAAATGCAAAACCCCATATATCGTTTTCCCTGACACGCTCGCCCTCCACACCGTTTGCGTGCATAACCATAGTCAGATAATCCTTAAGGGAGGGAATTTCAGCATATCCGTTTGCCTCAAGATGCTCAAAGGTCTCCTCATATGCGTACACCGACATCTTACGGGATTCAAAGGCATATACGGCAGACTCGGAAGGCTCGATTTGCGTGAAGCCTTCGTCAAGCACGATGGTAAACCCGTCAAGAACGAAAGCATAAAACGACTCTACCCCGAACTGTGAGGCACAACTGTTTGCAAAAACGGTAAGGAGAAGTATTAAACAAATCAAAACAGATATTCTCTTTTTCATACGCCGACCTCCATACATCTACCATAAGTATATCACAAAATAACCCTTCTGTCAACGAAATATTACACCTTTCGACAAAAAAATCGGGCAAGCCGAGGAATACGGCCTGCCCCAAAATATTCTTTTAATGGTAATTTTATTCCTTAGGCTGCTTTGCAGCTTCCAGCTTGGTCTGGCGGCGATTCTTAACATCGTCGGACATGGGCTTGATTTCGCCTGCAGAAGCAAGAGCCTGACGGGTCATAAGAGGGCCAACCATCTCATAAATAAGTACTGCAAAGAGGGTGATGTTTCTTATAAGGTTACCCTGCTCACCAAGCTGCATTGCAAGAGTGCACATACCCAGCGCAACGCCCGCCTGGGGGAAAAGTGTAATGCCGAGATACTTGCATATCTGGGGAGAGCAGTTTGTCATTTTTGCACTGCCCATAGAGCCGAAATACTTGCCAAGACAACGGGTAATTATGTAGATAATACCGATAACGACTATTGCCCAATCGGTGAACACGCTAAGTTCAAGCTCTGCGCCGCTTACAACAAAAAAGAGGGCGAAGAGAGGAGAGGTCCACTTGTCGGATGCGGCCATAAGGTCGTGGGAAAGAGGACAGATATTGCAGAACACGGTACCCAACATCATACATACGAGAAGAGATGAGAAGTGTATCTGCACGGGTCCGATGTGGAACTCAAGCATAGAGAGGGATGCGGTAACGAGAACCACGCCTATTGTAAGGTTAAGACGGTTGGTGTTGGAGTTAAAGAGCTTTTCAAGCTGAGTGAGAACCCAGCCCATAACAGCACCAAGAACAAGGGAGCAAACTATCTCAACCAAGGGATTTACAATAATGGATATAAGGTCAAGGTCGCCGCTTACCAGAGTCTTTGCTACGCCGAAGGATACTGCGAATACTACAAGGCCTACAGCGTCGTCAAGAGCAACGATGGGAAGAAGGAGCTTGGTAAGAGGGCCCTTCGCCTTGTACTGACGTACGACCATAAGGGTGGCCGCAGGAGCAGTAGCGGTAGCTATGGCGCCGAGGGTTATAGCCTGAGCAATGGAAAGCTTGTCGGGCATAATGAAGTGAACAACAACAAGAGCAACGTCCACAAGAAGTGCGGCGGCAAAAGCCTGTACAACACCAATAACGAGAGCCTGCTTACCCGTCTTTTTAAGTTCATCAAGACGGAACTCGTTACCAATGGAGAAGGCGATAAAGCCAAGTGCAACGTCAGAAATAAGGCTGAGGCCTTCAAGCTCTGCATGGGAGCCAAAGCCTACACCGTTTATTCCGAGGGCACCAAGACAGTAGGGGCCTATAAGAACGCCCGCAATAAGATATGCGGTAACGGAAGGAAGCTTAAGGGGTTTAAAAAGTCTGGTCATCAAGAGACCGGCCATAAGAGCGATGGCCACGGAGAGCAATGTGCTCACAATATTCATCTTCTTTCATGTATTTGCTATTTAAACATACTCGAGCATTGTAGCACATAAGTTTCCAAAAGTCAACAAAATTCTCAAAATATCATTTATTTGTCAGACTTTTTGGCAGTATCTATACTGTTTCCGAAAACCACGAATCTGTCAAAGAGATATTCGGTAACGAAATTAATAAGCATAGTGAGAGCAAGGACTATATATTCGTTCCAGCCTATCCCCTCGCCCGTCAAAACCGCCGTCCACCAGGTGGAAAGAGGGGTGAACACAAGGTAGAATCCAGCCACCTTCAGCATAGCGATGGGAACGTTGTTTGCCGAGTAGAAGGTAAACTTGCGGTTAAGGGTGAAATTCCATACCACCGACAGAATAAGAGCAACAAGATAAGCTATCCAATGCTCAAAATGAAATACCTCTTCCATAAGGGTAAAGCTAACGACCTGAATAATACCTGCACTTATGGAGAAAAGCACGAATTTTACGGTACGAAGAAACTCTTTCTTTTTTTCTGACATATAAATCCTCCTTGTTGCCGTTTACGGCTAACTCAAGCGTGAAGAGCGCACAATATCCTATTAGCGCAGATTATCTTTCACGCTAACCTCTCATTGTCTTTTTGCAAATTATACCATATTTTGCCCTTTAAGTCAAGAAATTTGTTTCCCTTTTTCAACAAAAAATATCGGGCAGACCTTTGTGTCCGTCCGATATATCTGTATAATTTATAAGCCAATGCTATTAAGAAAGGTTTTTATCTGTTCAGCTTCCGACCTATCTATTGCGCTATTGTATTGCAGCTCCTGCACGCTACGCTTAAGATGTCCGCAAAAAATCAGTTTACACCATCTGAACACCTCCACACAGGGGGTAAGCCAGCGATGCTTGTGCAGGATGGGATAATAGTACTTGATAACGTCGTAGGGCAGAAAAATTCTCGACAGAGCATACTTTAGCCGTCCGCCCTTTTTTTGCTGCTGGACGGCCACGAAGTTCTTCCTTGTTCCGTAAACGCCGCCCTCCAAAATATATTCCTCCATCTGAAGGGATATGGGGTCATGGGGCATACCGCCAAACCATACTCCGCTGAGTTTGCGGCAAGACTTTGCAAACTTAAGCAAGCCGCATTTTTCCAGTAGCTGATCACGTTTTTCAAGGTTTATATTTTCAAGATTATCCAATATCCAAAGGTCCATAAAGGGACGGATACCGCACCCGCCATTTTCAAAGTGCTTTGCCATGTGAGCAATATGGTAGAGATAGAACATATCGTCCTCCATCTCGTACCAATAAGAAAATCCAGCCTTAAGGTGAGAGTGATCCCAAACTTCCTCCAGTATTGAGGCACAGGACTTTTCAAGCTCCTCTTCTATAAGGCAAAAGTGTAGCTCAACGTGAACCTTATTGGGAGATATAAGGGATATATCGTGAGAGCCTTCTCCGTGATGCTCGTATCCATGCTCATTAACCAGAAGCTCCGCAACCTTTGCCGAGTCTTCCTTATGCACCAGGATATCAATATCGCAGCTTGTTCTCATCCACCCTTCGGGGTAATATCCCCTCATAACCGCACCCTTTAAAGGAAGGAAGGGTATCTGTATTTTTTCAAGCAGGTTACAGAGATTTTCGCACTCGCCGTGAATCTTTTCATATCTGTATACCGCTTTAAAAATATACTTCTCTGCCCTCTCCCCTTTTGATATCAGGCCGTTATTCTTTAGACCCAAGGCCAAAAGATGAGCAACGTCGTGCTTTGCCGCGACCTTGACAAGCTCCTCCGTCATCTCCGAAGAATACCCGTTCAGTTTTTCAGCTTCGGCCCTCCTGCCCCATAAAGCGGAGCGTAAAAGAGGAAACAGCATATTTGAATTTCCCTGATTCATAACTCTTCTCCGTGGATAAATAGATCACCCTAATTTAAAGAGGTCTTGTCCTTCTTTCTTTGCTCCCCTGAGGAAGTATGCAACCAAACCGATAACGATCCAAGCTATAAGCATCAAATAAGATTCTTTACCGAAATGAACTCCGTTGAGTCCGGGAATGGGAACAAGCTGCAGGAACATAAAAATAAGGGAAAAGGTCATTCCCGCCACACCCATTATTTTCAAAAGCAAGCCGCCATCCTTCTCTGCCTTAAGCTTCTTAAGCGTGGACAGGGATGTGAAGAAAAAGCCCATTGAAGCACCGATAGCAGACATATCCACAAACCA
>JAZSCR010000031.1:0-19955 GCA_045530715.1 Eubacteriales bacterium
GTTACAACGGCAAGCTTTCCTATAACGGTATCTGCGTTGGTGGGTACCGTTTTCTTTTTTATGTTGCCAACGATAGGACGGAAAATAAACATCGTTATTACGGATACTACAAGGAAAACAACGGCCTGAATAAAGACGTTATCCGTGATAAATGAGGTTATGGCCGCCGCCAAGGAACCGACTGCAAACCAAATGGTAAGTAGAGCGGTGGTGGCTGCCTCAAACATAATGAAAATAACCATGAGGCCCAGCCATACGTATCCGAAGTTAGCAAGTAAAAAACTCATTAAATCAACTCCTTTTTCGGCAATTATATGCCTTTGGTTATATTATAGCACACTTTTGACAAAAAATCAATACAATTTTGTAAATTAACAAACCTTTTCTTGCAGGAATAAAATATTAGTATATTCCAGAAATGTAAAGCGGAGGAAATTTGATTGAAAGAAAGAAACGGATATGCTCAAGAAAGCGGCTTATATAAATGTATAGCCGTAAAATCGGTAACTTATGCTCAAAAGGCTAAAAAAATACTTTCGGAAAAGGGGATTGACGGGTATCTTTACCGAGGAGACAGGAGTAACGGGCACTCCTGCCATTGGTGCGTAAAGGTAAAGCATATAAATGCGGACAAAGCTTATAGGCTACTTTTGGATTCGGGAATACCGCTAACGGGAGAAATGTATGAGATACGCTGAAAAACGGCCGTCCATATATCTGGATAACGCCGCATCCACCCATCCAAAGCCCGAGGGGGTATACCGAGCCGTAGATACATGGCTCAGAAGTAACGGTGGAAACGCAGGGAGAAGCGGACACCGTCTGTCTGTGGATGCTTCTGAACTTCTCTATTCCACCAGAGTTGTAGCAGGTAAACTCTTTTCTGCAGAGCCCGAAAACGTTATATTCTGCTCAAATACCACCCACGCCCTCAATACGGCCATTATGGGGCTGTGCAAAAAGGGAACGCGGATAATACTATCCGATATGGAGCATAATTCCGTATATCGCCCCGTATATATGCTGAAAAAATGGGGTATTTGCGACTTTGATATATTTGATACCGGAGATTGTGACGAATCCGCTATTGAGGGGTTTTTGGCCGCCATAACTCCCGACACCTCAATGGCCGTGGTTACTCACGTTTCTAACGTTACGGGCAGAGTGTTGCCCATTGAAGAAATATACTCTATCTGCCAAAAGAAAGGTATAATTTTAATAGTTGATGCCGCCCAAAGCGGCGGAATGATACCCGTAAATGGGGGAGATATTATTTGCTTACCGGGGCATAAAGGCCTTTACGGTCCACAAGGTACGGGGCTTATGGTAATACGTAGTCCATTACCCCAACTTTTACCCCTTACCTTCGGAGGCACTGGGACCGTATCTGCCGAGGCAGCCCCCGAGGTTATTTTTCCCGAGAGCTTTGAGGCGGGGACTGTAAACTGTCCGGGAATTGCGGGGCTAAAGGCGGGACTTGAATTTTTATCTTCTGCCAATATAACCAGAGAGTTTTATCTTGCCGACAGAGTTGCTGAAGAACTTGCCTGCATGCCAAATATTACCCTTCACCGTTCAAAAAGCAGAAGCCTTTCCGTAGTGCCATTTTCTGTGGGGGATATGCTTTCTGAAACTGTATCCACTATACTTGATGAAAAATACGGCATAGCTGTCCGAGGCGGGTTACAGTGTGCACCACTATGTCATAAAAAGCTTGGCACCCTTGACCGCGGAGTTGTAAGAGCAAGCCTTGGGGCATTTACGAAAGAGTCGGATATATACGCCCTTCTGCGGGCGGTGAGGGAGATTTCCCGTAAATATTGACTTTATGAAGAGGAACGTACAGCCGTTCCTTTTCATTATTTTAAACATTTAATTGAATTTTCCCTTTTGGCTATTGAAAAAAATATGGTGATGCGGTATAATGAACAGGTGCTAAACAACTGCATACGCCTGCATAGTTAAATGGATATAACAGCCCCCTCCTAAGGGGCCGTTGTGGGTTCGATTCCCGCTGCGGGTACCAAAAAAATCCATCGCTAATGCGGTGGCTTTTTATTTATGTGTTCAGGACACAACATCGTTTGCGCGCTTGCTTATGGCAAAACCGAAAGGAGAAGAAAAATAATGAGCGTCTTAGACGACATATCCATAAACGTTCAAAAAGGAAAATTCAAAATAGTACCAGCTCTTGTTCAGGAAGCCCTTGATGCCGGTGTAAAACCTGATGATATTCTCAATGAGGGACTTCTGGCAGGAATGGACGTTATTGGGGATAAATTCAAGAACAATAAGGTTTACGTTCCAGAGGTGCTCGTTGCTGCAAGGGCTATGAATATGGGTATGGAAGTGCTCAAGCCTTATCTTGCTGAAAACGGGGTTACTGCCAAGGGTAAAGTCTGTATCGGAACGGTACAGGGCGACCTTCACGATATCGGAAAGAATCTTGTAAAGATGATGATGGAAGGCAAGGGACTTGAGGTCGTTGACCTGGGAACGGACGTTCCTGCTGAAAAATTTGTTCAGACTGCTATAGAGGAGAACTGTCAGGTCATTTGTTGCTCTGCGCTTCTCACCACTACCATGCCGGTTATGGAAGAGGTCGTAAAAGCGGCAGAGGTATCTGGAATACGCGATAAGGTTAAGATAATGATAGGCGGCGCGCCCGTTTCACAAGAATATTGCGACAAGATCTGTGCGGATTGCTATACAGCTGATGCGGCAAGTGCGGCCGATGCGGCTGTGGGTTTTTGTAAAGCGTAAGTAAAAAAGAGGAATAACTATGGAGAAAGTATCTTTAAAAGACAGGGAAATATTGCGTGAGATTGCATCCCGCAAGGTGGAACTGTCACATAGCATTCGCAACCAAGAAATTTTGGATATGTGGAAAAAACAAGCAAAAGGGGTACACGATACGCCTACTGTAAGATTGCTTTTTTCAAACTTTATCAATGAGGTAGTGTATCCTCGTATGCGCTGTGAAGGTGAAGATGCCCGCAGACTTGAGCGTAAACTCCTCTCAACAATGGTTGGACGCGAGCTGTTTAATGATGATACTCCCGTTTCTGATACTTATGACGTAAATCTTTTTACAACCGTGCGTCCTTTTGGGTCATCACCGAAGACGGTGTATTCAAATAATTCTATAGGCTATCATATTGAGCCTTTGACGGATGACATCGAGAAAGATTTTGAACTCTTCTGTAACGGTTCCTTTTCGGTTGACGTGGAGGGCACTAAAAAATGGTGCGAATGGGCGGACGAGATAATAGGGGATATACTGCCGTCACGAATTGTTCAACCCTCACTTCGAGGTTTAATTTGTAATCCCATCGTCAGACGAATAAGCTTAGAAACATTTTATATGTCAATGTATGATGCCCCCGATACCCTTCATAAGATAATGGAAATGGCCACGTCGGTTCATGAAAGGTATTTTGACTATCTTGAAGCTAACGGGCTTCTTAAGCCTACCAACGATTACTCCGGAGTAGCGCAAGAATCCTTTGCATTTACAGATGAGCTTCCTTCAGATGGTCAGATAAGTTCTACCAAGCAGCTATGGGGATTTCTCGAGTCACAGGAGACGACGGCTGTTTCTCCCGATATGTATGGAGAGTTTGTATATCCGTATTTTGACAGATTGGTAAAGCGTTTCGGGTTACTTTCATACGGTTGCTGTGAGAGGGTTGATAACCTTTGGGAAGAATACCTTTCAAAATGGGATAACCTGCGTAAACTGTCAGTATCTCCTTTTAATGACGAGCGCCAAATTGGCGAATATCTTCGCGGTACACGTGTTGTATATTACAGTAAGCCACGCGCCGAGTATGTAACCAATCCGGGACCTCTCGATGAAGACGCAATACGTCGGTACTTTAAGGACGTTGCTGAATGTGCCAGCGGCTGTCTTCTTGAGGTTGCACAGCGTGAGGTTGGCACAATATTCGGTGATTATGAGCGCGGTCGTAGATATGTAGAACTTGCAAAAGAGACCATTGCCGAACATTGGAAACCGTAAAAGGGATTTTTTATGTCAAATCACAATATGAAACAGTGGAGCAATTCACTAAAAAATAAGGGTGCAAAGAAACCCATACCTATATTGTCATTTCCTTGCGTGAGCCTGCTGGGTATTACTGTCCGCGAGCTTATTTCAGACAGCGATCTGCAAGCAAAGGGAATGAAGCTGGTAGCCGAGCGTATCGATGCGGCGGCCTCGGTTAGTTTTATGGATCTGTCGGTTGAAGCCGAGTGCTTCGGTGCTACCATTTTAATATCCGACGATGAAGTGCCTACCGTAAAAGGTAGACTGATAAATGATATGGACGAGGCAGAAGCCCTTGAAATTCCTGCTATCGGAAGCGGAAGAACACAGATATACGTTGATGCAATCAAAAAAGCTTCTGAAATGATAACCGATCGCCCCGTTCTTGCGGGAATAATAGGCCCTTTCTCCTTGGCGGCAAGACTTTTTGACGTGTCCGAGATTATGATAGACTGCTACGACGACCCCGATATGGTGCATACCGTACTTGAAAAGGTCACGTCATTTCTTATTGAGTATGCAAAAGCATACAAGGCGGCGGGAGCCAACGGCATAGTAATGGCAGAGCCCGTTGCCGGATTGCTTTCTCCTTCCCTTGAGGAGGAATTTTCCTCGCCCTATGTAAAGAAAATAGTTGACGCGGTGCAGGACGATAGCTTTATCGTAATTTATCACAACTGCGGAGATAATGTACCTGTAATGCTGGATTCAATTCTTTCAACCGGTGCAGCGGCGTATCATTTTGGTAACGCTGTGGATATGGAAAAGGATATCATTGCGAAAGTACCCTCAGATACCGTAGTTATGGGTAATATTGATCCTGCAGGAGTGCTTCGTTTGGGTTCACCCGACAGTGTAAGAGCGGCAACGTTGTCTCTTATGGAAAGATGCTGTAAATATAATAACTTCGTTTTGTCATCGGGCTGTGACGTTCCTCCCATGACTCCTTGGGAAAATATAGATGCATTCTTTGCGGCTTTCAACGAATTTTACGGAAAATAAAGGAAAGCTGTTCTGTTTTTGATTGACGGAGAAGAATAATGAGTGAAAAAATTATCGTAACGGTAAACGGCAAACCAATCCTTGCTCATATCGGTATGCTGCTTTCTGAGATAATCAAAGGTGAGAAGCCCTGCGGTGGACACGGGAAATGCGGAAAGTGCCGAGTTATCGCAAGAGGAAATCTTTCCCAACCGACCGCGGCGGAATTAAATCTATTATCCCAGGACGAGCTTGCAAGTGGTGTTCGACTCGCTTGCCTTACACAGGCATTGGGCGATTGTGGTGTGGAATTTTTAAAGGATGCTAAAGCAACCCAGATAGTAACAGACGGCGTACTTCCTGAATTTGAGATTTCTCCTTCCTTCTCGAATTACGGTGTCGCCATAGATATCGGTACTACCACACTTGCGGCAAGGTTGTATGACGTAAAAGGGAATATCCTTGCTGAGGTATCACGCTTGAATCCCCAGTCGGAATGGGGCGCGGACGTTATCTCTCGTATTGAGGCCGCCCTTGACGGTAAAGGGGAGTTGCTTGCAAACTCTATCCGCGAATCTTTGAACGGTATTCTCCTTGAGCTTGCTTTTTTGGCAGATATTGATGTAAAAAAAATAGACGGTGTCGTTATAACAGGAAATACCGTTATGCTGTCTTTACTTGTTGGAGAATCGACAGAGCCGTTTTCTCATGTGCCATTTAAAGCAAAAAGACTTTTTGGAGAGACAATTATCGCGAGTGAATTAGGGCTTTCAAGTCTTTCTCCGAATACCGATATATACCTTCCTCACTGTATCTCCGCCTTTGTTGGAGCCGACATCACCTGTGCGATCATTGCCACACGACTTTGCCAGAATGACACGGTAATGCTTACGGATATAGGAACAAACGGCGAAATGGCGTTATGGCATAACGGTACACTTACCGTTTGCTCTACTGCCGCAGGACCCGCCTTTGAGGGTGTTGGTATTACTATGGGTATGAGAGGGGCACGCGGGGCTATAGATAAAGTGGAGATATCAGACGGAGAGCTTTTAGCCCATATAATAGGAAACGTTACTCCCGTAGGGATTTGCGGAAGTGGCCTTGTTGATGCCGTTGCTTGCATGCTCGATAAAGAGATAGTTGATGTAAGCGGTTATCTTGAACATGATCTCTTTATGATAAAGGAACCGGTAGCTCTTACTCAAAAGGATATTCGTATGCTTCAGCTTGCAAAGAGCGCAATATGTGCAGGCCTGCTAACACTTATTGAATGCCAAAATCTCAAGATCGAAGATGTTCCCACTTTATACATCGCCGGAGGCTTTGGAAATTATTTAAATAAGGAAAGCGCCGCAAGGATCGGACTTTTGCCAAGAGAACTTGCAAACGTATCGGTCACTGTGGGTAATGCCGCGCTCAGCGGTGCTTCGATGCTATTGCTGAATTCTGTATTTAAGACAGAATGTGCGACGCTTGCAAAAAAAGCTTGCGTTCTTGATCTTTCATCAAATAAAATTTTTTCGGATCGTTATATGGCCGGAATGATTTTTGAATAACTTTGTAAATATATTTTTTATTGCATATATGCCCCACTATGGGGCATAATTTTTTTGGAGATGATTAAATGAAGGTTAAAGATGTAATGACTGCGAGGGTAGTCAAAGTTTCTGCCGACGAGCCTGTGAGAAGAGCCGCGGAACTCATGAAAGAGTGGAACGTGGGGGCTGTGCCCGTGGAGAAGAACGGGAAGTTCGCGGGAATAGTGACCGATAGGGATATTATTCTTCGGTGTATCGCCGCGGGACGGCCGGACACGGTCAAGGCAGAAGAGGTCATGACTGACGGTAAACTTGTTTGCATATCTCCCGAGCATTCGGTTACCGAAGCTGCGAGGCTGATGGCAAAGGAAAAGGTACGCCGCTTGCCCGTATGCGATAGCGGAAAAATAGTGGGTATTCTCAGTCTGAGCGATATTGCGGGTGCAGAGAAAATGTTTTACGAGACCGCATCGGCTTTTTGTGAAATATGCAGGGGAAGGGAAGAGTAGCTCTTTCTCTGTAAAAGCAAAAAGAAGGCGTACAAAAAAAGATTTCCCCGTCAGACGGTTGGTCTGGCGGGGAAGTTTTTTTATTTATTTGCAACGTAGAGCTTGTGGAGCGCTCTTGAGCAGGCGACGTAATAGAGTCCCTTTGCTTTTGAGGAGAATGTGCCGTCATTATCGACTACCACTACTCCGTCAAATTCAAGGCCCTTGGTCAGATAAGAGGGGATGATAACTGTGGTTCTGGGGTAAATAATGTTATCTTCACCTATTACCGTTGCCTTTATTTTATCGCCGAGCATATCTTTTATTCTATGACACTCGGCTCTGTCCTTACATATAATGGCGTTGCTCTTGTGACCCGAAGAAATCAGCTCTTCTATTGCGTAGGTGATATCCTCTGCAGAAGAGGAGATAAAGGACACATCCTCACCGTTTCTTTCAAAGTAATCGGTACCCTCTGCCTTGGTGGGCTCAACAGATTTGAGGTAGCTGTTGATGTTGGAGGTAGATCTGTAGGAACGGGTGAGTTTGTAGAATACGGTCTTTCTGGTAAAATAGTCTTCTATTTTATCAATGGAAAGGCCTATATCAGACGTTTTCTGGCTTATATCACCAAGTATGGTAAGCTTTGCCATGGGGAAGAGACTGTTTATGATTCTGTAAAGAATGGGAGGATAATCCTGAGCTTCGTCAATAACGCAATGGGCAATCTTTCTCATAGGTCTTACCGCACCTGAGAGTATGCCCAGATATGTCATGGGGAAGAGGTCCGTGTAGTCCAGCAGTACGCTACCTGCGGCATTCTTGGATATACCTGTATAGCCTTCGGCTTCGGGGCAACCCTTTGCCAGAGCCTTTTTGTATATTGAGAGAAGATCGGGCTGGAGAAGTCGGTCTATCTTTCTTTCCATTTCCTTAACGGCTCTTTCCCACTCGTTATTTTTGAGTATAACTTCTTCTTCATCGGTAAAGTCAAGAGCTTCGTCCCTCTTCATCTTTTTGATAAAGGATGCAAGGTAGTAGTCTTTGCAGTTGTTTTCAAAGTCCTCCATAACGGTATTCTTTATCTTCTGAATACGGTTTGCGGGAGGAAAGTTCTTGTACCAGTTGTTATATCTGTCAAGAACCTCTTCGGCTTTCATAAGGGTGGTATTCTTAAAGGTAATTGCAGGTGCACTTTCTCTTACGGCCGTTTCTTCCATAAATACGGAGCGTAAAACGGAGGCAAATTCCTCGGTCGTCTTGAAGTGCTCGTTTGTTTTGTCTTCTTCTGCCAGCATACGCTCGTGATACTCTACGGGAGTTTCAAAGCTAAACTGGGGGAAGAATGATGCGAAGAGCTCGTGGAAGGACTTCTGTACCGCTTTTTGTTCACCCAACGCGGGAAGTACGTCTGCAATATATCCGTTAAATACGTTGTTGGGGGAGAATATTATTATGGAGTCTGCGGTAAGGGAGTTTCTGTACTTATACAGAAGGTATGCCAGTCTGTGGAGGGCTATGGAAGTCTTTCCGCTTCCCGCAACGCCCTGAACAAGAAGTATATCACCCGATATATCTCGGATTATCTTGTTCTGTTCCTTCTGGATGGTGGAAACTATGGTTTTAAGCTTTAAATCGCTGTCTTTTGCAAGCTCGTTCTGTAGTATATCGTCCTCGATTGCAACGTCGGAATCAAACATATACTTGAGCTCTGCATTTTCGATTTTAAACTGACGTCTTAAAGAGAGGTCACCATTGATGGTTTCGTATGTGGTCGTGTAGGATACGGGACCTAACCCCTGCTCGTAAAAGAGGGAAGATATATCCGCTCTCCAGTCGCAGACGTATATTTCAGATGTTTCGTCGTTTGAAAAAGAGCAGGCGCCTATATAATAGGTTTCTACTTCGTCGTATCCGTTTTCCTTAAAATCAATCCTTGCAAAGTAAGGATTGTCGTGGAGCATAATAAGACGGTTTTTTCTTTGCTCTATTCGATCGTAGCTGGCGGCTCTGAGGTAGTCGGCCTGGGAGTCGGTCGTAACGTCCTGCATTTCGGTAGCAATATCGTAGGCTCCTTTTGAAAGGTCATCCCAGATTCTTGCTCGTTCTTCAATTATTTCTTTCTTAAGCTCGGCCTTTCTTTTATCGTCAAGCTTAAGCTGGTCGTTTATAAGGTCGACTATCTTCTTTAGATGTTGTTTTTCCTGAATCAGTTCATCCATGGGTATGCTATCCTTTCAAGATGTGTTTGCCGTGCCTTTTCAGGCAGAAAGGTTACAGGTATCACTGATTTTATCGGTTATGCCTGCCCGCCCTGTAGAGCGGCATACTATTATATCATAAAAAGTTTGATTTGGCAAGTACTTTTTCGCATTTTCTTGAAAATGTTTCAAAATTTCCTATTTTCAACGGCATTTTTGTAAAATTCCCATTTGTGTGTATTGTTACAAAAATGTGTCTTAAATACTCGTTTTTTATATGCCATTTAAATGTCACACTTTATATCTTTTGCTGTCATAATTCTGACAAAGGAGGGTGCTATAATTACTGCAATAAATTCCGACAGTTTCGGATAAGGAGGTAATAACATGGATGTGTCTTCTCAGGTCGCTCAAATAGCAGAGCGTGTTAGAGGGTTAAGACTTATCCTCGATATCTCGGTTGAACGCATGGCTCAGATCTGCGATACCACCGTAGAGGATTATGTCGCTCATGAGAGCGGTAAAGTTGATTTCTCATTTACATTTTTATATAAGTGCGCAAAGCATTTTGGAGTAGACATTACCGAACTCATTACCGGCGATAAGCCTACTTTGGGATTTTATACCGTAGTCAGAAAGAACGAAGGTCTTCCCATTGACAGACGTAAAGGCTTTAAATATCAGCACCTTGCATATCTTCTCAAAGATAAGGTTGCCGAGCCCTTCCTCGTAACTGCAAAATATGACGGGATCGTGGATGATGACTCTATTGCACTCTCCACCCATAAGGGTCAGGAATTTGACTATGTGATTAGTGGACGTCTTAAGGTTAAGTTAGAAAATCACGTAGAAATTCTTGAGGCAGGAGATTGCGTTTATTACGACAGCTCCCACGGTCACGGCATGGTCGCTCTTGACGGCGACTGCGTTTTCCTTGCCGTCGTAATGTCCGAGAATTAAGAAAGGAACAGGCATCAGCCGATTACGACAAACAGTATGTTAGTATATAAGAATTTCGTAGATGAAACATTGAGCCCCGAAGGGTATCTGAAGGAGCTTAAGTTTAATATCCCCGAGGATTTTAACTTCGGCTTTGACTGCGTTGACGCAGTTGCCGCAAAATCTCCCGATAAAACGGCAATAGTATGGCTTTCCGAACATTCTGAAGAAAAGAGATTTACCTTTGCCGACGTTGCTCGCGAAAGCGCGAGAGCCGCAAATTATTATAAAAGCCTCGGTATAAAAAAGGGTGACAGAGTTCTCGTAGTTCTCAAAAGACACTATCACTTCTGGTTCACCATAGTTGCTTTACATAAAATAGGCGCTATTGCTATCCCTGCAACATTTCTTCTTACAAAGAAGGATTACGTATACAGATTTAACGCCGCAGGCATAAAGGCCGTTATTGCCACCGATGAAAACGATACTCCTAAGCATATAGAGGATGCTCTCGCAGAGTCGCCTACGCTTGAGATAAAGGTTATTAACGGTGCCGAGAGAGAAGGTTGGTATAACCTTGATAAGGAATATAAAGCCTTTTCCGACGTATTTCCCCGTCCTTCAGGGGACGAGGCAATAAAGTCCACCGACCTTATGCTTATGTATTTTACCAGCGGAACTTCCGGCTATCCCAAAATCGTTGCCCATGACTTTACCTATCCTCTCGGTCACATCGTTACTGCCAGATATTGGCATAACGTTGACCCTGACGGTATACATCTTACCATAGCCGATACAGGTTGGGGTAAGGCCGTTTGGGGTAAGCTTTACGGTCAGTGGCTCTGTGAGGCCTGCGTATTCGTTTACGACTTTATGAAGTTCCAGGCACACGATATCCTTACCAAGATTCAGGATTACAAAATAACCACCTTCTGTGCGCCTCCCACAATGTTCAGATTCTTTATTCAGGAGGATATGAGCAAATACGACCTTTCCGCCCTTAAATATGCCACAATAGCAGGCGAGGCCCTCAATCCCGAGGTGTTCTATAAGTTTAAGGAGATAACTGGTATTTCTCTTATGGAGGGATTTGGTCAGACCGAAACTACTCTTACCCTTGCAAATCTTATAGGTATGACTCCCAAACCCGGCTCTATGGGTAAGCCCACACCCCAGTATGACGTTGTAATTCTTGACCCCGACGGTAATCCCGTAAAGACGGGCGCTGTAGGTGAGATATGTCTCCGTACCGACAAGGGTAAGCCTATCGGTATGTTCAGTGAGTACTACAACGACCCCGAAAAGACCAAAGAGGTTTGGCACGATAACCTTTACCATACCGGTGATACTGCATGGATGGACGAGGATGGATACTGCTGGTTTGTAGGAAGAACCGATGACCTTATCAAATCCAGCGGTTACCGTATAGGTCCCTTTGAGGTAGAAAGCTGCCTTATGGAGCATCCCGCCGTTACCGAGGTTGCAGTTACAGCCGTTCCCGACCCCATAAGAGGTCAGGCAGTTAAGGCTACCATAGTTCTCTCCAAGGGGTATTCTTCTTCTCCCGAGCTTGTAAAAGAGCTTCAGGACTACGTTAAGACCCACACCGCGCCTTATAAGTATCCCCGTGTGGTTGAGTTCGTTGACGAGCTCCCCAAGACCATATCGGGTAAAATAAGACGCGTACAGCTTAGAGAAGAAGATAAGCAGAAAGCAGAACAGAATAAATAAGTAAAAAAATGACTCCCATGGGAGTCATTTTTTTGTATTTAAATATTTTTAAGATGTTCTTTTAGCTTTTCAAAAGTTGTTTCGCTTATAACGTGTTCGATTCTGCAGGCATCGTCGGCGGCGGTATTTTCGTCAACGCCTATCTTCCTCAGAAAGTCAGACACTACCTTATGCCGCTCATATATGTTACCTGCAAGAGCTCGCCCCTTATCTGTAAGGGTTATACCTCCGTTAGGCTCTACCGTAATGAGTCCGTCAGCCTTGAGTAAGCCTATGGCGCGGCTTACGCTGGGCTTTGAAAACCCCATTTCTGCGGCTACGTCTATAGAACGAACCTGCTTTCCTGTTTCAGAAAGCTTGTATATGGTTTCAAGATACATTTCGCCTGATTCGTGAATACCCATAGTTAACTGCCTTTCTTGCTGTTAAGGTGCTTTTGTCTTTCTGCTTTGAACCTCTCAAATCCTTCTATACCTTCTTTTGTAACGGGTTTTATCCATTTTAGCTTTGCGTAATGGGTCAGACAAAGCACAACTTTGGGAACATCCTCAAAAACGTACATAATAAGGAATACAAGAGGGAAGGGAAGTTTGAGAATATAAGCCGCTATAAAGGTTACTGGGAGAGAGCAAAACCAAAGGCAGGTAAGGTCCATTTTTATACCTGCGACGGTATCTCCGCCCGATCTGAATATGCCTACAACCTGAATATAGGGAATATTTCTTATGCCTATCCAAAGATTGTATATAAGCATAAGGGTTGCCGCCGTGGTGACTGTAAGCTCTGTAAAGTTTCCGCTGCTACTGAATATGGAAACAAGGTCGTGTCTGAATGATATGCATATAAGACCGAGAACAACTCCCAGAGTAGGCACAATAAAGGTGAAACGAAGTGAATCGCCCACAGCTCTTTCCGTAAGTCCCTTGCCGATAGATTTGCCTATCATTACACTGCAAGCGTTACACAGACCGATAAAAAATACAAAGGCGATGTTTTCAAAGGTTCGGAGAATGGTTACGGCGGCGTAATATTCGTGGCCGAGGTTTGAAAATATGATATTACAGAGTACCGTACCCAACGCCCACATACCCTCGTTTATAATTACGGGGGTGGCCTTTTTGTAAAACTCTGCTATCTGGGATTTTGTAAAGGAGAATATCTCTTTGAGGGGTGCCCAAATGATATTTTTGCTGATACCCGAAATAAGAATTATCAATATCAGGCCTATCCAGGCGGATATGGCAGTAGCTGTTGCGGCACCGGCTACGCCCATTTTGGGGAATCCTAACTTTCCGAAAATAAGACAGTAGTTGAAAAATACGTTTATTCCCGTGGTCATAAATGATATCCACATGGGAAGTTTGACGTTTTCGGTAGAACGCAAAACAATGGACATTACCGAGGTAAATGCCGTTGCAAAATAGGACAGGGATACGGCTTTAAGATAGGACACGCCCTCTGCAACAACCTCGGGAGTACGGTTAAATACCTTCATGATAACTTCGGGGGCAAAGAAAGCCAATCCCGAAAAGATACCGATTATTATTACCGTTGATATCATCGCAATACCGTAGGTTTTACGGATAGCAACGATGTCTTTTGTTCCCCAGTATTGGGATATGAACATTGCAGCGGCAGAACCGATACCGAACAGTATGATATTCATAAGCCAGCTCCATTGGGTGGCCATACCGACGGCAGAAAGGGAAATATCTCCCAACTGTCCAACCATCAGGGTGTCTATTAAGGACAGCGAGCTTATGAGAAGATTCTGCAAGGCTATGGGAAGGGCAAGTCTGATTAGCACCTTCCAAAAGGCCTTATCTCCAAAATACTTTGAAAACATAAGATTTTATTCCTTACTGTACGGGTATCTGAATAGCGGAAATATAGATATAGTAACCGTATGTCTTTTCCTCCGTTACGGGGGTACCGTCCTCACCCTCGATAACCGTGTTTTCGGTAACGGATATTCTCTGCATTTTATAGGTTATGGGGGTGGAGAAGAAGAGTCCCAGGGGATCTTCTGTATGGGCGATGGTAACGGTGTATATATCGTTGTCCGATTCGTCTTTTATTACGGTAATTGAGGGGGTAACAGCCGCAGAGCCTGAGAATACGTATACTCCCTTATCAGCGTTAAAGTAGGGAGAGGTTGCATCCGAGAGGGTGCTCATCTGGAAGTATCTGTTTGCGGCTGCGTTTATCTCGGTCTGAGTAAATTCTGTTTTACTGCTGTCTCCGTACTTTCTGGTAAGGAACATACAGTAGTTTATAAGAGCATTGGTATCTATTTCTGAAGGAGCGCCGAAGGGAAGTTTTGTACATCTGGAAATGAAGGTGATGATGTCTGCGATTTCTTCCTTTTCAAAGTCTGCAGTGTCTATATCATCGGCAAATTTAAGGGTGCTTACATACAGCTCTGCAGAGCTTTGGCTGTAGGCTACGGTCATCTTCAGCTCGTTATTTCCTTCCTTCAAGGAGGACTTCTTTGCGTCAGATACTGTAAGTACCAAGTCGTAGGTACCGGGTATTTCGGTAGCCTGTGCAGTTGCTTCGGAAATGGTAGCGGAGAAGAAGTTATCGTATCCCCATTTTTCCATATCGTCTACCTTGATGTATCTTGAAATTTCAGCTATATCGCCCTTTTCAATGGCATCTGCAAATCCGAATGCTACGGCATTGACCATGACCGTCATATAAGCGGAGAGTTCGTCGCATACGGTCTGGTAAGGTTTATTCTGAATAGTAAACCATACGTCGGTTATAGAACCGTCAGCTTCGTTCTTTGAATATACGTTGAGTACGGCAGTTCCGTCTGACAGGGCGGCGAAGG
Organism: Eubacteriales bacterium; assembly: GCA_045530715.1. GTDB lineage: Bacteria > Bacillota > Clostridia > Oscillospirales > UBA644 > JAZQLP01. The sequence goes on from JAZSCR010000031.1 coordinate 14,766, forward strand.
TAAGCACTGCGTTTCTTTCACCGTCAAAGGTAAGTACAGTCTTTTTATCTGCGGAAGTTGCGGGCTTCTGTTCAAGAGCCTTTATGGAAAGGGATGCTATCCATTTTGAAATATCGGAAACGGAAGCGGTTCCACCGTTTGCAAAGGTAGTGGATACGCCTTGATACAAAGCAACGTGAAGCTGATTTTGTGCAGAAACAAGGGCTAATAGCTCTGCATCCGTAATGGTCACAGCTTCCTCCACGGCGTTTGCGGTGGTATAGGTTTCTATCTGGGAAGCCATATCCGCGGGGCAGAGGTATATTGCTTTTTCAGTTTCTGAGAGATGGATTTCTGCTATATTAAATTCGGGATATATTACAAAATAACTTTCGTCGGCAAATTTAAAGGCCATTGCTTTTGCCGATTCGTTGTTGAAGGATTCGGGGAGGGTGGATTTCTGCCAAAGCTGAAGATTGAGCAAGAGTCTGAAATCTTCCTTGACGTCAAGAGTAGCTACAAGGTCGGGCGCTTTTACAGAGAATTTGCCGAGGGCTGTTTCTTCTGCCATAAGCTTCTGAATGAAGGCCATCATTACAGTATCCTGCTCCTGCACGGGAGGATCGTTTTCGTCGGGTATATCCACGGGAGGGGGAGGAGTGGTAGATTTCTGGATATACACCTCTATCTGAACGAAAGTATTTGCGGGTACAGAGTAATACTGTTCTCCGCCGTTTACTTCTACTACGCTGTCGTTTTTAAAGAATCTGAGTGAAAATTCTGTTCCGTCGGTTATGTCGTAGGTGGGGGAAGCCGGGAGATAGGGGGATTCAAGCAATCTTCTCCACTGGTCAAACAAAAGCATTGCTCCAAAGGCCTCGTCGGGGATGACTGTATACTGATTTGAGGCAGTTATAAGCTTAAGTTCATGATAAGAGGACAGCTTTGTCTTAATATCTGCAGATGCCGATGAAATGGTCTTTATTATGTATTCCCGAACATCGGTTGCAATTTCGGCAGGGTAGTTGTAGTATACGGCGTTTCCGTTGAATATAACAACGCTGACGTTGGAGGCTTCATATAAGGATATAGTTACGTTATCCCAAGCGGTAATGGTAGTAGTGGGATTTTCGGTTGCCGGATAGAAATCTATTTCCGTCCAGCTTGTGGGGGAGAGAGCCGCGGAAAGACCTGAGCCTGCGGCAATATAGTCGCTATAGTAAGGGGAGTTGTAAAAAACTTCCTTTGTTTGGCTTATAAGAGAGCTTAAATCTTCGGCTGTGAGGGTAGTATTGTCGGATATAAAGGTGGCTATCTCGTTGGCAATAACGGTTTGAGTTTTATAAACTCTGGTGCTTGCCCCGTCTGATATTCTGACGTGCTTTGAGTCAAAAAGGGTTACCGTATATCCGCTTTCTATGGTGAAGGTTACCTTCTCTTTTCCCTTGGGCTTTTCGGAAGTGGCTTCCCACGTTCCGGGACTGAGGATGGTGAACATATCGGGCATATTCTTGATCTGAATATCGTTGCCGTCAACGTTTACCGAGATTATGGGTAAAGAAAGCATTGCCGTTATGGCGTTATCCTTTGATAAACGGCTACCCTTATCTTCGGTGATATTATTCATGTTTTTTGTTAAGCTTAAAATTAAGGCTATAACTATACCAATAACAAGCAGGGCCGATACTGCTGTCAGAATGTCTGAACGCTTTTTCAGAGCCTTCAGCTTTACCTGCAGCTTATGTCTTTTTGCTTTTTCTTTTCGTAATTGTTCGTCGGGTGTGAGATACTTTTTCTCCATAAAGTTCCTTCATTCCTTTCGTCAAAAGGCTCGTGGGTGTATGTTTAAAAGGTGTATAACTTTCCGCAAAGGCGGCATTCTGCTTCCATGCCTTCCTCTACGGTTATTCCTTGAGATTCAAATATCGCTCTTAATTTTCTCTTCGAGCAGGTGCAACCGTAAACTATGTCCGTTTGGGTTTGTTTTACCATGTCAGCCACGTCCTCGGGCTCTTTCTGCGCTTCGGCAAGGGCAATCTCCAGTATATCCTTTTTGTCTTTGAGTTCTGCTTTGACCTGCTCGGTTGTGTTTACGTCGTGCCCCGGCAGATATTCGCAAAGGTACATATGGGATTCTTTTCCGTAATTTATTTTTATGGCGGCCTTTGTCTGGGCGCTGTTTATAAAGTATGCCAAGGCAGCGTTTTCAGGAGTATCTCCTGTTACGGTACTCTGATAATCTCCTCTGACATAGAGTCTTATTCCAACTGTAAGAAGATATCTTCCGTCGGTGAGAGGATCGGCAGGCTTTAAGTCTGCGTAGCCTCTGAGCCTTCCGTCGGTTTCGCAAAACGCGGTGGCAACCTTACCTCCCGTAGGAGCCTTTAAAGACACGAAAACGCTGCCTTCATCGTCCTTGATCTCTGATGCGAGGGCAGCGGCCAACATTGCGGAAAAGGTAAAAAGCTCCCGTTCGGTGGAGTCAAAATTACGTATGGCTGATATTTTGTCTATGACTTCTCCAAGAAAGGTTCTTCGTACGCGGATGTTTCGGTTATATATATAGGTTTCGTTTCTGTCCATAGTTATGCAAGATTTTCCTTTCGGTAAATAAAGACTGTCCTTTCGCCTCTGTTCCAGGAATATCGTCCTATATAGGTGAAAGGAGTGTCTGACATCATTGCTTTGATTTCTTTGTTTGTATAGAATCTTTCATTTACGGTGGTATCGGCCGTCACTCTGCCCTCCTCCGTAAAACATTCTGCACGGAGGACGGTGGTCATGTTAGGCTTGTTGAATTTTCCCTTGTAGAGCAGTACGGCATCATCCTCGTAAGAATAAACGGTACGGGAGGAACGTTTAAATTCGGCCTCGGTTTTTGTGTCAAATACAAAAAAACCGTTATGTTCAGTGAAATTGTATATTCTTCTGAAAAATTCTTTAAGTTCGTCCTTTTGAAGGTGATTTACCGTGTCAAGACAGCACATTACAAGGTCGTACGCCCTGTAAAGGTCTATTTCGGGCAAGCTTTGAAGTATAAAGCGACATTCTGCAAGCTCGGGTTTTGAGGATGCTTCTGAAAGCATATATGGGGAAATATCCACTCCCGTACAGTCAAAGCCCTCCTCGACCGCCGCCTGCATAAGAGAGCCCGTGCCACACCCACAGTCAAGGGCGGCACAGTCTCCGAATGGAAATCCAACGTAAGGGGAGAGGGCTTGTTTTATCCTTTGGAAGTAGGCCTTGTGGTCAAAGCCTCCGTTAAATGAATCGTAAAAAGGGGCAATTTCGTCGTAGTTCATTATTTTTTGTTCAATCTGTCAAGAATGATATTGTATCCGTCTGCGCCGTAGAGAAGGCAACGGTTTACTCTTGAAATGGTTGCGGTTGAAACCCCCGTTTTTGCAACTATTTCAGTGTAAGGTTCTTTGTCTGAAAGCATAATTGCCACGTCAAGACGCTGTGCAAGAGCCTTTACCTCTGCAACGGTGAACAGGTCTTCAAAGATGGCGTACATCTCCTCTTTACTTTTAATGGAAATAAATGCTTCAGCGAGGCGATCTGTGGATTCATTACGTAACTTATCGTTCATTTTTTATACCGACTTTCGTTTTAGTATTTATATTTGCAATTTTTTTTCTTAATGCTTGTATCTGCGGCCTGTGGTAACGGGCTCTTCTTTTGCATATCTTGCGCCTCGTTCGTTTGCTACAGGTTTCTGGGCAGGGCGGGTAGCCGCGTTATGGGGCTTTGCAGAGGTCTTCTTTTTTACGGGAGTTGCGGCGGGGATAACAGTTCTGTGTTTTGTATATACGGATCTGTCACCAAGACGGTCTCTTCTGCGTTCTCTCGCTCTCTTCTGTCTTGTAATATTAGAGTAGAGGTAGAAGAATATCAGTACTGCGAGAATTATAAGAATGATTATGAACACGACAAGCAACACTACGGAGGCCGTGCTTACGGGTTTCTTTTCCTTGTCCGGTTTTGAGTTTTCTCCATCGTTCTGTCCGTTGTCACCCGATATCTTTATGGGAGTTTCCAGCATAGTGGTATTTGACGTTAAGGGGAAGGTGCCTATTTCAGGGTACATATAGGTGCCGGAATCGTCAGAAATACTCAACGTATAGGTGGGGGAAGGAGATGTTGAAGAAAGTGCCTCGGGGGTATTATCGGTTATAACGACAGCGTCTTCGCTGACCGTAAAGTGAAGAAGAACGGTTATGGGCTTATCAGCGTATACTGTGGCTGTGCCTGTTATGTATTCGCCGTCAATTATCTGCTTGGGGCTTCTGGGAAGCTTTTCTACTCCAACGGTGACTTCTTTAAAATAATTAAATCCGTAATTGAAGAGGTTTATAGCATCGGTAAATCTTGCATCTCCGTCCTTACAGTTGTATACCGCAACTATAAGCTGACGCCCGTTCTTTTCCGCCATCGCAACGAAGCCGTATCCGGAGTATTCTGTGTATCCCGTTTTACCGCCGATACAGAAGGGATAGTTAAACTCGCCGGTTTTGAGAAGGTTGTTGCCGTTTGTTATGTATTTTCTGGCTTCTTTCTTGTTTGTTGCAGGGATGGTGTAGGAAACTGTAGACATTATTTCTCTCAGTCCGTCAACTTCCATAACGCTGCGTAAAATAAGAGCCATATCGTAAGCGGTAGTAACGTGATTTTCTTCATACATACCGTGGGCATTTGTAAAGTTTGTATTGAGCGCGCCTGCGGATTCTGCAAATTCGTTCATCATAGAAGCGAACTTTGCGATCTTTTCCTCAAAAGTGAGGGACTGGTCGGCTGAGAATTGCTTACCTGCTACCATTTCCGCGATTGCGTTGGAAGCGTCGTTGCCCGAATGGAGCAAACTGCCGTACATAAGGTCCTTAAGGCTCAGAGTTTCGCCGTAATCTATGGCTATATGAGATGATGCGCCCTTCTGACCGTCGTCGATGGCATCTCTGGAAACCGTAGTGGTTTCTGCAGGGAGAATACCGCTGAGGGCGGCAAGAGCGTTTGTTACTATTTTTGTGGTTGATGCGGGATGCACTACCTGGTGCATATTCTTTTCAAGAAGCACCTGTCCTGTTTTTGCATCCATAAGAACGAACTGTTGGGCCGAAACCGTGGGAGGAACTCCCATATCGGTACCCGACGTTGCATCAAAAGGTGCTGTAAACAGGGAAACGAGAACTGCGATCAACAATATCAATGTGA
>JAZSCR010000021.1:0-16817 GCA_045530715.1 Eubacteriales bacterium
GATTTCAACCTTGATATTGCCGATAAAGAATTTATAGTTTTCGTAGGCCCTTCTGGTTGCGGTAAATCCACAACTCTCCGTATGATAGCGGGTCTTGAAGAGATTTCGGGCGGTACCATTGAGATAGACGGCGTTGTTGTAAACGACCTTCAGCCCCGTGACAGGGACGTGGCAATGGTATTCCAGAACTACGCCCTTTACCCCCACCTTACGGTATTTGAAAATATGGCCTTCAGCCTCCGTCTTAAGAAAAGACCCCAGGAGGAGGTTTATGAAAAGGTAACCAAGGCTGCGGAAATTCTCGGTATTACCGAGTACCTTACCAGAAAGCCTCGCGCTCTCTCCGGCGGTCAGCGTCAGAGAGTTGCTATCGGCCGCGCAATGGTACGTGACAGTAAGGTCTTCCTTATGGATGAACCCCTTTCCAACCTTGACGCAAAGCTCCGTAATCAGATGAGAGCAGAGATAATTCTGCTCCGTCAGCAGATAGACACCACCTTCGTTTACGTTACCCACGACCAGACCGAGGCTATGACCCTTGGCGACCGTATCGTAATAATGAAGGACGGCTTTATTCAGCAGGTAGGCACTCCTGCTCAGGTATTTGATATGCCCGACAACCTTTTCGTTGCCGAGTTCATAGGCGCTCCCAAAATGAATACCTTTAAGACCAACCTCATCATTGAGGACGGCAAGTATTACGTAACTCCCTACGGCGCAAAGATAGAGGTTGACGGTAAAAAGGCCGAAATGCTCAAGGATAAGGGCGTTGAGGCAAGAGAGGTTATCCTCGGCGTACGTCCCGAACACTTCGTTCTCTCCCACAAGGAAGATGCAGAAGCAATTCCCTGCAAGGTAGAGGTTAACGAAATGATGGGTAGTGAGCTTCACCTCCACGTGGTTGAGGAAAACGGCGATAAGCTTATCGTTCGTATCCCCACCATTTCCCTCACCGACGAGGAACGTAATGCCCTCGTTTACGGCGCTACCATTTACGTAACCTTCGAGGGTAAGGTAATGCACTTCTTTGACCCCGAAAGCGAAAGAAATCTCCTTGTATAAGTAAAAAGAGTTCTTCGGTCGAAATCGGCCGAAGAACATTTTTTTATGTGTTGAATTGTAACAATGTTTATGGTATAATATGGATATAACTGTTAAGGAGATGTTTTTTATGGAATGGAAAATTATCGTATTAGTCCTTCTCACTTTAGGACATCTGTATAGACTGGTTCTGAACTTTGTTCAGCGCCGTTCTGCCAACAATCCCACTCCCGCGAACGTTGCCGACGTTTACGATGCCGAAACCTATAAGAAGTGGAAGGCTTACTCTGCGGACAAATGCCGTCTGACCATGATATCCACCGTGATTTCCTACGTGGCAATGGTACTGCTTCTTGTTTTTAACGTTCACGCTGCTGTGGCCTCACTTTTCGGGGGCGGTATCTACGGACAGCTTATAGTGGTTATCCTGTTTGATATTCTCGTCAGCACCCTTATAAACGTTTGGCTCAATTACTTTGATACCATGGTTATTGAGCAGAAATACGGCTTTAACCGTTCTACTGTAAAGACCTTCGTTACCGACCAGATAAGAGGCCTTATTATCGAGATTATTCTTGCCGTAGGCCTTGCTTGTCTGTTGGCTCTTATACATACAGCTATGGGTGACTGGATGATTCTTCTTTTCGCCGCGGCTGTATTCTGCATCACCCTTATAATAGCATTCCTTTATCCTATATTCAGCCGTTTGGGTAATAAGTTCGTGCCCCTTGAGGAGGGCGAGCTTAAGGACAGGCTTATGGAGCTTCTCACAAAGCACGGCTACCAGGTAAAGGCTATTGAGGTTATGGATGCATCCCGCCGTACCACCAAGCTTAACGCCTACTTCACAGGCTTTGGAAAGCTCAAGACCATAGTTCTTTACGACAACCTTGTAAACGCCATGACTCCCGACGAGATCTGCGGCGTATTTGCCCACGAGCTTGGCCACGGTCTGCATAAGGACGTGTTGAAGGGGCAGATAATGAATCTTGGTAACCTTCTCCTTATGGCTGTTGTTGTTTGGTTTGCCGTAAGAACCCCCGAGCTTCACACCGCTTTCGGATTTGAGAGCGTGAACTACGGCTTTGGATATATCCTTCTCGGTATAGGCTTGAGTATAGTTCAGCCTCTTACGGGTATGATAATGAATGCCCGCAGCCGTTACGCCGAATACAGAGCCGACCGTCAGGCAGTTAAGGAAGGCTACGGAAAAGCTCTTATTACCGGCCTTAAGCTGTTGGCAAAGGAGAACTTCTCACACCTTGCTCCCGCAAAGTCCTTGGTGGTTCTGGAGTACAGTCATCCTCCTCTCAGCGAGCGTATAGCCGCCATTGAAAAGGCTGTAGAAGAAAATAATTAGAAATGAATAAAAAACGGCTCTTATGAGCCGCTTTTTATGCTTCCATAATTTTTCCGCAGGCTATCTTTTTGCCGGCATTCCCGGAGGGCTGGGTGGTAAAATCGTCGGGGGATGCGTGAATAACAACCGCTCTGCCGATTATCTCCTTTATGGTAAATCTGTTTGTCAAAAAAGTACTGAATGCATACCCGTCCGCGCCAAAAAGGGGAGGCATATCTCCTGCGTGGTAGGGGTGGGAGCATCCGTGAGGGTTATAATGGACTCCTACCTCTGCGAATGGATCGTCGGCATTACCTTGGCAATTTCCTTTCTCGTGGATATGGTAAGCAAAAATCGGGCTTTTGCAGGGGGAGTTGCCCTTGGGTAGCCCCTTAACCTCGGTAACCACTAAAGTTCCGTAGTGGCTTTTAAAAAAACGGACGTTACCCTCAATATGGGGGTGATCGCCGCTGCCCTTTATTATTGCCCATGCGTCGGGCCTTTTACTGATAAATGTTTCAAAGTTTGAAGATATAAACATTCTGACACCTCATTCCTTCTACGATTATATGCTAAGAATAAGAAATTGTGAAAATTATAGCATTTTAGTCTAATATATTTTGCACTTTTGAAACATACTTGAAGAAAAATCTATTTACAAATCCATTGTTTTGTGGTATACTATTAGTTGTGATTTATGATATATTTTTGCGCCTTGGCGCAAATAAAGGAGTAATGTATTTATGAGCCGTATGGTCGGTACAGTTTCCAGAGGCGTTCGCGCCCCCATTATTCGCAGTGGCGATGATCTTGCACAGATAGTTACCTCTTCCGTTCTCGAGGCCGCAAAGGACGACGGTTTTGCCGTTCGTGACCGCGACATCGTTGCAATGACCGAGGCTATCGTAGCCAGAGCACAGGGCAACTACGCTACAACCGATGATATTGCCGCAGACGTTAAGGCAAAGTTCGGCGGCGAGACCGTGGGCGTTATTTTCCCCATTCTCAGCCGTAACAGATTTTCCGTTTGTCTTCGCGGTATTGCAAAGGGCGCAAAGAAGGTAGTTCTTATGCTCTCCTATCCTTCCGACGAGGTTGGTAATCATCTTGTAAGCCTTGATATGCTTGACGAACACGGAATCGACCCCTACAAGGACGTTCTCGATACCAAAAAATACCGTGAGCTTTTCGGCTACGTAAAGCATCCCTTCACCGGCGTTGATTACGTTGAATATTATGAAGAACTCATTAAGGAAGCTGGCGCAGAGTGCGAAATAATCTTTGCCAACGACCCCAGAGCAGTTCTTGATTATACCAAGAACGTTCTTCCTTGCGATATTCATACCCGCGCAAGAACCAAGCGTTTGCTTAAGGCCGCAGGCGCAGAAAAAGTATACGGTCTTGATGAAATACTCAACGCTCCCGTAAACGGAAGCGGTTACAATAAAGAGTACGGTCTTCTCGGCTCCAACAAGGCCACCGACGACCAGGTTAAGCTCTTCCCCCGCGACTGTCAGCCTTTGGTTGAGGATATTCAGGCAAGAATAAAGGCCGCTACCGGCAAAAACGTTGAGGTTATGGTATACGGCGACGGCGCTTTCAAGGATCCCATCGGTAAGATCTGGGAACTTGCAGACCCCGTTGTTTCTCCCGCATATCCTTCCGGTCTTGAGGGTACTCCCAACGAGCTTAAGCTCAAGTACCTTGCCGATAACGATTTTGCAGACCTTTCCGGTGACGCTCTTAAGGAAGCTATCAAGGGCAAGATTCAGGAAAAGGACGGCAACCTGGTAGGTAAGATGATCTCCGAGGGTACTACCCCCAGACGACTCACCGACCTTATCGGTTCTCTCTGTGACCTGACCTCCGGTTCCGGCGACAAGGGTACTCCCATCGTTTATATTCAGGGTTATTTTGATAACTACACAACCGAATAATTAAAGATATTTATGCCGCCCTCAGAAGGGGCGGGAATTTTTTTTGTGAAAATCCCTTCTGCTACTCTTGACTTTTACGCCTTATTTGTGATATAATGCGTGTGTATGTGCTTGTATAAAAATAATTCATATAAAATTAAGGAGATCCACAATGAAAAACGTATGTGTTATTACCGGTGGCGGAAGCGGAATGGGCTTTGAAGCCGCAAAACTTATGTGCAAGGATAAGATAATCGTTCTTGCAGGCAGAACCGTTGCAAAGCTTGAAAACGCAGTAAACGCCATAAAAGAGCTTGGCGGTGAGGCTTATGCAAAGGCTTGCGACACCTCCGACAGAAACAGCGTAAGAGAACTTGCCGAATATGCGGCATCCCTGGGTGAGATAAAGAACGTTATCAACTCCGCAGGTCTTTCTCCCGCAATGGCAGAGCCCGAGAAGATCCTCCGCGTAAACGCTCTCGGTACCGTTTACGTTAACGAGGAGTTCTCTAAGCTCATGAACCCCGGCAGCGTTATCGTTGACGTTGCTTCAAACTCCGCTTACGTTCTTCCTTCCTTTATAATCAATAAAAAGGACTATCTCCTTGCCGATACCGATGAGGAAAAGTTTATTAAAAAGATAATTAAAAAGAGCAACCTTGCAAAGACCGACTACCAGAAGAGCGGTTTTGCATACTCTCTTTCCAAGAACTTCGTTGTTTGGTACGCCCAGAAGACCGCGTTTGAATACGGCAAAAAGGGTATAAGAGTAGTATCCCTCAGCCCCGGCCTTATCGCCACCGATATGGGTAATCTTGAGGCTCAGGAGGGCGGTATGCTCATTCCTTTCTCTGCAGAAGAGCGTATGGGTAAGCCCGAAGAGCTTGGCTACGCACTTGCAACAGTTGCCGATGAAAGAAACGGCTATCTTGCAGGCGTTGACGTGCTTTGCGACGGCGGTAGCACCCACGGAATGAAGGAATTCAAAAAGAAGAGATAAGATATGGAACCTAAAAACTATACCGTAGTTAAAATAGAAGGGGAGTACGCCTATCTTCGACTTGAGGGCAACCCTTCTGCCGAGGACCTTTTTATAGCCCTGGCACTTCTTCCCCAGGGCGTGGACGTTGGTACCCGCCTTCATTGGGAAATGTTTGAATATACTATTATCCAATAAATATACAGCCGCTCCTCAGGGGGCGGCTAATTCTTTAAATATTTGCAAAATCATCGGTTTTCTATTTTCTTTTGGATAAAAATGTGGTATACTGATAGTATAAATTACGTCTTTGGAGGACGGGTATGAAATTTGCCTTTTTTGATACAAAGCCTTACGATAAATCTTCTTTTGAAAGATACGGTCAGGAGAAGGGGATAAGGTTTAAGTTTTACGATACAAAGCTTAACGAGGATACAGTTGACCTGGCTACGGGTTGTGACGGAGTATGCGTTTTCGTTAACGATACGGTAAATAAGGCTGTTATTGACAGACTGTATGAATTGGGTATAAAGATAGTTGCTCTTCGTTGCGCGGGATATAATAACGTTGACGTTAAGTACGCCTACGGCAAGGTTCACGTGGTACACGTGCCTGCATATTCCCCCTACGCTGTTGCAGAGCATGCCATGGCGATGCTTCTGACGTCCATTCGTCGTATTCATAAGGCTTATATAAGGACCAGAGATTATAATTTCAGTCTGAACGGTCTTACGGGCTTTGACCTGCACGGCAAGACTGTGGGAGTTGTTGGTACGGGAAAGATTGGCAGAGTGTTTATTGACATCTGCAAGGGCTTTGGTATGAACGTGTTGGCCTATGACCCTTATCCTTCCGCCGAAGGCATCAAATACGTGGAATTGGCTGAAATATTTGAAAAGAGCGATATAATATCTCTTCATTGTCCTTTAACCAAGTCCACCAAGCATATAATTGACACCAAGGCCATAGAGTCCATGAAAAAGGGTGTGGTTCTTATCAATACCTCCCGCGGCGGACTTGTGGATGCAGAGGCTCTCCTTGAGGGTATAAAATCCCGTAAGGTCGGTGCCGCCTGCCTTGACGTGTACGAGGAAGAGTCGGATATATTCTTCGAGGATTACTCGGGACATATAGTTGACGACGATATTCTTGCCAGACTCATATCTATGCCCAACGTTATCTTGACCTCACACCAGGCATTCCTTACCGAAGAGGCTCTTAATAATATTGCAGAAACCACCGTTGATAATATAATGGAATTCTTTGCTGAGGGCGGCTGTAAAAACGAGCTTTGCTACCATTGCGGCAAGGTGGACAACTGCAAAAAGCAAAGATTAAACAGGTGTTTTTGAGGAAAAGTATGGAATTAATAATAACCGAAGAACTGAAAAAAGCTCTTCAAGAGTATGATACAGAGATTGTAAATTCCTATATGGCAGAGGGGGCTTTTTCCGCTCCCGACGGCAATGTTTACGAGGATATGCCTCCATTCCTGATGGTGGATCTGGTTTCCAGACCTACCGAAAAATCCTTTATCCGCCATTCCATAGCCCTGCCCGAAAATTGGAACGGCTGCTTTTTGGGTGTAGGTAACGGCGGCGTTGGCGGCAGAATAAGATACGAATACATCTGCCCCAACGTAAAGCACTTTTATGCTTCGATCAATACCGATATGGGCACCTCTGCCGGTCGTGACTGCGGATACGAAAATCCTGAGATACTCAAAGATTTCGGCTGGCGCTCCACCTACATAATGACCCGCGTGGGCAAGATCGTTACCGAGGCATTTTACGGCCGTAAGATAGAGCATTCCTACTTTTTTGGTGGGTCCACGGGCGGAAATCAGGCCTTGAGAATGGCGCAAAGCTATCCCGAGGAATATGAGGGAATCGCTGCCGCCGTTCCCGCAAACAACAGAGTAAATCAGCACGTCCTCGTCCTGCTGGTTCATAACGTGCTTAATAATATGCACCCATTTCTTGAAGAGGAAGACGTTAAGCAGATAGCCGCCTGCGCCGTGGAATACGGCAAAATGACGGGGACTGCCGACCCCGAGGACCTTTTTGTATCAAGACCCAGGGGCGATAGAGAGTACGTAGAGGGATTTCTCAAGTATCTTAAAGAAAAAATGCCAAAGCTTACCCGAAGTCAGCTTGAGGGGCTTGAAAAAATATACACCGGCCCCATTGACCCACGTACGGGTACCCGAATATTCAACGGCTATCCCATAGGCTGTGAAGCGGGTGGCGACGGATTTATAGGCTTGAGAAATAACCATAACTTGCGCATTTCTATGGTATGGGCCTTTGGCGGAGATTATACGGGCGAGTACTTTGATTACGGCGCTGACCACGACAAGATGCTGGAGCTTCTCGGCAAAGACCTTAACGCCAACGACCCCGACCTGAGCCCCTATTTCAATAGGGGAGGCAAGCTTCTTATATACTCCGGCTCTTCTGACCCCGTGGTGTCCTTCCCCGACGTTATGAAGTATTACGACAGGGTAGTAAAAACCGTGGGTAAGGATGCGACCCTTGAACACGCCAGATACTTTCTTATTCCCGGGCAGGGACACAAGGCAAGTCCCGTAAGATTCAGCCCCGCCATAGTGAACGGCGAAAGGGAAGTGACCCTTCCTGCAGACATACTCCGTTTGTGGTGCGAGGAGGGAATTGCCCCCTACAGCTTTGACCTCATAACCGAGAGAAGGGGTGTGAAAATCCCCAAAAGGATATACGCCTACTGTACTGAAAACAACCCCGCTATTGAGTATCCTACCTGCGACGAAAAATATCTTTAAAACCTATGAAAAGGACAGATTGTAAAAGCTGTCCTTTTCTTTTTATTTTGACTCTCCGTAACTCTTTTTTTGTGTCTGTCCTCCCATAAAATGACGAAAGAGTCAACTTGCTTTAACATTTATCGCAATTTTTCATCCTTGCCGCTTATTTCCGTTGACATTCGCCCATAGATAATGTATAATACATATGTATAATTATATCTTGAACCATTGTTCATTTGTTGCGGATCGTAGTCGTTTAAAGACTAAAGCGGGGGATTTTAAAGTATGAAAAAGGATATTCTCGAACTTGAGAAAGAAGTTCACGTTGAAAAAGAGATAAGCAATCCGCCTTATTGTGAAAAAGGGCGTGGATACTTGATTGCAAAAAGGGCTTTCGACCTCGTGCTGTCAATTATCGGGCTTGTTTTTTGTATAATTCCCATCGGAATTATTGCATTGCTGATTAAGATAGATTCTCCGGGCCCCGTGTTTTTTTTGCACCACCGTATCGGTAAAAACGGAAAGAATCTTCCTTTGCTGAAGTTCAGGTCGATGTACGTTAACTCCAAAGAGATGTTTGAAGAATTTACTCCTGAGCAGAAAAAGGAATGGGAACAGAATTTTAAACTTGAAAACGATCCCAGAGTGACGAAGGTGGGCAAGTTTCTCAGACAGAGCAGCCTTGACGAGCTTCCTCAGATTTTAAATATTTTGAAGGGCGACCTTTCTGTCGTAGGTCCTCGCCCCATCGTACAGGAGGAGCTTGAGAGATACGGGGAGAACAAGGCGAAGTTTTTGAGTGTAACCCCGGGCTTGACGGGATATTGGCAAGCCTATGCCAGAAGTACCTGTACATATGAGCAGCGAATGGAAATGGAGCTTTTCTACGTTGAAAACGCAAACTTTTGGTGGGATATCAAGATAATGTTTGCCACCGTCGGCGCCGTACTTCGCGGCCGCGGGGCGAAATAGCATAATACATAAATGTGGGAGGAAATATAGTGTCTGCGGATATCAAAAAATCAGCACCGTTGGTTTCGGTAATCATGCCTGCATATAACGCGGCTCCCTTTATAGAAGAAGCAATTTCATCGGTGGTTAATCAAACGGTGACCGACTGGGAATTACTGGTAATAGATGACGGTTCCTGTGACGGAACACCTGAAATTGTTACGAAGTTAGCAGAAAATGATCCCCGAATCAGTCTCATTATTAATGAGGAAAATATGGGGTGTGCTAAAACTCGAAACAGAGGCATTAACATTGCAAGTGGACAATACATTGCTTTTCTTGACAGTGACGATGTTTGGCATCCTGAAAAACTTGAGCGTCAGATTAAAAAAATGCAGGAATCCGGCGTAGAAATTTGTTACTGTTCATATGGAATTATCGGGGTTTCCGGTAATAAAGTTCGAGCAGACTATCTTGTTTCCGAAACTGCAGAGTTCAAAGATATTTTGATGGAAAATTATATTCAGTGTTCTGCAATGTTGATCCGTGCGGATATCGTGAAAAAATTTATGTTTAACACTGAATTTTATCATGAGGATTATATTCTTGGTCTGGATATGCTTCGCTCCGGAGAAAAGGCAGTCGGGTGTCAAGAGATTCTATTAAATTGGAGATATTTGGAAAATTCCAGATCCTTCAATAAAAAGAAAAGTGCGTTAAATAGATGGCGAATATACAGAAACTATCTGAAGTTTCCTTTTTATAAAGCTGCGTATTTGTTTGCGGGTTACACTTTAGCAGGGTTAAGAAAATATTTGAGAAAGCCCAAACAGTAAGTGTGATTTGTTGCGCTATAACAATTATTTAGTTTGAAAAATAGGGGCTGCAGAGTAAACGAATATGTCAGCTCGTATGTATTAAGATGTATAGGGGAGAAAAAGTACTTTGAAAAAAGTATCAATAATTGGACTTTTGCGTATAGGCGAAGAAGCCGCAGACGGTCAAAGTATAAAAACAAGAATTGTCACTCGTGAAATAGAAAAAACAATCGGGGTACAGCAGGTTCGAAAAATAGATACATACGGATGGAAGAAGCATCCTTTTAAGTTGTTTTTTAGCTGCATCAAGGCTGTATTTGATTCTGAAAACGTTGTTTTTTTAACAGATGCCGGAGGAATTAAAGTTTTTCCCTGGTTGCTAACCTGTGCAAATGTTTTTACCAAAAGAACTATACATTACGTTGTCATTGGCGGCTGGTTGGTTCATTTTATTGAGAATCATAAACTTTTGGCAGGATTTTTGAAAAAGTTAGACGGAATATTTGTGGAAACCCGGGTTATGCAAAAAGGATTAGAAGGCTTGGGCTTTGAAAACGTGTATTTGATGCCTAATTTTAAAGAATTAACCTTGTTGTCTGAGAATGAACTGCCCTCTTCTTTGAGTGAGCCCTATCGCTTTTGTATATTTTCTCGTGTTATGAAGGAAAAGGGCGTTGCTTGTGCGGTGGACGCTGTGAAAAATATTAACAGCTCCTATGGCAGAACGGTATGCACTTTAGATATCTATGGGCAAGTTGATTCTAACCAAATTGAATGGTTTGACCAATTGAAACAAACCTTTCCAGAGGCTGTACGGTATTGCGGTATTGTGCCTTTTGATAAGAGTGTTGAGGTCTTGAAAGAATATTATGCCCTTCTGTTTCCCACACAGTTTTATACGGAGGGGATTCCCGGAACGATTATCGATGCCTATGCCGCAGCTCTTCCTGTAGTGGCTTCAGAGTGGGAGAGTGTTTTCGATATTGTTGAACCTGGAGTGACGGGTATTACCTATCCTTTTGAAAAGCCCGAATCTTTGCAAGAATGTTTGATTAATCTTATTGAAAATCCGGAGCAGGTATCCGAGATGAAAATGCACTGCCTGAAAAAAGCTGAGCAGTATTTGCCTGACGCAGTGATGGATATATTGATATCCAAACTGACCTAAAAGTATAACGGAAATGTTAAAGGAGATGCTAAGATGAAAAGAATCTTATGCATTCTTAGCTCACTTGATGCCGGTGGGGCGGAGACTTTTTTAATGAAAGTTTACCGAACACTTCCCCCCGAAGAGTATCAGTTTGATTTTGTCGTTTCTACGGGAAACGGTTGCTATACGCAGGAGGTTCTGGAGCGAGGCGGAAAGATTTACGAGATTCCTCAGCGCACTAAAGACTTTTTTGGCGCATTTAAGGGTATCAGAACTGTTGTAAAAGACAATAAATATGATACGGTTCTGAAATTGGGAGAAAATTCTTTGGCTGTTATGGACTTGATTGCCGCCAAGCTGGGCGGCGCCCGTCAGCTTATTGTCCGTTCCTGTAACGCTCCCACGGGGCTTTCTCTTAAGGCTCGGTGTGTCCATGCTTTTTTTAGACCTCTGCTGAACCTTGTTACTACGATTAAGCTGGCTCCTTCTCAATTAGCTGCTGAATATATGTTCGGCAAATGTAAAGACGTAAGATTGATTCATAACGGGGTAGACCTGGATATCTTCCGGTTTGATTCCCAGGCCCGTAACGAAATTCGTAAAGAGTTCGGTGTGGAGGGAAAAACTGTGGTTGGCCACGTCGGTCGATTCCACCCTCAAAAGAATCACAGGTATTTGCTGGAGGTATTCAGACAAATACATAAACAGCGTAATGATGCCGTGTTGCTGTTGGTGGGTACGGGAATTCTGGAGGGGCAGATTCGCAGTCTGATTATGGAAATGAATCTGCCGGATAACGTTATTTTTGCAGGACAGAGGTTCGATATTCCCTCATTATTATCTGCCATGGACGTTTTTGTATTTCCATCGTTGTTTGAGGGAATGCCTAATACGGTCATTGAGGCTCAGGCTACTGGATTGCCCTGCGTTATCGCCGATACCATTACAAGAGAAGCTAATATTACAAACCTTGTGCATTATCTGCCTTTGTCTGACAGCCCGGAGCTTTGGGCAGAAAAAGCCTTATCCCTTCTTTCCGAAGAAAGAAAAGATACGTCCGGGGATTTTACAAAACACGGCTATAATATAAAAGACGTTGCAAGAGAGCTGGTTGGACTGATTTCCCATTAGTTACCTGCCTGCCTTTTGAAAAGAGGAGAATAGATGGCATTCACAACACCTATTAAAAAGATATTGAGATTTGCGACGGACAAGGACTACCGTTTTCGTGTGTCTGCGGGAAAAGGATGGCTCAAGAATTTATCTCCAGAGCGATTCTTAAAACAGATGTATCGCATCCAAATGGGAAGAGAATTAAATCTTGAAAATCCCGTTAATTATACCGAAAAGCTTCAATGGCTTAAGCTTTACGATCATCGCCCCGAATATACCACCATGGTGGACAAATATGCGGCAAAACAGTACGTTGCCGAGCGAATCGGAGAGCAGTATGTTATTCCCATGCTGGGCGTTTGGGAAAATGCAAAGGATATAGACTTTGAGACATTGCCCGAGCAGTTTGTTCTGAAGACTACCCATGACAGCGGCGCCCTTGTAATATGTAAAGACAAGAGTAAATTGGATATTAAGGCCGCAAGAAAGCAGCTTGACCACTTTATGAAGCGCCGTTATTACGACTGTAATCGCGAATGGCCCTATAAAAACGTAAAGCCCCGCATTATTGCGGAAAAATATATGGAAGACAGTACATATAAAGAGCTGAGAGACTACAAGTTCTTTACCTTTGGCGGGGAACCCAAGGTCCTTTACATTGCTCAGGGAAGAGGCAGGGGAGAGCCTACTGTGGCAGACTTCTTTGATATGGACTTTAACCATCTTCCCTTTACCATCGATCACGATATGGCAGACGTTCCTCCCACAAAGCCTCAAGGTTTTGAGCTGATGAAACAGCTGGCCGCCAAGCTGAGCCAGGGCACGCCCCAGCTCCGCGTGGATTTTTATGAGGTGGACGGGCAGGTCTATTTCGGAGAGATGACCTTCTTCCACTGCAGCGGCTTTGACGGATTCCATCCCGAAGAGTGGGATAAGATTTTTGGGGATTGGGTAACACTTCCCGCGAAGACAGTGGAGAACTGATATGATAAAGATAAACAGGCGCGTTTGTTTTTACGCTCTGATGACCTTATTGTTTGCCTTAATATTGGTTAGATATGCCTTTCAGGTCGATATTCCGAGAATAGTATTGACTGCTGTGGTCGTTTTGATGGCCTTTGTCGGAGACCAGAATGAGGCCTTGGCCGTTCTTATGTGCTGTATTCCCATGCACGAGGCTGTGGATTTCTATTATTCAATATTGCTGTGCGCAATAATATACGTCCTGAAGAGTCTTAAGAGCTTCAAGATCACCGCAGTTACCATCGTCGTGATCTTTTCTATGGTGGTATATGAGCTGTTACATTGCTTTTATGACGATTTTTCATTCAGACTGTTTCTTGTAAATATCTCCACTATATTGGTCATTTTGGCCGTTATGGGTGTGGGACTGCAAAATATAAATTATGTATTAATCGTCCGCATGATGGCGGTCTGCGCCGCGTTTATGGGCTTTATGCTGATAGTAAATCTGCTTGTACGTTCTAACGGTAACTTTGCTGTTGCCTTTTATAATATGCAACGCTTGGGCCAATTATCGGAGGACGATATTTTGCAGGGCGGAGCAATACATCCCAACAGCTTGGGTATAATCAGCGTACTTGCTACAAGCGGACTTATGCAGGCGTCACTTAAGGGGCAAGGTAAGAAATTTGATGTTGCGCTTATTGTTTTCTTGCTTCTTATAGGCTTTCTCACCCTGTCAAGAACCTTTCTTGCCTGTTTGCTGTTAGTTGCATTCTTGTGGATAATAGGTCAGCCAGGCACCGTCAGGAAGAAGGTAAGAACACTCTTTTCCATAATACTTATCGGATGCGTATTGTTGGTTCTTGTATCCTTGATATTCCCGGATATTTTGGAGACCTTTATAGGACGTTTCCGGGTGGATGATATAACTACGGGACGCGATACCTTATTTGTTGACTACCATCGTTTCATTATGGACAATCCAAACGTTATGCTTTTTGGTGTAGGACTGAACAATTACGGGGAAAAACTGATTAATGTTTATCATGTTTCCGATACTATTCCTCACAACAGTATACAGGAGATAATCCTTGCCTGGGGCATCCCCGGTTTGTTCTTGTTTGTTTTAATGCTTTTGTGTATTATTATAGAGTCAAAACGGTATGGCGTACGGAAGAATCTTATTAATTATATCCCATTGCTCCTTATTCTTTTTAAGTCTATGGCGGGCCAATTGTTGACCTCAGGATACTCTATGCTGGCACTGTCATTTGCCTATTTAAGTCTTTGTCAGGATTTTAGTCCTAAGACGAATGACGAAAACGTAAGATTATAATTTTGTCGTTAATAGCGACAAACTATAATAAAAAATATTAAAAGAGGATGAAAAACATGGCGAAAAATGTGAATCGCGCAGTAGCCCTGGTCGTTATGATCATAATGATCATTGGTGTGCTTCCCGTCTCTATGTTTGCTTCTATTCCCAACTGGGAAGAGAACAACGTAGTTTTTGACGGAACCTCCTTCGGTACCAATGGCTACTACAATGTAATCTCCAAGAAGGACTGGGTTCTTGTACCCGGCGCGGCTGTTGAGTCCGAAATCGTACTTAACAACGCTGCAGGTACCAGAAGACAGGTTCTTCACGTTATTGAGGTTGACCCCTCAAACCCCGACGTATCCATCGTTCCCGGATACTATCAGATCGATAAAGACCTTGAAAATGAGGCCAATTGGTCCCACAAGGAACTTACCGAAATGGCTAAGTATTATGAGAATACTCTCGGCTATAACATCGTCGGTGGTATGAACACTGACCTTTATTACAGTTCTTACTCCCCCCGTGTACTTGTGTACAACGGTAAGTGGATTGGTAACGCAGGCGAAAACGTAGCTACAGGGGGAGCTGCTCTGGGCTATACATCCTCCATCCTTTACGTATTTAAGGATGCTGAAGGCAATGTCTCCTGCGACGTTAAGGCTTTCAATAAGGCCGACGTGGATAAGTATCTTGCAGAAGGAATCCTCCTCCACGCAGTAGGCGTATCTTTTGGTATGACTGTTAAAGACGGCGAACTCGTTTCTAAGACCGAAGAGCGTACCTCTGCTGCAGCCGCCCGTTCCATGGTAGGCGTTAAGGAAGACGGTACCCTCGTTATCTGTATGAACGACGGCCGTGGCGCCAACAACTCTGTAGGCTTCAATAACTACGAGCTTGGTGAATCCATGCTTGCCCTCGGTTGTAAATGGGCTGCCAACTGTGACGGCGGCGGATCCTCCACCTTCCTTTCCAAGCGTGTTGGTGAAGAAACCTTTACTATGAGATCCGTTCCCTGTGACGGTGCACAGCGTCCTACCGCTCACGGTATCTTCGTTGTTTCCAACGTTGCTCCCACCGGTATTCTTGACGTTGTAAACGTGATTTCTGATTATGATATCTTCGCGCCTAATACCGTTTATAGCTTCGATGCTGAAGCTATCGACACCCACGGTTATGCTATGGAAATGCCTGCTGATGCTACTTGGGCACTTTCCGACACTTCCTTCGGTACTATTGAAGACGGCAAGTTTACTTCTAACGGTAAGACCGGTACTGTAGATGTTCAGGTTCTTTCCGGTGGTAATGTTGTTGGTTCCAAGACCATTACCGTAGCAGACCCTGAAGTATTTAAGCTTTCTGCAACCTCTACCGTAGTTCCTTATTCTACTGCAGATAAGGTTCGCACCATCACCCTCCCCATCATTGCTATGATAGGTGAGGCAAACGTATACGTTGATACCAATGCCGTATCCGTATCCCTTTCCAACAACGCGGCTGGTATCCTTGACGGCTTCAAATTTACCGCTACTTCCAATACTGATATCCTTGGCGTTGACGTAACCGTTACCTACGGAGAAACCGTACTGACATACGCTATCGAATTCGGTAAGGGCTCCGAAATCGTATGGGACTTCGAAGACGGTGACAAAGCCGGCTTTATGGGCTTTGAAGAAGCCAAGAAGTGGTCACAGGACAACGGTGTTAACAATACACTCGTTGGCGCTGAGCCTCTTGCCGGTCAGTTTAACGAATACCTGAGCAGTACTACTCAGGTCGTTACCGAAGCTCTGGGCGGTCAGGTAAGAAACGGTAATTATGCTCTTCAGTGGAGCCTTGATAATACAGATGCTGCATTTGCATCCTGGTCTTATAACGTTCTCTTCAACACTGATGAAGTAATTGTTTTCCGTGACGTT
Source organism: Eubacteriales bacterium (assembly GCA_045530715.1). Taxonomy (GTDB): domain Bacteria; phylum Bacillota; class Clostridia; order Oscillospirales; family UBA644; genus JAZQLP01. Next base: position 16,293 of record JAZSCR010000021.1, read on the forward strand.
GCCAATGGCATGAAGGCTACTACCCTTGGTATGTGGCTCTACATCCCCGAGGATGCATTCCCCGCTGCAGGCAAAGGCCTTTCCTTCCAGTCTCAGTTCAATTCCTATGCAAATTGGGCAGAAGACGGAAAAGCATCTTGCGTGCAGGATCACTTTATGTTTACCTCTGCCGCTACCGGCGCAAGAACCAATCTGAACTCTGCTACCAATGCAGATATTCCCGAATCCAGATGGGTTTACGCATCTATCGATATCAGCAAGTATGACTATCTGTCTACTATGCCTGCTACGAACGAAAGTAACAGCCGTTCTCCCTCTTTCATTCGTACTTACGTAAAACCCGATACTGCAGATATAGTTACCTTCTATATTGACGATATTACTCTTGACTACAGCTCTGCTGTTGACGATAGAGTTCTGCCCACTATTACCGATCCTACTTATTCTACCGCTGATACTGCAGTTGCTCTTGACAACGGCGCTACCGTTAACGGCAACAACTTTGCATTCTCCGCAACTGTTGCC
>JAZSCR010000014.1:0-2209 GCA_045530715.1 Eubacteriales bacterium
GGTAACATGTCTATGTTATGACCTTGGCAAGCAACTATATAACCTACCATCTTGTCAGGCTTTGTAACTACAGAAGTAAGCAACCCCGCCATATATTCCTTTTTATGGTGACACATAAGGTATGCCGTATAGTATGATACAAACGCATATGCTGCCGCGTGTGACTTGTTGAACGCATACTGTGCAAACTTGACCATTTCATCAAAGATCTGGTCTGCAATTTCGGCAGGAACTCCGTTACGGACAGATCCGGGAACTTCAATACTTCCGTCAGCGGCAAGCTTACCGTTAATAAAGTATTCTCGTTCCTGCTTCATTACGTCTATTTTTTTCTTACCCATGGCTCGACGCACAAGGTCTGCTCGTCCGTAAGAATATCCCGCAAGGGTTCTTACGATTTCCATAACCTGTTCCTGATATACCATACAGCCGTAGGTAACGCTCAGGATGTTCTTAAGTAAAGGATGCTTATAGGTTACTTTTTCGGGGTGGAAACTGTTATCTACGTATGTAGGTATAGAATCCATAGGACCTGGACGATAAAGAGATATTACAGCGGTGATATCTTCCAAACTCTTGGGGTGAAGCTGCATAAGCACGTTCTTCATGCCGCCACTTTCAAGCTGGAATACACCTTCGGTCTTACCTTGAGAGAGCATATCGAAGGTTTCTTTATCTTCGTAGTTAATATTTTCAATAAGGAAGCCTGGCTGTTGACGTCTAATAAGCTTGCAGGCATCCTCTATAACGGTAAGGTTTCTAAGCCCCAAGAAGTCCATTTTAACCAGACCGATACGCTCAGTTGTTACCATATCAAACTGGATAACGGCCATGCCTTCGTTAATACCCAACGGTGCATAAGTGTAAGTGGGGTCTTCGGTGATAACGACGCCCGCAGCATGAACTGATGTATGACGGGGAGAGTTTTCGATACTTTCGCACATATCCAAAAGCTCTTTTATCTCGTTATCCGTTTCATACATACTCTTGAGCTCGGGAACGGCTTCAATACTCTCCTTGATATTCATTTTTTCAGGGATAAGTTTTGCTACAGCATTAGCTGTCTGAAGAGGCAAGCCCAGGGCCCTTGAAACGTCTTTTACGGCCATTTTAGCCTTCATTGTACCGAAGGTTATTATCTGGGCCACGTTCTGCTCACCGTATTTACGTTTAACGTATTCGATAACTTCACCGCGTCGCTCAGTACAGATGTCTATATCGAAGTCGGGCATTGATATACGTTCAGGATTAAGGAATCGCTCGAAAATCAATGCAAAACGTATAGGTTCAATATTGGTTATTTTAAGACAGTATGCAACAATACTACCCGCACCCGAGCCTCGGCCCGGGCCAATGGGAATACCGTGGTCTTTTGCAAATTTAATAAAGTCCCAAACTATGAGGTAATAGTCTACGAATCCCATTTGGTTAATAACCGACAGTTCGTAGTTAAGTCTGTCTATTCTCTCCTGAGTACGCTCCTCGGGCTTGTATCTATACTCGAAGCCCTCAAAAGCCATTTTCCTGAAATATTCGTAGTGAGAAAGACCGTCTGTCCACTTAAAGTCGGGAAGAATATACTTAACCTTTTCAGTACCGTCAATTACGGGGAATTCAATATCGCACATATCGGCGATCTTTTGAGTGTTATCAATGGCTTCGGGAACGTACTCAAAAAGAGCGCGCATTTCTTCTTCCGACTTGAGATAAAACTCGTCGGTTTCAAAGCCCATGCCGTTGTCTTCGTCAACGGTCTTCTGTATCTGAACACATACCAATACCTTTTGGGCGCGGGCGTCCTTTTTCTGCAAATAATGGGCGTCGTTGGTTGCTACAAGAGGTATACCAGTTTCTCTGGAAATTCTGATAAGACCTTCGTTTACGGTTTTATCCTCTTCAAGGAAGTGATCCTGCAATTCAAGATAGTAGTTCCCTTCCCCGAATATGCCGAGATACTTTAACGCGAGCGCCTTTGCACCTTCGTAATCGTTTGAAAGGAGCTTTTGCTGTACGTCCCCTGCAAGACAGGCAGAAAGACAAATAAGATTGTCGTGATACTTTTCAAGCAACTCAAAGTCAACCCTGGGCTTATAGTAAAAGCCCTCAAGGTTACTGAAAGAAACAATTTTTATAAGATTTTTATAGCCTTCGTTATTTTTACAAAGCAATACGAGATGGCCGTAGTTGCCGTCAAGTTCTATTACCTTAT
>JAZSCR010000148.1:0-2167 GCA_045530715.1 Eubacteriales bacterium
GGTATACAGCCCTATTCCCTCCCGTATTTTGTATGCATATATTATATATAGTAGGTAACCTATGGAAAACACTCTTATATTCGAAGCGACGGAAAGCTTTTCCGTTCCCGCCGCAATAGTAGACAAACATATACAGGCGCCCCAGAACGCTCTCCGCCTTATTCTCTTCCTTCTCCGTAACAGAAATACGGCCTTTTTGACCGAAGAGATATGCAAACAGCTCTCCTTTACCCAGGAGGAGCTTGAGGATAGCTTTGAATATTGGGAAAGAGCGGGCATTCTCTTCAAGTACGGCGGCAGATACCGTCTTGAACGTCCCAAGGTACAGTCTACCGATATTATCAGATACGCACCTTCCGCCGTTGCGGAGCGTATGGATACCGATCCTGCAATAGCCTACCTATATAAAAAGACGGAGCAGGCCTTTGCCCGCCCCCTTACGGCAGACGATGCGGCGGCAATACTCTCCATTACCGACTGGATAGGTCTTAAGCCCGAAGTAGCCGCCCTGCTCATAGAATACGTTACTGCCCGCGGAGCAAAAAGCATGAGAAAGCTCCTCTCCACCGCAGCAGAGTGGGAAGAGCTTGGGCTTGACTCCTTTGAAAAGGCTGACGAGTACGTTACCGAGCAGAACAAAAAGCAGGCCGCAGAAAACAGAGTAGCTTCCCTTTTGGGAATCTCGGGCAGAAGAATCACCCAGAACGAGTCTGCTCTCTTTATAAAGTGGAGCGAGGAGTTCGGATTTGACAAGGCTATGATACTTGAAGCCTACGACCGTACCGTAAAGAACACAGGCAAATTCACCATAACCTATATGGATAAGATACTCACCTCCTGGAACGAAGGAGGATACAAGACCCCCGCTGATATCCCCACCGACGCAGCTCCCAAGTCAAAGTCCACCCAAAGAAAGACAAAGGTGGACGCAATGGCCGCAGAAGCCGCATCCTGGGATATAATAGAAAAAGCATTGGAGGATGGCACGGATGAATAAAAAAGCCCTCTGCGAAGGTGCGGCCATAGCCGCTATATCAAAAAACAGAGCAGATGCTGAATCGGCTCTTGCAGCCAGAACTGCCGCCATCTACAACCTCTGCCCCGAAATCGCCGCCCTCAGCAACGAGATGGAAAAGAACATGAACGCTCTCATGTCCACTTTCTACGACAAAAAGAGCGATCCCGAATCCTTTGTTAAGTACAGAGAAAAAGCCGAAGAGCTCCGAGCAAAGAGGAAAACTCTCCTTGTGGCAAACGGCTATGAAGAGGATGCTCTCACCATCAAATACTCCTGCCCTCTCTGTCAGGACACGGGTGCGGTGGGTGAAGAGGTATGTGCCTGCTATAAAAAGGCCCTCTCCAACGAATATCTGAAAATATCCAACCTTTCCCCCGATAAAAAGGACACCACCTTTTCAAAGTTCAGCCTTGACTATTATCAGGGCGCCGACAGAGATAAGATGAGCAAGGTGCTTACCTTCTGCAAAAAGTACGTAAAGGCATTCGGTCCCGGCAGAGAAAATCTTCTCTTTGCGGGAACACCCGGCTCGGGAAAGACCTTCCTCTCCTGCGCCATAGCCTTTGAGCTTATTGAAAGAGGAAACTTCGTGATATATACCCCCATTCAGGAAATGATCTCCGCCTTTGAGTCGGCCCAGTTCCAGAGGGATTCGGAAGCAGATACTTCCGTTTATCTTGACTCCGACCTTCTCATAATCGATGACCTTGGGGCAGAGTTCAAGACACCTTTTGCGGACACGGTACTGTATAACGTTATCAATACCCGTATAAACAGAAAAAAACCTTTCATAATATCTACGAATTATACTTCCGAAGAAATAAATGAGAGATATCATGACAGAATAACATCAAGACTCATTTATGAAACGGTAAATATGGTATTCCCCTCCGTGGATATCCGAATCGAAAAGAGAAAACAAAAATAAACACACACAAAATACAGAAAAGGAGACGACATTATGAACGAAATCATAGCTGTAAAAGACTATATCGTCGACAAAATCACCACCTTTGCAGAAACCGTTGACCTGCAGGAAAAAGTATCTACCTGCAAAAAGAAGCTTGACACCGCAAAGCGCGACCTTAAAAAGGCGGTAAAATCCCTGAAGGAAAAGAAGATAGGCGACTGTATCGCCTGCGTAGTGCC
>JAZSCR010000012.1:0-1904 GCA_045530715.1 Eubacteriales bacterium
ATTAAAGTCCTTCATATAGAGGTTAGCGTAAAGAGTATCTACATCAATTCCCTTTTCAAGCAGCATACCTGCAAGGCGCATGGTTTCACCCGAAACGGAACGGAATCTGAATCTGCCAGAATCTGTGACCATACCCGTATAAATGCGGGTCGCAGCGGCAGTATCAATAACAAGCTCATCCTTAAATGTAGCATAAAAATCAGCTATCATTTCGCTGGCGGAGGAGCGTTCCTCCTCTACCCAGATAAGATTACCGTAATCCTCAACGGGGATATGATGGTCTATCTTTATTACCTCTTTACATAGAGAATATTTCTGATTAGATATTCTGTCCGACGTAGCCGTGTCAATAACTATACCAAGAGAATCCTTATAAACCTCATCGTCAACAGGGCCGTCTTCCTCACCGAGAAACTTAACGTACTCAGAATAATCTGAATTCAAAAGCAGAACGTCCTTCTCGGGGAAGGTGAGCTTTATAATATCTCTTAATCCCATGGTGGAACCAACAGCATCGCCGTCAGGACGCTTGTGACGAAAAAGGATTATTCTGTCGTATTCTTTTATTTTGTCAAGAATGGCTTTTTTAGTTTCAAAGCTCATATTTTTTCCTCCGTAAGACTGTCAAGGTCTGCCAACAGATTCATAGCTTCTTCCCTGTTTTTCAGGGTGGCTCCGCTGGCCTTTTCATGTCCGCCGCCGCCATATTTTACGGCAATGGGGTTTATATTGTATTTACTTGAACGTATTTCACAGAGTACACCGTCGGACGTTTCGGTAAAGTTTACCCAAATATCAACGCCACGGATATCCCCCATAACGTTTACCATACCGCGAGATAAAGTAAAGTTATCAAAGCCGTACCCTGCCGCTTCTTCTTTATCGGTATATATGTAGGCTACGTTTTTAGGAGAAAACTTTATCTTAAGAACGAACTTTGCGCGAAGCTGGATAAATGCAAAATCATCGGCGTACAGATTGCGGTAAATATCGTTGGTGGTAAATTCCCTTTCCATAAGGAAGGCAGCGTGGCGGAAAGTTTCGGAGGAGGTAGAGTCGTATCTGAACCTACCCGAATCGGTTATCATTCCCGTATAAAGGGATTTTGCGGCAAGAGAATTAACCTTTAATCCAAGCTCCATAGCCATAGCTGTAATCAGACCGCAACAGCTTTCACAAGAGGTGTCCGTTATCTCCACGTCGGCTATCTTTTCGCAAAAGATATGATGATCAAGACGAAGAGTTTTTGAGGCGAGAGTATATCTGTCGTCGCTGATCAAAGCCTTTGCAGAAGTATCAAGGATAATTGCAAGGGCTCCCGAATAAAGGCTGTCGGGAACATCGTCCGTGGCAGAATCCTCCATAAAACCATAACGTGTAGAGGCATCGCCTACGGTATACACGCGCTTGTGGGGGAAATTTTCTTTAATAATATGCTTAAGACCTACTTGACTTCCAAGAGCATCGCCGTCGGGATTCTTATGACGGTGAATTATTATGGTGTCGTAGGATTCTATACATTTTAAGGCCTGTTCAAACATTCTGCCACCTCTTTGTTTTTTCAATTACACTATAGTATAACATAAATAGCCCATAAAGTCAACGGCAAAAGTGAGTTTGAAGAGAAATTTTAAAGGCGAAACGGTTTTCCGTTTCGCCTTTAATCTATCAGCATTGACTCATTAATCTTATATAGAACTCAACAGCTTTATTTATGGATTCAAGTCGGATACGTTCATTATTTCCGTGAATGGTCTTTCTTTCCTCGGAGGTCATATCCATAGCTGAAAATCTGTATACCTTATCGGAAATTCTGCCGTAATGACGGCAATCGGAGCACTGTACCATAAGATAGGGAGAAACCACACATCCGGGCCAGTTGTTTGCTACGGCGAAGGCTACCT
>JAZSCR010000187.1:0-2686 GCA_045530715.1 Eubacteriales bacterium
TTAAGGGCTTCTTTTTTCTTTATTTCTTTGTTTATGATCCAGAGGAGTATTATTGCCAGAATGGTGGCGCAAAGGTTAACGCCCACAAAATTGAGCCATATTCCGTCAAGTCCCATATTCCAGGCTGCTCCCAGAATGAGAACGGGAAAAACGAAGGCTACCGCTACCGACATAACGGTTGCAAGGGCGGGCTTTTCTATGGCACTTAAAAAGCTCTGGGTGGTAACTGCCATCCATCGGAAGAGATATGCAAAACAAAACAGCCTGATAGCGTGAGCCGATACCTCAAGAAGCATTACGTCTTCGGCGTTGGCAAAAAGGGATGCTACTCCATTGGAGAAGAAAAAGAGTATGGCTGTTGAAATAAGGCCGATGGTGGCCGTTCCCATATACGAGCATTTTACTATCTTTTTAACGCGACCATAGTTTTCAGCGCCCCAGTTATAGCCTATTGCGGGGGCGAGGGAGTCGGCGATACCGTAAAGAAGGGGCCAGGCCAGGTCACTTGCGTACATCAGTACCGCATATACCGCAACTGCCGTGGTACCGCCGCCTTCTCCGAAGGCTTTTGCTCCCAGAGTCATAAGGGAAATATTTATAAGTATGGATGTTATTCGTCCCGAAACGTTGCTTAGGAATACGGGGGAGCCGCAGGCGGCAATTTCCTTAATCATTCCAAAGCTGAATTTGGGCTTTGTAAACTTCAGAAGAGTCTTTTTTGCTAAAAAGGGAATCATTGCCACTATAGAGCTGGCGCTCATTGCAAGGGAAGTAGCCAATGCTGAGCCCACAACGTCCATTTTGCATCCCAGAAGGAAGAATGTGAGAAGCCCCAAAGTCAGAAGATTGCAGCAGATATTGATAATCATGCTCGTTTTTACAAAACCGCTGATACGGAGGTAATTATCCATTGCAAAAAAGATGGTTGCCAAAGGGCCGCAAAGGGCGGCTGTTCGCAGGTATCTTACGGCAGTATCCAGAAGAAGGTCGTCTGCGCCCATCATTCTTGAAAGGGGCTCTGCGGCAAAGAACATAATGCTACCCATGAAAACGGCGGCGAGAAATATCATAATTATCGAACAGGAAAAAACGTTGTTGGCAGTCTTCTTATCACCCTTACCCAAGGCTATTGAGATGGGGACCGAGGCGCCCACACCGATAAGGTCTGCAAGGGAGAAATTTATCATTACCAAGGGCATTGCGATATTAACTGCCGCAAAGGCGCCTTCACCCAAGGTCTGGCCTATAAAAATACCCTCGAATATGCTGTATACGGACATGGCGAACATACTTACCATACCCGGCAAAGCCACTACGAAAAACAGTTTCCATGGCCTCATTGTAGCATACATCTTTTCTGCCTTCATTTTTATCCCCCTAAAAAATTCAATCCGACTAATATTATAACTCTAAAGCCGGTTTTTGTCAATAGATTTAAAGCCGTTTGGAGCCTCTTGACGGATAGTTTTTGCAACAGGTGGCATACTAAAAGAAAAAACGAGGAAATTATGGCTGTTGTCAAAGTTGTACTGACGTCGATTTTATCTGTGGCGGCGTTGTTCGTTATCGCTAAAATTATGGGGCACAAGCAGGTAGCCCAGCTTGACTTTTTCGACTATATAAGCGGCATTACAATAGGGTCTATTGCCGGCGAGCTTGCAACCGGTCAGGAAATACCATGGAAATCGCTGATATCGCTGAGTATTTACGGGCTTTGTTCCGTATGTCTTAATCATGTTACTCACAAATTTCTCCGAACACGAAAATATATCAACGGTACCCCTACCATTTTATTCGATAAGGGGAAGATTTTTCGGGAAAATCTGAAAAAGGCAAAGCTTGACCTTTCCGAATTCCTTCTTTTGTGCAGGGAGCAGGGATATTTTAACCTTGACGATATACAGACGGCGGTGTTTGAGCAAAACGGCAAACTCTCCGTTTTGCCTACGGCGAATAGCCGCCCGCTGACCCCGTCTGATATGAATATTACCGTTACGCCGGCTCATATAGGCACGGAAATAATTCTGGACGGCCGTATAATGGGTGACAATCTGTCACGAATGGGACGTGATGAAAAATGGCTCGAAAAACGTCTTGCCGAGCAAGGATTCAAGGATGCGACGGAGGTTTTTCTGGGAATATATCGACCCGAGGACGATTCTTTGGCTTTCTACGGAGTCGGCTAAACAGACTTGCTGTGCGAAGAAACACAGAAAACGAGTAAAAATAATAATCCACCCTCTGCTCGGGTGGATTATTATTTTGATTTATTTAAGTTCTTTTTTCATCCAGATGTGGGGTTGACCCTGGTCGTTTTCTATTTCGCCGAATTGGGTATACCTCAGCCTTTCATAAAAGGGTATGGCTTGGCATTGGGAATGAAGCCATATCTCTTTGCCGCCCTTGGATGTAAGATGTTTTTCAGCTTCCGTGACGATTTGAGAGCCAAAGCCCTTTCCTCTGTACTCTTTCAGCACCGCCAGTCTTCCAAGATAGAATCGTCCTTCAGCTTCCGACGGGAATACTCGGCAGGTGGCAACGGCAAGTCCGTCATCGCTGTAGATGATAAAGTGGGTTGCAACGTTATCCGTATCGTCAAATTCGTCGTAAAACCCTTGCTCTTCAACGAATACCTTTATTCTTATATTCATTGCCTCGGGTGGGGGAGAGTTGAAAATTTCCGTTT
>JAZSCR010000042.1:0-6122 GCA_045530715.1 Eubacteriales bacterium
CATTTATGAGCGACGGAGTCTACGGGGCGGTGTTCTCCGCCGTGGCGGGGATAATGACCTATATCTCCCTTGACGAGCTTCTCCCTGCCGCCGAAAGAGAGGGGAGCCATGGGCTGGCGCTGGTGGGCGTAGTAGGTGGAATGGGTGTTATGGGTGTGAGTGTAGGACTTTTTTTATAGGGCATAGGGCAATAGGGCATAGGGGCCAGGGTCCAGGGGACAGGGGACAGGGAAATAAGGTTGTAATTTTAAGATATCAACATTATCCGCTTACGCAAATTGTTTACAGAATAAAAAGAGCCTTCTAAAAAGGAATTATATGTATTGTCTGCGTTAGCGCGTGTGTCTATGTTTTACAATCATTACCTTGTTTCTCGCCCGCAGGCGCCCTGGCCCCTGGCCCTTGGCCCCTGGACCCTACACCTTTATAAAAAACAAGAGCCCTCTTGAAAAAAGAAGGCTCTTTTATGTTATATTATTGCAATTACAATTAACCCAATCACAACCACCCAAACAAGGATGAAGGGAATACCGTAGTACCATTTTTTCGGCTTGCCGTCCTGCCATATTCCTACTGCCTTTTCTCTGCAGTCGGCAAAGACGTCCTTGGGAATAAATTTTACCGTGAGCGCAACCAAAAGGGGGAGGATTATCAGGTCGTCAAGATATCCCAGGAATGGGATAAAGTCGGGGATAAGGTCTATGGGGGAGAGGGCGTATATTACTGTCAAGCCACCGAAAATCTTGGCGTACCAAGGGGTTCGCCTATCCTTTAATGCCATAAATACGGCAGGAACGTCGGTGGTGAGCTTTTTTGCGCGGTCTTTCAGATTCATAGGCCTCCTTTCAGTCGCAGGGTAGGGGCCAGGGTCCAGGGGACAGGGGCCAGGGGTTTAGCTAATATCATATTGCAGAATCAAGATAGATGCGTTATTCGTTACGAAATTCAAACTCCTTCGGTGTTTGAATTTGTGATTGTGCAGAATTTGGATAAGGTGGTAATTGTAATGCGTATATACAAGTGCTTACGCAGGGTTCGTTTTTTTGTCGGTACAAGAAAACCCGTGGGCGTTGCCCGCGGGTGGGGGTAAAATTGTTTTTTTTAATATATTTTTATCTGTGGTAGCAACCACAATATAGCGATTATTATAAGAAAATATTGTTGTTATTCTGTACAAGGTCTGCGAGAGCAGTGGTGTCTATCTTTTACAATAAACTACCATTTTCTCTGGCCCCTGGACCTTGGCCCCTGGCCCCTTACTTCGCCTGGAATAGACCTCTAATCAAAACCAGCTCGTAATAAATATCTCAAGTCCTATAAAAATAAGTATGGCGCCGCCGAGGATTCCTGCCTTGTTGGCAAGCTTGGTGCCTGCCTTTTTGCCGATGGCGATACCTGCAAAGCAGATAAAGAAGGTCACAACGCCGATAAGGGCGCAGGCGAGAAGAGCCTCAAGCCAATTATAATCGGAAATGGTGAAGCCTACCGAGAGGGCGTCAATGGAGGTGGCGATACCCTGAACTATAAGGGCGAGGAAGCCAACGGCGGGCTTTTCCTCTTGGGAGTCCTTGCTCTTTATGGCCTCTACTATCATACTGCCGCCTATGTAACCAAGAAGGCCCAGTGCTATCCAGGGAATGAACTTTTCAAATACCCTGAAAACGTTGCAGAGGGTGGACACACATATCCAGCCTATCATGGGCATTGCAAACTGGAAGAGGGAGAATATTCCCGCAACGCCGAACATTTTGGGCAGTTTCATTTTGGGCTCGTTAAGGCCGTTGGCGAGAGATACGGAAAAGGCGTGCATAGCCAGACCTACGCCACGCATTATTGCGGTAAAGAAAAAGGAAAAGTCGATGTTCATTATGCTGTTGCTCCCAAGGTATAAGGTGAAATAATTCTTGTAACTGAGCAATTATATCATATTGTGAGGGGGATGTCAAGCAGACGGGGGCGATTTTGAAAAAGGTTTGGAAATGGGATAGGGCAATAGGGCAATAGGGGCCAGGGGCCAAGGGCCAGGGTCCAGGGGGAAGCGGTAGGATTATTGTAAAACAAAGACACCATCGCTATCGCAGATGTTATTTATCAAGTTAACATGACCTCACTGACACTGTTCCCCAACAGCCCTGCGTTAGCAGGGCTGTTTTCTTTGGCTGAAGGCCAAAGAAAACCCCACACGTTCTTTCCCGCCCGCAGGCGTAAACTCGCACAAAGTATTGCGAAGCTGACTTTGTGCGAAAAAGAGCCGAAGCAGAGGAGCGGGTGAAGGAATTGACCTAAAAGGTCAATTTCAAACTAGCTGCCTCTTGCTTCGGCGTCTGCGGTATGGGTTGGGGAACTACATAGCTCTGAAATTGTCAACGCCTGTTTCAATATACCAGTCGTAGGTGACTTCCTCGCCGTCTATGAGCCAGCGGCGGGGGCAGTCGTTGTCCATCCAGTCAAGGGGACGGCAGTCGTTTGTCTGTACCGAGTTTATAGCCCAGGCCTGACGGAGGGTTTCAACCTCTTCCTCGTTAAGGGCTCCCGGCTGGCAGGACACAAAGAGGGGAGAGCCGCTTCTGGAGAGAAGGTGGAGCCACTGTACGTTCTTTTCCCAAGGAATGAGCTTTTCTCCCGTAAGCTTACGGGTCATTATTCCCACGCAGTCGGCGTCGGACATATAAAAGGCGCCGTTCTGTATCATACGGAAGGCCAGGGTGTTCATACCCATTTTTCTGGTGCGGCGCCATTCCTTGCCGGAGGTGTCGTCACCCGTGCGGTTAAGCTCGTAAAGTCCCGCGCAGAGGTGGGAAACGGTGTTGCATCCGATGATAACGCAGTCGTCACCTGCCGCCTCTCTGATAACGCGGTAGAGGTTGAGGATTATCTCGGCGGTAGTCTTTGACTTATCGTGGAAGGCCCAGTTGTCCTCTTTTATCATTCTGTCCTTCATGCCGTAGCCGAAGTTTACGCATATATCTCTTACTGTAAAGTCGTGCTTTATAAGGTCAAAGCCCCATTCTCTGAACATCCTCGTAATGCGGGCCGCGTAGTCAAGCACCTCGGGATGAGAGGGGTCAAGCATAGCCTTGTCAATGGGATGACGCCAGGGAGAGTCTGCCGCCACCACCTCGTTTTGGGAGTCGTGGAGATACCTTACCCAGATGCCCGTGCGGACGCCCATGGCCTTCATCTCGGAGGCCAGCTTTTTCATATCGGGAAATCTCTCGTTTGTCACAGTCCAGGGGCCGTTGCAGGGATTTTTTTGCCATCCGTCGTCAATGACCATATAGGGGCGGTTGTCAAGACCCTCGCACTGGTCCGCCACTATCTTGGTGTCGGCCAAAATCTCCTCGTGGGAGCTGTTGCCGTAGGCGTAGTACCAGTTGTTTGAGCCGTAGACCTTGTGGTCGGGGAGCTTGGGGTTGGGGCACATGAGGGAGCAGAACTTTTTGCCTGCCTCAAAGGCCGACGTATCCCTGTAATCGCCGAACACTACCTCGCATAGCTCAAGTCTTCTGCCGTCAAGGATAACTCCCTGGCCGCCGCATCTTACGTCTGCCCAGAGGGTGACTCCTGCGCCGTCGTACTGCCAGGTGACTATGGATGAGGGCTGTACCTTAACGCCGAAGCCCTCGGTGTATCTGCCCTTTAGGTCGAGATTTGAGTCGGTGCCGTTGGACACAAGGATGTACCAGGGCATAACTCTGCCCGATTCGATACCTCTCCAGGCAAGGTCGCCGTAGGCTCTCTCAAAGGCGTCGCCCAGAACCCTTACGGGCTCGTTTCTGACCTCGTCGGGGGTGAAATTGAATCTCACTCCAAGCCAACGGAGGGGGGTATTGTGGGCGGTGAGAAATATTTTAAGGCCGCCGTCGGTGAGGTCAAACTCTATCCTTACGTCCTCGGAAACTATCTCTTCTGCAACGTGAAAAACTCTTTTCATGGGCTTTACGGCGGTGTAAAGCTCCACAAAATCGGGGTATCTCAGTTTCATAAATTTATCTTCCTTGCTAAATCCGTTATTATCTTTTCGGGGTCCACGGGGATGAGGCTCATCTCCTCGGCAGGGGGGTAGACCGACACTATATAGCCGTCGGGCGCGGTGACGGTGGATGCCTTTTGAGGGGGCGGAGGCAGGGCTTTGGAGATGCCCGAGCCAAGATATTTTGCGTAGGCCTCAAGCCTCGTCCAAAGGGTGGAATAGAGCCTGTCAGGGTCAAGGGTATGGCGGAGCTTTGCGTGGTCTTGAGGAGCAAAATATCGCTCGGCTACGCTGAAATTTACCTCTCGCGGTTTTTCGGCGTCTATGCCCACGGGGGAGCTTTTTACGGCCACGAATACGCCGCCGTCGGTATGGGTGACGCTGTAATGAAAGTCACGGAAGCCTATACGGGGCTTGCCATTTTTTGAGTATCTCACCCGAGGGAGCCGCCGTCTTTTTGGGTTGGCTTTGCTCCAGAGCCATAGGGGAATTATCTCCCCGTAAAAGCTCATTCGCGTGGGGCGAGGGTTGAATTTTTTTGCACAGAGCGCCCTTTTTTTCCTTGAAAGAAGGGGAATGAGGGCCCTTTCTTCCTCGGTCAGGGGCATACCCGGATGAGGGAATACGCAGTAATATATATCCGTTTTCGCCACCCGCCCTTCTTTGAGAATCATATGGATATATTATACAATAAATGATACAATTTGTCAATATGTAGGGCATAGGGCATAGGGCATAGGGAAGAGGGCATAGGGCATAGGGATAGGGGCGGAATGAAGAGTTAAGAATTAAGAGTTGTTGTGTCCACCTGCGGTGACGATTTAAAAATGGAGAACGGACAATCCCTCTCGCTATCGCGCGGAAAAATATACAATAAAAACAAGAGCCCTCTTTTGGAAGGCTCTTTGGGGTATATTCTGTTTTGGCTGATTATCCGCGAATAACGGTGGGTTTAGCTTCTCCTTTTACGGCTGCGGCGGTGTGGGTTGGGGAATTAAACCTTAATATATTTTGTTATTCCCAATTCTTCTATTTTATTTATCCGTCCGTCCTTAACCATGGCACTTAACACATTACCAACCGTGCTGGGGCTTACGTCGGGCAAAAGATTACAAATATCTGCTTTTGATAGGGGAACGAGGCTGTTGAGAAGAGTGGATTCTACCATTGCCTTCTTTGTTATCTTGGTTTCGGGTGGCAGGGGCTCGCTATGAACGACCTGCGGCTCTGCCTCGCCGCGAACAGCTGCGGCGGTGATTATTACCTCGGTGATGGTCTTGTCCGAGGGGACCTTGAACATAACGGGGGTGACCGTCTTTTCCACTATGGAACGGAGGCCGCGGGCGCCCGTATCTCTCTCAATGGCCAGGGTTGCGATGGCTTCCAGAGCGTCGTCGTCAAAGGACAGCTTAACTCCGTCGATGTCAAAGAGCTTCTGATACTGCTTAACGAGGGAGTTTTTGGGCTCTTTGAGTATCTTTATCAGGGCTTCCTTGGTAAGCTTGCTCACCGATACGAGAATGGGCATTCTGCCTACGAGCTCGGGGATAATGCCGAACTTTATCAGGTCGTGGGGCTCGCACTGTCTGAAGAGGTTGTCAAGGTCGTGCTTGACTGCAATGCTCTCCTTCTTGGTTTCAAAGCCTATAACGTTGCCCTTGAGTCTTTTCTTTATTACCTCCTCGATACCTGCAAAGGCGCCGCCGCAGATAAAGAGGATGTTTTTGGTGTCTATGTGGAGGCACTCCTGATTGGGGTGCTTACGTCCGCCCTGGGGAGGAACGTTTGCCACCGTGCCCTCAAGTATCTTTAAAAGAGCCTGCTGAACGCCCTCGCCCGAAACGTCGCGGGTGATGGAGGTGTTCTCGCTCTTTCTTGCGATCTTGTCTATTTCGTCAACGTAGATTATGCCCTTTTCGGCGGCTTCGATGTCACCGTCGGCGGCCTGAATAAGGCGGAGAAGGATGTTTTCAACGCCCTCGCCAACGTAACCCGCCTCGGTGAGGGTGGTGGCGTCGGCAATAGCGAAGGGAACGTTGAGCATCTTTGCCAAAATCTGCGCCAGCAGGGTCTTACCCGAGCCCGTGGGGCCGAGAAGGAGAACGTTGCTGTTCTGAAGCTCCACGTCGTCCCCGTCACCCTTTTCAAG
>JAZSCR010000119.1:0-10887 GCA_045530715.1 Eubacteriales bacterium
GTTGCCGCTTGCTGTCTTTGTACTACTTTGAGTTTTAAGCTCATAACCTCCTGTTTTGTTGCCGTTTTTATCTCGCTTTTTGGATAAGATATTATTTTTGCTGACGGTAATGGTTTTATTTCTAAAATCAACGTCTTCCCATTTTAAGGAGAGAGCCTCTCCCATTCTGAGCCCCGTATTTAAAATCAGAATAAAAGCATATCCGTATAAGTAAACAGGTCTCCCCTGCCCATCCAATTTCATAGTCTCTTTTTTGAATCTCTCAACCTCATCTGAAGTGAAGGACATTATCTGTTTTGAGTTTTCTGCACTCAAAGGTAAGATTATCCCAACACAAGGGTTTTTAGCTATCACATCTTCTATCATAGCGTGCTTATAGCAAGAATTTAGAGCTGTATATACCTTCTTAATGCTTGAATATGAAAGTCCCTTCTCCTTTGATAGATAATTCATGTGAGCCTGTACCCTATCTCTCGTCACCTTAGATAGCTTTAAATTGCCCATATAAGGATATATGTGATTTATTACTGTGCTTTCAAGACGGTCAAAACTTAAGGGTTTAAGTTTGTAATACTGATACGTCTTTAGCCACTTAGAAAAATATGTCTCAACAGTATAATCACTGACAGGCAGACATTCGGTAAACTCGCTGCTTTTTTTATACTCGCGTAGCTTCTTTTTAACTATGGTTTCAGTCTTACCCGAGAACTGTTTCACGCGTGGTTTTCCGTTATAATTTTGTCCGACGTAGATTTTGGCCACCCATTTATTGTCGGCTACCTGAAATATGGAGCCGTCGCCGTTATTTCTTCTTTGCATTGTATTGATTTCCTTTCATTCGAGAAACCAATTTGGAAACCAATTTTAACTAAATTTCATAGCATTCTGAGTTATTTTGCATAAAAAAAGAAAGCTAGTCAAACCTCAAAAAATGAGATAAAGACTAGCTTTTTCGTGGAGGCGCCACCCAGATTTGAACTGGGGAATAAAGGTTTTGCAGACCTCTGCCTTACCACTTGGCTATGGCGCCGTATTTAATGCTCATATATGATACCACAATTTTCCCCTACTGTCAATAGTGTTCACAAATTCTTCGAAAAGCATTTTCCTTTAAACACAGGTAAACATGAATGCAATTCCGATACTCCGTAACACTGTAAATATATGCAAATAAGGCGTAAAATGTTATTTATCACAACTAAATGACAGCATAAAAGGACAAACCCGAAATCATCCGGTTTGTCCTTTTCTTATTCTGCGTAACAATCCCCGCCACACACGCCTAAACAATCGCGTATAATGCCAAAATACGGCATAAAAACGCCATATAGGACTCTTGACGGATATTCTTCTTCTACCATCTCGGCTAAAGACCGTACAAACAGCGATTATTTGCTCGTGAGATATACCCTTTTCAAAAACAAACTGATTATCCCCTATGCATGTATACGTGTCCCCGACCTTCACGACCCTGTGCAAGACGTACTGCCCATTTTCCCTTTGATAAAGAGGTATATCGTACTTCTTTAGCTTCTTAGGGGCAGGCGATAAGGTAACAGAGTCTCTGCCCTCACGAAGCATGGGCAACATACTTACACCACGAGGAAAAAAGGTCACCGATTTTCCCTGAGACAGCTGCTCCTTCATCAGGGGCATAAGGTCATCAAGTCTTACCTGGCGCTCACTCAAGGAAGTCAAGTCCTTTCAGTTTCTCAACAAACTTCTCAGCCGCGGCTCTTGCTGTAGCCTCGTCAACCTCAAACTCAGAAAGAAGAGCCTTTGTAAGCCCATCAATATCAGTATCGTTTTCAAGGGCAAGCCAGAGAGTCTTTGCCGTTTCATTAAGAGTTATCATTCCGTTAAAGTTTATCTCCGCACCTGCAGGAACAACAACTGTATCCCCTGCTACTTCACGGAGAACGAATCCCTTTTTAAGCTTCATTTGTTTTCCTTTCCACCCGACATAGCCGCATAAGACATCATCGCAGCCTCGGGATCCATATTACACTCCATACGCCACACGGGGACTTCCGTAAGTAGCTTATCAAGTAAAGCAAGCATTTTGCTCATAAACTCCGGATTTTTCGACCTTGTGGTCTGCTCAAGTATATCCTTCACAGCCATGGGGCCGCTGTAAGGCTCAATTTTATTAGCCTCCCCCCGCCTGAGAACGCATATTCCGCCCAGGGGCACACGGGTATTTATGCTTATATCGTGCTTTCCGCTCCAAGGAGTGCCGTAGGCATACCACACGCCGTCTACACGGCGGAGAGCAGGCTTGTCGTCATTGAGTATGGCAGCCTTATCCCCAAACACCTTAAGCCAGAGCTTGGTATGGGTGGACTTCCCCGTTCCGCAGGGTGCGGAAAACAGGTAAGCCTTACCATCCATTATTACTGCCGAAGAGTGGAGCATCAAGCCGTCGAATTTGACCAACTGACGATAAAAGCTACTGCCGGTAGAAAGATATTCGCAGTCTGAATCCGATAAATGAGGGGCTTTTTCTTTTAATGCGTGCCAATTTGAGTGGACAACAATATCGGGAATAGATGTTCCCTCTACCATATAGGGTTGCGATTGAACAACTGTTCTACCAAAAGAATCTATTTCCACAATTAGGTTTGTTATTTCATAATAATACTTCATAAATAAATTTAAAACTCATCTTCTGCACCTTCATCAGGATCGGGAACCCAACCATCACTAGAGCCTGAAGATTCAGCAAATTCTCCATATTCATTACCGCAAACTGAACATACAGCCTTCTTATCGGTGGTTGCAGTACCGCCGGTATGGGAGGACTTGCTAGTTACTTCACCACAGGAACATATCTTCCAATGGTTATCACTATCGTACTTCCAGTTGCCATCAGCAGTATGGGTATGAACGGGTTCCTCAGGCTCTGCAAGTTCTCCGTATTTCTCGCCACAGGTGCTACAAACAGCCTTATTTTCGGTGGTTGCTGTTCCGCCGGAATGGGCAGACTTACTCATTATCTCTCCGCAGGAACATACCTTCCAATGGTTATTACCATCGATGTACCATTCGCCCGATGCTGCATGAACATGCTCGGGCTCTTCGGGAGCTGCAAAATCTCCGTATTCGGTGCCGCATGTATCGCATTCTGCCTTCTTATCTGTAGTTGCCGTACCACCATTGTGGGCAGATTTTTCACTGAGTTCACCACAAGAGCAAATCTTCCAATGACTCTCTCCGTCGGTAATCCACTCACCTTCATAGTAATGGGTATGAACTGGCTCTTCTTCCTTTGCATAGTCGCCGTACTCGGCGCCGCAAACGCTACATTCAGCCTTCTTCTCGGTGGTTGCGGTACCGCCATTATGGGCAGACTTGCTCATTATCTCGCCGCAGGAGCAGGTCTTCCAATGGTTCTTACCGTCGGATTTCCATCTACCCTCTGCCTTATGGGTATGAACGGGCTCTTCGGCCTCTGCAAGCTCTCCATACTCAACGCCGCAAACTTCACAAATAGCCTTGGTTTCAGTAGTTGCGGTACCGCCCACATGGGCAGCCTTATCCATTTCTTGGCCACATTCACATGCTTTCCAATGATTTTCCCCGTCGGTTCTCCATTCATCCTTAGCCTGATGGGTATGGGGCTGGGGATCATCCTGAGGCTCTTCAAGAACCTCACCGTATTCAACGCCGCAAACCTCACAAATAGCTTTAGAATCGTAAGTAGCCTCGCCCCCTACATGGGACGAGCTTTCCATAACCTCACCGCAGGAGCAGGTTCTCCAATGATTTTCCCCATCAGTAATCCACTCCCCTGCTGGTATATGAGAGTGGTCTTCACTGTGGGTAAGATTACAAGTCATATATCCGGACGCAAAGCCCAGAGCAAATATAAAGATTGCCAAAACAATTGCCAACCATTTTTTCATAATTCTTTTACTCCTTTTATTTTAATATACCTTCGGCCTGGGGCACAAGTCCGAAAAGACTTCGGGCCCATGCCCCAGGCCGAAGCCTGGGGACGTTTACTAATAACGAATAAACCATTTGATATATAAGATTTATTTTAGAAGAAGGGGTCCTCAAGTCCCTCATCGGGATCTTTAACGGAACCATCCATATTCATAATCTCTTCCATACCAAAAGCTATAATTTCGATTTCAGGTTCAACGAAAAATTTCATTTTATATCCTCCTTACTGTGCATTATACTTCAAAAGATAAGATGCTGCGGCATCTCCGTAGATTATAAGGGTCTTTGCAAAATCGGTCATAGCAGTTTGATTAGTTATGTGATTAGAAGCATACTTATGAATGCTGTACGCAACAGGTGCGGTATAATAAGTCGTACCATCAACAGTGACAGCTGCACACATATAGACAGTGTCGCCCATATTCTTTGCTGCGATACCCTTAATATAACCTTGATAACGAGACCCATTTATGCCCACATCAGTCATTTTGGTAGCCTTTGATAAATCAAGGGCATCTGCTGCTGTTGCTTCTGTCCAGTAAAGCATCTCTACAGTACCTTCAGTATAAACATTTACATAAAGTTTAAGCTGAAGAGCACCGGTAGTAACAATATTGGCACTGCTGAGCTTTATGATGCTGGTATCAGCCACTGCCCAACTATAAGAGGGCAATGCCTTTGTGGGTTTCAGTATATTAAGATCAAATGTCCAATCTTGCTGTTCTGCAGTAAGGAAAGAGTTCATTAAGGTTGTATACTCATAATCTGTAGTTTCTGCAAGATATTTTTGTGCCTCAGCACCATAATTCATCAATGCGATACAAAGTTCGGCCATAGCCTGTTGTTGTGCATTGTTAGGATCTTTTTCAGCTGCGGCTATCTGATTCTTGCAATACTTAGCGGGGCTATAATCAACAATTTTGGTATATTCCTTAACGCCGTCAATTATAATATAGCCTCTGACATACATAATGTCACCCATATTCTTAGCAGAAATACCGGGAGTTACTATTTCATATCTATTCTTACCAGGATTGAAAGTAAAGCCCGATACGGTATAGGTAGGAGCACCAAGATTAGTAGAATCATAATCAGATTCAGACCAAACTTCGATACCAGCATTAGCTATGGGATCTCCATTTGCGCCACGGACATCAAAGTAATATTTAATCTGAATTTCATCTCTAAACAAGAGTGCCGCACTCTTGATATCGATGTTATGTACTTCAGCTACCTTGTAAGTGCCGTTTTCGTAAACAACCTTATGGTCTGCAATGTCGGTGGTTACGTTATAACCTTTGGGAGCTGTAAGAACAGAGTTCTCATCTTTCAGCTTAAGAACATCATAGTTAAAGCCGGAGATCTTTGCCATCTTGTTATTGCCTTCAAATACGAAGGTAACCTTTGCAGTTCCCTTATTCTGAATGTAAACGGAATCAGAAGCAGCAAAGTCACAATCCTTCAATGTGAAGGTTCTTGCACCGTAATTCTGAACGTGGAGACCATATGTTACGGTATCTTTAACAGTTACGTTTTCAAAGGTACCGTTGCCAGAATAAGAAATATTGAATGCGGCTGCAACATTTTCAACTATTACATCTTTTACGGATATAGTAGCAACAGCCGAAGGAACATAAAGCATACCTATACTATAGTTTTTAGCACTACAGTTTTCAATGGTAAGTTTATCTCCGCCGCGAACAGTAATTGCATAACCGATAGACTTATCAACACCGTCAAAGGTACAACCCTTAACCGTAAGATTACCGTGTGAACCTTTCGCTTCAGCAATAGCACCCGTTACGAAGTTCATATTCTGAATAGTTACGGTCAGGCTTGTATTTACGGTCATCGTACCGGTGTAGTCCTTGTCAGCACCGTCGATGGTAAGGTTCTTGCTAACGGTTACGTTTTCGTTAACGTTTGCAAGGAAGGTTATCGTATCCCCTGCAGTTGCAGCGTTGATAGCTGCCTGGAGAGATTCGTACTTAGCGTCGGTATTGGTATTCTGTACGACGTAGTTACATTCAACGGAGGTATGAACGCCTTCTATGTAATCTACTTTATATCCGTCGACAGTTTCAACCTGAAGATTGGATCTTGCGGTAAGAGTTGCATTAGCATCGAGCTCAATGGGCTCAAAACTACCTGCTACAGTATCTTCAATAGTCATCGTTCCACCAACGTTAACAGCATAACCTGCAACGTCAGAGTTAAATCCAATTATCTTTGTATTTCCAGTAAACTCGACATTGTCACCGGAGCGAGAAACAGATACGTAGCAATCTGAGCCATAGCTCCAAGCCATATTGGTGCAATCAACAGTTACATCTTCAACAACAAAGTTGGTAGCATAAACGTTGAACATCCAAACAACAGGAGCACCCTCTGCGACCTTAATCGTACCATTCTTAATGGTAGCAACAGTCTCAACTTCGGGACGAATCTGGAAGCCGGAGGTGTTAGTACCCTGAGAACCGGTACCGGCTGTAATAGTATAAGTAAATCCGTTGAGATCAAGAACCATATCATTTTCCATCAAGCGGAGTCCTTGACCCTCAACATTCTTGAGAAGCGTTACAACAGCGCCTTCAAGTCTGGGGCAATTGGTAGTATAAGGTACAGCCTCAAGAATGTCGTTATAATACTCTACAGTGCCGTCGGGATAAGCAACCTTGATAGCATACAGTGCAACCTTATAGGTACCCTCAGAATAATCTACGTAACAGTCTTCAACATCTGTGGTTACGTTGTTGACTTCGGGAGCAGTAAGGGTTGCGTCCGTAGCTGCAAGAACGTACTTAGCATACTGGCTGTTAGTAAGATTTGCAACTGTGTTAGCGCCTTCAAAATTAAAGGTCTGAACGCCGGATTTACCGCTTCTTTCCCAAATATCGATAGATGAAATGTTGGAGTTCTTGATATTTATGGTCTTGCTTGCGTAGTTCTGAACGTAGAGACCATACGCAGTATCGGTAATAGTAACGTTGTCAATGGTTGCGTTGGAACCGTATACCCAATGGAAGCCGTAATTACAGCCTTTCACGGTTACGTCCTTAACATTAACCGTGGGAGTAGACTTGTTTGCATACAAGAAGCCGTAGGCGTAGTTGGTTACAGTACAGTTTTCAACGGTTATGCTCTTTATGCTATCAGTTTTGATGGCATAATATGTACCGTTAACAAAGTTAATGTTCTTTACAGTAACGACAACTGTGCTTCCACTAACGGAGATATTACCGGTATACTCGAAATTAGCGCCGTCAATGGTAAGGCTCTTTTTAACGGTTACGTCTTCAGTAACGTTTGCAAGGAGGGTTATCGTATCCTCTGCAGTTGCAGCGTTGATTGCTGCCTGGAGGGATTCATACTTGGTCTCGCCTATCTGTGCGACGTAAACCTTTGCAACGACCTCGTAAGTGCCGTTTTCATAGACAACCTTGTGGTCTGCAATAGTTGTTGTTACGTTAAGACCTTCAGGACCGGTTACGGTAGAGTCAACGGTTGTAAGCTTGATTTCACTTACGGTACTGTTACCGCTAACGGTCATAGTACCCTTGCTCTCGCCATTGTGGCCAAGCTCGATCTTGTCGGAAGTAAGGGTTGCGCTATCAACGGTAATGGAACCGCCGCGGCTTGCCTTAATCGCATCAACATCGAGGGTTGCACCGTTCTGAACGGTTACAGAAGGAGTTCCATCCCAAATATCGATCCAAGCGGCCTCAACCTTTGCGTTTGCGCCGTCAACGATAAGTTTGGAATTGTTTACCCAAACGTTAATAGTTGAGGTATTAACCGTACCGTTAACAGTAAGGGTGGTGTTGTTCTTAACCTGTACGGTTGCATTACCGGCATTAGCGTTAAGTACAGCGCCTTCATGGATAACTACGTCTGCACCAAGGAAGTAAGCATAAGTAGTATTTACGGTGCCATAAATATCGATATCGGTCCAACCAAGGAAGTAAGGAGCATTAAGAGTAATATTTTCACCGAAGGAAGCCTTCTGAACGTAATTCCAGTCATCTTCATAGAGGAAGTCAACTTTTACGCCATCGGCAACGTTTGTAGTGAAGTAATAGTGAGCATCAGCATCGGTATCAACCTGATTATTTGCAACTATATCAGAAGTAATAACAACGTAAACGTCGCCATCCTTATGGTTTGCAAATACCTGATCAAGGTTGCCGTAAACTACTTCGTCATCATCCTTGATGCCGTCGTTATCAGCATCTACGAAGCAAGCGGGAGCATATTTTACGGTCCAGGTGCCGTCGCCGTTATTTACAACGATATAACCGGGAGCACAATCAGCTTCATCGATTTCGTAATGGAAAGTGCCGCCGTAAACGGTTGCCGTGCCGTTAAGCTGCTCGTTTATAACAGTAGAGCTTGCCTTATAGGTACCGCTCTGAATGTTCCATACGGAACCGCTGTAGCCCTTGAATGCGCCGGTAACGTTACAGTCGATAAGGGTTGCAGTGCAATCCCCTTCCTTGAAACGAAGAGCGTTGATCTTTGCAGTCTCAATAGTTACACCGTCAAGAATGAGATCAGCGTAAATATCGATAAGACCTGAAGAGGTGCCACTCTTATTACCCTTAACAGTACCGTTCTTAATAGTGGTAGCGGCCTTTACGTTAAATACGATAGCGCCGTCAGCACCGGTAACGGTATTTTCGTTAAGATCAAGGATGATTGCCTTTTCAATATTAAATACTTCAGTAAGAGTTATTGATTTGAGAAGAGTTACGGTTTCGCCTGCGTCTGCAGCAGCGATAGCGTCTGCAAGAGTAGCGTAGCCGGCTTTATAAATATAGCCACTATCATTAGCTTCGCCTACGTAAGCAATTGCGCCCTCTTTTACGGTGTAGGTATCGTCAGCGTTTTTCTCAACGTAGTGGGTTTCGGGAACCAGGGATTCAAATCTCCAATACTGATTCTGTACGTTATAGTTATAAGTACCGCCTTTAACTATGATATTTCTTTCATTGTTTTTCTGAGCATTGAATATGCAGGGGAAGCCGTTAGCGCGAGTGCCAACTTTATCAATGGTGAAGGTACCGCCGTTAATGGTAACGATCTTGCTACCGTTGGTGTATACCATAGAATCCTCAGAGTTGTTCATCTGGTATGTACCATTATCTATGGTAAGATAACCGGTAGTTCCGCGCTTCCAGAACAGATACGCAACTTTGGGAGTAGTTTCATCTACAGTCACGTCAATGGTACCTTTACCGGTTACAGTGAGACCGGCGTCATCTGCAACATAAACGACTGCGTAGATTCTATCGCTTGTGCTAAGATGTTCAACTTCAATCGTCTTTTCGTTCAAGTTAAGAGTAATGTTCTTACCTTCAACCTTAAGAAGAACTGAGAGACTATCTGCAGTTAAAGTAGCATCTGCAGCAGTGAGCTTAATGTTTTCGAGAAGAACAACGGTTTCGCCATCCTTAGCTGCCTCAATAGCTTCCTGGAGGGTGGGATACTGTACGCCGCCTACTTCAGCAACCTTTGCAATTACGGGGTAAACCTTTTCGTTTTCGCCACAGGTCAAAGTGAAGGTACCTGCGGGAGGTTCGGTCGTACCGTCATCGCCATTGGTAAAGGTTATGGTATAACTATTTACATTTTTACCATTATAAGCAGTGAGTTTAGTATCGTTGTCAACGTTAACAGTGTAATGGCTGCTCAGTTCACGAACGACGATAGGCCACTCTGCAGTAATACTGCTGTTGATTACCTCGAGGTCAGCAACAGCATCGCCATCTGCTCTGATACCGTACTTACCTGCAATAGTCTTTATAGTAGTATTCTTAACGGTTACAGAAGTGCTGTTACCAAGGGACATACCGCGATCGGAGAGTATTTCACATCCGTCTACGGTAAGACCTGCAACGTTAGCAACCTGGAGTAAGCTATGCATACCTTCGGCAACCTTACAGTCCTTAACGGTAAGATTCTTATCTCCGCCGGTATAGGACTTGATAGCCATCTTACTGCTTGAACCGGTAAAAGTACAGTTTTCAACGGTAAGATTGCTGATATAACGGGTATTATTGTTACCCTTAACGCCAAGATTGATACTTGCATCCTTTGAGATGCCGGTAGCATCAAAGTTAACGTTCTTTATGGTAAGACCTGCAGTTGCATAAGCCGCGCTCTTACCGTCTATAGTGATAGTGCCGGTAAAGTCATTATCTTTACCGTCAATGGTAAATACAACGTCGGGAGCCTGAACAACAGTTACGTTTTCAGCGCAGTTGGAAAGGAGAACAATAGTCTGACCATTCTGAACTGCATTGATTGCTTCCTGCAGGGACTCGTACTTGGTGCCGTTGACCTCGGCCACATAGTTAACCTTGCGGACGGTGTAAGTACCGTCGCCGTTGTCTACGGACTTAGAGCCTTCAGCAACGAAGTTAGTGCCTGTGCCTTCTGCTGCGTTGTCAGCGGGGTTGAAGCCGTGGAAGGTACCGCAGTTAACTACTATCTTAGCATCGTTAGGATAGTTAGCATCAATACAGTTAAGGAGGTAAGTAGTGCCGTAGTTGCCTTCTACAGTCTTAAAGGTGCCGCCGTTAATAGTGAGTGTGCCCTTGGTTACGGAGGCAACGCTAGTCAGACCTTCGTAGGTACCACTTTCAATGGTAAGGTTACCTGCGGAAGTACCGTCAGATGCACCGAGAATGAATACGTAACCCGTATCATTAACTATACTACCGTTCTTAACGGTTACGTTTGCACCGTTCTGAATTCTGATAGCGGGCATAACGCCATTGCCGTTGATGGTAATATCAGTGAGGTCGAGAGTTGTGTCTTCAGTAACAACTACAGGAGCAAGAAGAACTATAGTCTTGGTCTCCCCTGCTTTTGCAGCTGCGAGAGCGTTTTCAAATTTAGAGTAGTAGGTGTTACCAACGGAAGCAACGTAGGAACCGT
>JAZSCR010000093.1:0-3374 GCA_045530715.1 Eubacteriales bacterium
TTGGTATGCAGTCTGCTACCACCGCTAACACCATCATGTTCGCAACCCACTTCGGTATGGCATCTCTTTCCGGACTTGTTATGATGGTTGGTTTCTTACCCATGTTCCTCTTTATGCCTGTTGCTACAAAGCTTGTTAAGAAGTACGGTAAAAAAGAGGTTTCTACCATCGGTTCTATCGCAGGCCTTGTGGGCGGCGTTATCCTTTGCATATTCCCCCTTTGCCCCAAGAATGTTCAGCTTATCGTTTATATGATTGGTCTTATCTTCTTCGGCCTCGGCCTTGGCTTCTATAACTGTGTATCTTGGGCTATGATGGGCGATGCTATTGACTACTCTGAGTGGAAGACCGGCAAGAGAGAAGAAGGCGTTGTTTACGCACTTCATTCCTTCTTCAGAAAGCTTGCTCAGGGCGTTGGCCCCGCAGCTGTTATTGCTATTATGGGTACTTCCCTTATCGGCTATGATTCCGCTCTCGGTACCATCGGTCAGTCCGCAGAAACAGCAGGAAGACTCTGCTGGCTTGTTGCAGGTCTTTATCTCTTCAGTGCAATTTGTCAATTCATAGGCGTAGCTCTCGTTTACAATATTGATAAGAAGACCCTTGCTCAGATGAACAAGGATCTTGGAAGAGATACAACAGTTGCTCCCGCAGCGGAAAATATTGACACTATTGCATAAGTTTTACCGGCAAACGTTCGACTGTGGTAAAACAGTCGGACGTTTTAAATAATATACAATTTGACAAGTTATTATTTTGGAGGAATTATTAAGTGAGAACTGTTATTAATTTTAACAGCAACTGGGCGTTTTCAAAGGAAGCTTCGCAGATCCCCGCTGCTCTTCCTACCGATTGGGAAAGCGTAAACGTTCCCCATTCCTGGAACGCTATCGACGGTCAGGACGGAGGTAACGACTATTTCCGAGGCACCGCTTACTACGCAAAAACTCTTGCTAAGGCAGATCTTCCCGAGGCGGACAGATACTATCTTGAATTCAGGGGCGCAAATTCTTCCGCTGACGTATATCTTAACGGTGAACATCTTGCTCATCACGACGGCGGTTATTCCACCTGGCGTGTAAACCTCAGCGAAAAGCTGAAGGACGAAAATCTTCTTGTTGTTGCGGTAGACAACTCTGCAAACGACAGAGTATATCCCCAGATGGCAGACTTTACCTTCTACGGCGGTATTTACCGTGACGTAAACCTTATCTGCGTAAACGAATCTCATTTTGAGCTTGACTATTACGGTACTCCCGGTCTTAAGGTTACTCCCGAGATCTGCGGCACTGACGCAAAGGTTGAGGTTGAGGTTTGGCTTACCGATGCAAAAGTGGGACAGACTCTTCTTTATACCGTAACCGATAAGGAAGGCAACAATGTTGCCGCTACCGAAACCGCGGATACTAAGGTGGTTCTTGATATTCCCAACGTACATCTTTGGCATGGCCGTAAGGATCCCTATCTTTATACCGTTAAGGTTGAACTTCTTGACGGCGAAAAGGTTCTTGATAACGTTTCCACCCGCTTTGGTTGCCGTACCTTCAAGGTAGACCCCGAAAACGGATTTATCCTTAACGGCGAAGAGTATCCTCTCCGTGGCGTTTCCCGTCATCAGGACAGATGGGGTGTAGGTAACGCCCTTCTTCCCGAACATCACGAGGAAGATATTGAGCTTATTTGCGAAGTAGGTGCAACAACCATTCGTCTTGCTCACTATCAGCACGATCAGTATTTCTATGACCTTTGCGACGAAAAGGGTCTTGTTATATGGGCAGAGATTCCCTACATCTCCAAGCATATGCCCACCGGCCGTGAAAACACTATTTCCCAGATGAAGGAACTTGTTACCCAGAACTACAATCATCCTTCTATCGTAGTTTGGGGCCTTTCCAATGAAATAGGTATCGGCGGTTCTGACGATGACCTTCTTGAAAATCACCGTATCCTTAACGATATGTGCCACGAGATGGATAAGACCCGTCTTACCACTATTGCGGCAGTTTCCATGTGTAAGATGGACGATCCTTATCTCCAGATTCCCGACCTTGTATCCTACAACCATTACTTCGGTTGGTACGGCGGCGAGACCGATATGAACGGTCCTTGGTTTGATAAGTTCCATAAGACACATCCCAATATTCCTATCGGCTGTTCCGAGTACGGATGCGAGGCTCTTAATTGGCATACCTCCACTCCTATGCAGGGTGACTACACCGAAGAATATCAGGCTTATTACCATGAAGAGCTTATAAAGCAGTTCTTCTCCCGTAAATATATGTGGGCAACCCACGTATGGAATATGTTTGACTTTGGCGCTGATGCCCGTAGTGAGGGCGGTGAAAACGGCCAGAACCACAAGGGTCTGGTAACCTTTGACCGTAAGTATAAGAAGGACTCTTTCTATGCGTACAAGGCATGGCTTTCTGATGATCCCTTCGTTCACATCTGTAGCAAACGCTACGTTGATAGGGTAGAGGATACCACCAAGGTTACAGTATACTCTAACCTTCCCGAGGTTGAGCTCTTTGCTAACGGCGTAAGCCTTGGCAAAAAGACCGCAGAAGACCACTTCTTCTATTTTGACGTTCCCAACGTAGGGGAAACCGATCTTAAGGCTGTGGCCGGTGAATTTACCGATGAAAGCCATATCCGTAAGGTTGAAACCTTTAACGAGGAATACAGACTCAAAGAACAGGGTGCAATAATCAACTGGTTTGATATAGAGACCCGTGAAGGCTACCTCTGTCTTAATGATAAAATGAGCTAAGTTATCGGCACCTTCAGAGGAAAGATGATATTCATGAAGCTTGTGGGTAAGCTTATGGGCGGCAAGAAAAAGGGTAAGCAGGTCAAGGCTGCAGGCTTTGAAGTTACTCCCGAGCTGATGAGCATGATGGGCGGATTTACCGTTCTCCGCTTGTTCACCCTTATGGGCAGTATGATGGAGACGAAATTCACCAAGGAAGATCTTCTTGCTCTTAATAAGAAGCTCAACAGAATCAGAAAACCCAAAGCGAAGAAAAATAAAGCTTAATTATTCTCCTGAGATACCAAGAATCACCCCCGTTAGCCAATGTTCTGTATGGCTTCGGGGGTGATTCTCCGTTTATTTTGTAAGCGTTGATAGAATACCCATTGCATTTGCCTTAAATGCGGTTGCTTTTAATCCTGTTTCCGATGTAATGATTTCTGTTTTTCCCTGTGACGAATCGCTCAAAAGGTTTAATTTTTCAAGCACCCTTTTTGTTTGTCTTGCAGTTCCTTCGCCCCCGTCAAATATTTCCGCGGAAGGAAAGAATTCCTTTATTCTATCCTTTATTATGGGGTAATGAGTACATCCCAAAACTACCGCCGCGGGGGTATCAATATGG
>JAZSCR010000022.1:0-17041 GCA_045530715.1 Eubacteriales bacterium
TGACGGCACTGGCAGGATGTAACATGAAGCCAAACGACGGAAACGTTACACCCGATAACAACGATAACAGCCAGAATCAGAACGACCAGAATAACACTCCCGACAACGGGAATACCGATATGGGAACCGACGTATCTCCCAACGGAACGCCTAATTCCTTAAGCGGAAAAACGGCTGAAGGGCAGATATATCATATTATCAACTCAGGCTCATCCTCTACCCCATTTATGATGGTGACTAAAGAGGGCAAGCACTATTACGTGAACAATACCCAAACCTCTAACGGAAAAAGCTCCGGAGAAGATAGCAATGGGAGCGGTTCGGGAATGAATAACGGCACTTCCTCCAACGGTAATGGAGGTAACGGTTCCTCCTCTAACGGTAACACAGGTAACGGTTCCTCTACCGACGGAGCAAGCGGCGGAACTAACGGAGAAACCAACGGCAATCAGAACGGTACCCCAAATACGGGAAACGGAAATAACGCCCAGGGCGGAAATGCAAGCTTTGAGTTGGGTGACAAGGTAAGAATAGACATTACCGAGGGCACAGATAACGGAACGGTATGTACCGTAAACGACTGCAAGGTAACTCTTATTGAAAAGTTTCAGGGCACCCTTCTTAACGCAAAGGTATACACCAAAGACGGAATCCCTGCAGAAATGCTTACAACTGAGGGAGAGACCTCCAGAGGTGGCTGGTATCATCAGAAATTTGACGATTACAGCGACTATGACATGTTTCTCTCAAGATACGACATTAAAGGATATATTGAGGGTATGTACAGCGCCCTTTCCGACGGGACAGTAAACTCGATAGACGAAGAGTTTTTCAAGAACAACTCCCTCCACATCTTCGCCGTACCTTACAGCGGCGGAGAATCCATGACCGAAGCAGACGATGCGACCCTTTACAAATCGGGAGATACCCTTTGTCTAATGGTTAAAGAAGGTGGATACGTCAACTATCTCAGCGGCCTTGTAGGAATGGGCAAAAGCCTTATCAACGGCGTAGGCGATGCCGTAAAGGACGGAGCAAACGCAATAGGTGATGCGGCAAGAGATATAACGAACGGTATTGGAGATGCCGCAAAGGATATGGCTAACGGCGCAGGTAATGGGTCTGACAGAAGCACCGGCCGTAACTCAAGAAACAACGAAGCTGACGGCGTAAACGACGGTATCAATAGCGGCTCTGACGGTGGAAACGGAACAAACAACGGTACCGATATGGGAGCAGGAAACGGCAACCATAATAACAGTAACGAAAATAACGGAACCCATACCGACAACGGAAATGACGGAATCTATTGCAGGTTCTATGTGGTTCTGTTAGGCGAAGAAGGCAGAAACCTCGACAACGGAGCCGTGCTTATCTCAGACAGACAGTAACGGACAGCTGTGAAATTTCACAACGGTTAATAAAAAAATGGGAACCTTTTTCGGTTCCCATTTTTTTAAAGTGCTTTAACTACTATATTTTCTTTTTCAAATACTTCCTTTATTTTCTTAACGAAAAGCAAGGCCTTATCACTATCACCGTGAACGCAAACAGAATGGGGGCAAAGCTCTATCCAGTTGCCGTTAACAGACTTTACTCTCTTATCCTTTATCATTCCAACAAGTCTTTCAACCGCTTCGTTTTCGTCGGTTATCATTGCACCGGGCTTGGTTCTTGCCACAAGAGAGCCGTCGTCCTCGTAAGCTCTGTCGGCAAAGACTTCTGCCGCGTAAGGCAATCCCATAGCCTCAGCCTCGGTAAGCATACAGCTGCCAGAAAGCCCCATAAGTATGAGATTCTTATCGTATTCGTATATAGATTCGCATATAGCCTTTGCAAGAGCTTTATCCTTTGCTGCCATATTGTAAAGAGCGCCGTGAGGCTTTACGTGACGGAGAGATACACCTGCGGAACGGCAAAAAGCATCAAGGGCGCCTATCTGATAGGTCATCATAGCCTTCACGTCGGCAGGCGACATATTCATATTGCGTCGGCCGAAGCCCTGAAGGTCGGGAAATCCGGGGTGTGCGCCAACGGAAACCTCATTTGCCTTACAAAGAGCTACGGTATTGTTCATAACAGAGGGATCTCCTGCGTGAAATCCGCAGGCTACGTTTGCAGAAGAGATAAGGGGAATTATATCCTTGTCCTTTCCGATTTCATAAGCTCCGAAGCTTTCGCCAAGGTCACAGTTAAGGTCAACAGTATACATAATAAAAATCACCCTTTAGTCTTTAAGCTTTGAATTTTTCACGTCGGTAATAAACATATGTCCGGGAGCGTGGGATATGGCAATGGCGGGTTTTGTACTCATTACCACCGATTGAGGCGTTACGCCACAGCACCAGAAAACAGGAATCTCCCCTTCTTTTATGGTAACGCTGTCACCAAAATCGGGAGTATTAATGTCTTTTATACCTATGGCTTCGGGGTCACCGATATGAATGGGAGCTCCGTGAACACGGGGCATGGAAGAAGTGATGCTGACAGCCTTTATTACCTGATCGGCAGGCATGGGACGCATACTTACAACAACCTTGCCGTGGAATATTCCCGCGGGCTCACAGTCAATGTTTGTAAGATACATGGGAACGTTTCTTCCCTCTTCGATATGCCTTACGGGTACGTCGGCAGCAAGAAGCTCACTTTCAAAGGAGAAGGAGCATCCTATAAGGAAGTATACGAAGTCATCTCTCCAAAGCTCGGAAATATCGGTATATTCGCCCTTTAATTCGCCGTTTTCCCACAAGCGGTATTTGGGTATATCCGTAGCAATATCCCCGTCTTCGGCCATAATTCTGACCTTACGGGAACCAACGTCACCTACCTCAAGCAGAGGGCAGGCCTTGGGATTTCTCTGACAGAAAAGAAGGAAGTCGTATGCCTGTTCCTTGGGCAGAACCAAAAGGTTACCCTGGGCGTATCCGTCGCACATTCCACTTGTCTGATGAGTTATCTTACCCTCTTTTATAAGTGCTCTGATCTCCTTGGGAGAAGCTTTTGAGTAGTCCATTTATTTCACCTTGATTATATTATAATAGTCTTCTTTGAATTTAAAGCCCAGCAAGAAATACCGCTCCATACGGTCAAAATACCTTTGAGCGCGAAGCTGTATTTTCCTTGCTTCCTTAAAGGTAACGGCAGTAAATCTGACCGTTGTTCCCTCCCTCGCCTGAGCAAGAAGAGAAAGGTCGGAAGAAATAACGGTAGCTATCTTTGCATAACCGCCGGTAGTCTGCCTGTCAGATATAAGAATTATAGGGGTACCCGATGCAGGTATCTGTACCGATCCGGTAGCAATACCGTCAGAAATAATATCAACGCCGTCGGAGCTTTCAACACATTCACCGTCAAGCCTTATACCCATACGGTCAGATTGGGCTGTAACACGGTAGGGGCAGGACAGGAAGGTGTCTATTCCCTTTTGAGTAAACATACTGTCCTGAGGGCCGAGAACCACACGAAGATTAATTTCATCTCCCCCTACAGAAGGAACGGGCAAAACTCTTTGACCGTAAAGGTCAAGACCGTAGCTTTGGCGTAAAGGGATCACGTCGCCGGGTTCAAGCTTGCGCCCCTTAAATCCGCCTATTTTACACTTCAGATTGGTGGAAAGGCTGTTCATTACCCCGGGAAGGTCAAATCCGCCGCCCACGGCAAGATAGGTTCTCAATCCGTTTTTTGCAACGCCAAGACTCAAAACGTCACCCTTGCCAACCTCTACAGAACGGTACATGGGGCAGGGCTCTCCGTTGAGAAGAGGACTCATATCCCCTCCGGTAATGGCAATAACACAACGACAGTCAAACCTGACTTCCATACCCATAAGGGTCATTTCTATAACACCGTCGTCAGGGGTATTACCAACAAGAATGTTTGCCATTCTCATAGCAGGTAGGTCCATAGCGCCCGAGGGGGAAAATCCGTACTGAAGGTATCCGAATCTACCCTTGTCCTGAATAGTGGACAGAGGTCCTGCTGATATAACAGTCATACTCATGCGTCCACCTCCCTTATTTCGGGAAGCCAACGACCGCTTTCCACGTCTGCTTCTATTCTTTTATATTCTTCCATAGTTATGGGAACAAATCTTATATAGTCGCCCGCTTTATAGAGAATAGGTTCTTCTCTTTCGGGATCGTAAGGACGGATGGGCGTCTGACCAATAAGTCGCCAACCGCCAGGAGAGGCTATGGGATATATGCCCGTCTGTTCTCCACCTATACCAACTGCGCCTGCAGGGATACGGGTTCGGGGAGATTTGAGTCGGGGCATTGAAATTCTTTCGTCCATTCCTCCCAAATAGGGAAATCCGGGCAAAAATCCCAACATGTATATGAGGTAATCTCTTCCCGTATGTATAGCTATTATTTCTTCCTCGGTAAGACCCGAATGTTTGCAAAGGTCGGCCATATCGGGAGCAAACTCACCCTCGTAGCAAACGGGAATGAGGAATACTCTCCCCGTCTTTTCGCCATCAGCCTTATATGAGGAATTTATTCTTTTAACTGCCTTTTCAATCCTTCGGTAATCGGTCATGGAAGGGTCAAAATATACCGTAGCGGAGCAAAAGGTGGGCACGCACTCGGTCACACCCCTTACCCTTCCCTTTTCCACTTCCAAAGAAAAATGACGGATGCGGGCGTTGACTTCAGGGCTCATACAGTCCGAAAACTGTACCGTAAGCGCAGAGTCTCCGCAAGGCAAAAATTTAAGTTCACTTGTTTTCATTTTCAAAGAATCCCAACTCGTTGACCTTTTCGAACCACGTGCAACAGGTGGTTGTAAGAGAAAGAGTGCTCTTTACCATTTCTCTCATGAGAGAAACTATGTTTTTATTCATCTCAAGTCCGAAGCCGTCTATTGCGGGAATCATATCTCCCATCATATCTATCATACCGTTTTTGCAAGCCACACGAAGAGTAGACTCTTCAAGATCCGGAGTATGCATAACGTCTATATTCTGAGTAAGGAATGTTATAGCAGCTATCATAGCATAGCAGCCCCAGTCTGAAACGGTAGCGGTTATAATGTTATCCGTTGCAGTTCTTACAGCCAATCCGCCTTCACAGCCACAACGGCATCTGCCTTCTGCGGCATAAGGAACATATTGATAGAGGTGAGAAGCTATGGTACCCATACCCATCTCATTACCAAGGTCGCCTATGGCAATATTGAGGACGCCGAGAGCCTTAAGCTTATCAAAAAGAACGTCCTGCTTAGCCTGAAGCTCTGTGACGTCAAGGCCAACGGCGTTGTGGTAAACACCCTTTTTGTTTGCCCCGGGACATTCTATGCTTATCAAAGCCGCAGGTACGGCTGCTTTAATTATCTCGTCGGCCTGCTTTTCGGCCATAGCCGCATCCTTTGTAAAAACGATGACACCCATAGAATCGGAGTTAGCTTTTAAAGCTTCTATATCGTCGTAAAGATGAAGCCCTACACACTCTGCCAGCTCTGCAACGGCCAAAAGGTTGTCCTCAGGGCATATTACTACGGGATTGACGCCAAAAGCTTTTACAAGAGCTCGGCAGAGTAATATGGTGCTGACTATACCGTCAGTTTCTGCTCTTTTGTAAGGACGGAGCACGAATCCCGTCATTATGTATACAAGGTCGCCTTTTTTAAGAGTATTATAAAGTTTTTTTGCAGCATTCATACAAAGGGGTCCCCCCGTATACGCTCTGGCTGCAGGATAGAGTATTTTACATACTCCGTAGCCTCTGGGATCGATATTGGCAATATCGTCAAGACTTTGTCCGAGATTAAGCTGTGTAAGCTGGTACTGTGTCAAAAAAAACACCTTCCGTAAATGTAATATAAGGGTAAAGAGCTGTTGTAATAGGAATACAACAGCTCCTGATTATCCGGTTTTAAATATCGTTCAGACGGAACTTCTTCTTGGGAGAATTTACCTTCATACCCGAAATACCGTCTATATAATCGAGGGCTCCGCCCGTACCTTTTGCAACGCAGGATACGGCATCTTCGGCTACGTATACGGGAATTCCCATTCTGGAAGCTATAAGCTTGTTAAAGCCGTAGATAAGTCCGCCACCGCCCGTCATTATAATACCGTCGTTGGAGATATCGGAGATAAGTTCGGGAGGAGTACGGCTCAAAACGTCGTGCACAGCCTCGATTATCTGATTAGCACAATCCATCATAGCTTCCATAGTGTCCTCGGAGGTTATGGTAAACTCCTTGGGAAGGCCTGAGGTTATACATCTGCCCTTCACCGTCATGGAAAGCTTTTCGGGTCTGGGAGAAAGACAGCCTATTTTTATCTTTATATCCTCGGCTGTTCTTTCACCGATAAGGATATTGAAACGTTTTCTTACGTATCTGACAATAGACTCGTCAAACTTATCTCCCGCAGACTTTACAGACTCAGAGGTAACTACGTCACCGAGAGAGATAACGGCTACGTCGGCAGTACCACCGCCGATATCTATTATCATAACTCCCTTGGGGCGCATAATATCAACGCCTGCACCTATTGCGGCCGCCATGGGCTCCTCAATAAGCTCAACCGAACGTGCACCCGCATTTATTGCTGCATCTCGTACAGCACGCTCTTCAACCTCATTTATTCCGGAAGGAACGCAAACTATAACGTGGGGACGGAAGATAGAACGTCCGTTTACCTTTCGGATAAAGTATTTAAGCATACGCTCGGTGGTTTCGTAATCCGAAATAACGCCGTCGCGCAGAGGTCTTATAGCTATGATATTTTCGGGAGTACGGCCCAGCATTTCCTGGGCTTCCATACCGACTCTCAATATTTTGCCCGTCTGTCTATCAATGGACACGACGGAGGGTTCTCTTAAAACAATACCTTTGCCTCTTATATAAATAATAACGGAGGCTGTTCCCAGGTCTATTCCTATATCTTTTCCAAACATCGGGTAATTTGCCTTTCAATAATACTGATGTGTGTCAGCCCTCGTCTTTTTCATCCTCGGGCTCATGGTTAGGGTGTTCTGTGGGTTTAAATATATTTTTAACGCTTTTATATACAGAGTAAACGCCTATTGCAGCGGCAACTGCAGGCTCAAAATAATGACCTTCAAGGAACGTAGCGACAGTTCCTGCAATTACCAACACTGTCACGATAAGGCCGAACACAGCGTCGGCACGGTCATGAGTTCCCGCCTCCGAAAAGGCAAGGATGGCAACCTTTGCCAAAAGAATGAGAGCAAAGAGAGGAAACACGTATATACTTGCCGCGGCATCAGCATAGCCTATGGTAGCAGAGAGATTTAAGAATCCCGCAACTGCCGCATATAACCCCAAAACCAAGCCTACGGCGTAGATTACCGTGGAGGGGGTGAACTTTTTGCGTTCCCCTTTAAGCAAGTCGGAAAGGAAAAGCAACGTAAGAACTCCGTCAGCAAAAAGGCCGAAGGAATGCAAAGCAAGGCCTGCCAGACAGCAAACCGAAACAAGGATAACGTAAACCACCGTCAATGTCTTCTTGTTGATACCTACGTAATTGGTGTTATCTTCCATAGTCTTTCCTCCCAAAGTATTATAATATATTTCTTACACTATATAATAACATACCCTCGAAAGGATGTCAACATCTAACGAAGAAAATCAGAAAATTTCACATTTTAACTTTATAAAGTGATAACTCCTTTACATCCGTCCTCATTACAGGAAATAATGGATACGTCGATCATATCCGACGGAGATATGGGCAAGGATGATTCGACCTCGACGGGAACGAAGGAACGGGTATGTCCCGCTACAACATATCCGTTTCCCACGGAAGTGCAGGTTTCTGCAAGAACTGTTTGTTTGGTACCCACCAAGGCGGAGTGATAAGCTTCTTTTGAAGCTCTTTTTATGCCGTCCATAATTCCCGCGCGACGACTCTTTTCAGCATTAGGAATCTGATTTGGCATGGTGTATGCCTTTGTCCCCTCTCTGGGAGAAAAGGGGAAAACGTGTATATTAGCAAAGCCGATGCTTTTTACAAATTCGCAGGATTGAATAAACTCATCCTCGGTCTCTCCGCAAAAGCCAACTATAACGTCGGTGGTTATGGCAGTTTCTGTACCGAAAGCTGCTTTAAGCCTTTTGGCTGCGGCTATAAATTCGGCGGAAGCATAATTCCTGTTCATTCTCTTTAGAGTAGCATCGCATCCACTCTGCAAAGAGAGGTGAAACTGTGGGCAAAGATGCTTGCACTTAGCAAGTCTTTCAACGTTTTTCTCACTCATAAACATAGGCTCGAGTGAACCAAGACGAAGTCTTTCAATACCGGGAATAGCATCAACGGCCTCTATAAGGTCACAAAGATCTGTATCTTCCAGGTCTTTACCGTAGCTGTCAAGATGTATACCCGTAAGAACCACCTCTCTGTATCCCGAGGAAATCAAGGCAGAAATCTCCTCAACGGCCTGAGAAAGAGGCTTTGAACAAACGCGGCCTCTGGCATAGGGAATGATACAGTAAGAACAAAAGTTATCGCAACCGTCCTCTACCTTAACAAAGGCTCTGGTATGCTCGTTTTTAAGGGCACACATCTCCTCAAAGGGAAGTCTTTCTTTTACGCTTCTTACTCTGTTTATTCGGTTACCGGTGGCCATATATTCCTTTATAAATTCAGCCACTCTTCCCTTTTCGCGGTTACCTAAAAGTACCTGGACGTCCTGAAAATTCTTATCCTCGCTTATCTGGGTAAAGCATCCCGCCGCAACTATTATACAGTCGGGATTTTCTTTTCTTGCCCTGCGGATAAACTGCATACTTTTTCGACCGCTCTCTGCAGTTACGGCACAGGTGTTTATTATACAGATATCCGCTTTTTCACCGAAAGGAACGCGAACAAAGCCCTGCTGTTCACAGCACTCACTCATAACGCCCGATTCGTACGAATTAACCTTACAGCCCAAGGTATGTATGGAAAAGGTAATAGCCACGTCAATTCTCCGTTTCTGCAGAATTTATTCTCCTAAAAGAAAAGTGCTTAATTGGTCAACGGTTTCAAAGAGCATATCGGGGGAAGCCTTGGATGATATCTCATCAACACTCTGATATCCCCACAAAACAGAGCAGGCTACCATACCCGCATTGTTTGCAGTCAAAGCATCCTGAAAAGAATCCCCAACGAAGGCAACCTCTTGGGGCTCAAGTCCCATAACAGAGGCAACGTGAAGAGCCGACGTAGGATCGGGTTTAAGAGGGAATTCTTCTCTCTGTCCCATAACAAACGTAAAAGGTATATCACCAAAGAAATGTTCAACTATGGGACGGGTAAGCTCATCTCTTTTATTTGAGATTACAGCAACTTTCTTGCCAGCGGAAACAAGATTGGACAAAAGGGCAGCTACCCCATCATAGGGTCTGCTCAATCTAACAGGATCCCCGGAATAAGCAGCAAGAAAGCTGGGGCCGATACGTTTGTATTCTTCGTCTGTAAGCACGTGCCCGAAAGCTTTATCAAGCAACGTTCTGTTGCCGTGCCCCAGAAAAGATGCAAAACGAGCGCCGCCCTCCAGAAGAGGAAGATCATTCTCTGCCATTACGTGATTTACGGCAGCACGAATATCTTCAAGGGTATCAAGAAGAGTTCCGTCCAAATCAAATATACAGCCTCTTATCTTTTTCGTATTCATAAGCAAGTCCTTTTTGTATGATATGTTATATGATAGCATATTTTTTCAACGAATTTATGATAAAACAAGTAAAACACTTGAAAGAAGAGAGTAAATATGCTAAAGTAATAATGGTATGGTATGCTATAAGCCCAATTCCCCGCAAATACAAAGGAGACACGCGCATGACTTTTTCGGCTCAAAACCCCTGCAAAACCGAATACTCCGCCGACTTTGCTACGGTCAATCTGCACTCAAAAAATATCCGCAAGGAAATTGAAGAAAACGCCCAGAAAGGTTACGGCATTTTTCTTTCCGTAAGTCTTTCAAGATGCGGATTCCCCGAATACCTTGACGGCAGATATGACGATATTTACCACACGGACGAAATACAGACCGACGAAAATGGCAATCCCATACTCTACGGCCCCAATACTCCCTACATAATTCCCACTGTAAGCTATATACAGTTCCTTTTCAGAAAGATTGAAACCCTTCTGTCAAAGATCGATGCCGTAGTAATTACAGAGCCCAACTTTTCAGCTGATGCGGGATACTCCGAAGCCTTTAAAAGAGAATGGGAGATCTATTATAAATCCCCCTGGGAATCCCTGGGCAAAAACGTTGACACACGTTACAGAGCCGCAAAGCTCAAGCAGGAAATAATAAAACGCTCAATACTCATACTCTCCACACTTATAAAAAATCATCCAAAAGCAACGAAAAAGGGAAAGACAGTCTCTATATACGTTGAACTGGGCGGACTGATAAGCAACTACAGAGCCTCCCTTATCTCCCCTGCCGCTACCGCGTCTTCTGCCCCTTTCATAGACGGATTTATAATCGACCCCGCCACCTCCCTGTCACACAAAAGGGTTATAGTAGACGGTGTAAAAGAGCACAGAGATTTTGAAACTGCTCTTCTTGAATACGGATATATGGGAGAACTCACCGCCAATACAGATAAGACTATTTGGCTCCCTCACGCCGTTTCTTCGGACAATTTGCCCATACTTGGGGAAGAAAGCACCGAAAGCTTCCGCAACAATCTTGTGGCGGCAATGATGAATCCCAAGATTGACAGACACGCGGCGATGATTTCCCCCGAGGAATTCTTTGGCAAACTGCCCTACAGAAGTGCTTCTCCCTTAACCTCGGTATACGAGGTTTGCTCTGAAGCCTTCACTCACATAAAAAAAGATGCTTTCAGATGGGAAGGCTCCGACGATAACGCCATAGGCATTATAACCGGGGACACCTACCTCTTCCATAAAAAATTCCCCCAAAACGACAGTTACGCTACAGCCTATGGGGAAGATATAGAATACGCATCATCATTTTTCGGTCTTGCAATCCCCTTCCTGGATATGGGAATAAACGTAAAGCCCATTTCCGCCGAAAACATATGCAGAACCTACGATTATCTTAATGACTACAACGTACTCATAATGAGCTACGACTATTTTAAGCCCTCGAACCACGAGCTTCATTACGCTCTTAATGCCTGGATACGTTCCGGCGGCGTTCTGGTATACGTTGGTGATGAAAGCGACACATTTGACAAGGCTTCCGAATGGTGGAATACAGGCAGAACCATCCACCCCTCCCCCCTTAATCATTTACTTGAAACGGTGGGAATACATAGGACAAAGCAGCGCACTTCCGGCCGAAGAAAGACCGTTACGGGCGAGAATCTTACACAGCGTTCCGTAACAGAATTGATGCACGAGGTAGGAGAAGGAATTTTCGTTTATATACCCGCAAATTCCATACTCACGGCAAGAGAGCCCGACTATAGAAAGTTAGTAACAAAGGCACTGCTTACCGCTGCGGAAAAACGCGGTATAACCTTCAATAAAAAAGACTACTTCTCAATTATCAGAGGAGCATACAGAGCCGTAAAAGTCAAAAACGACGGCGCACCTTTGGCCGTAAAAGGTACCCTGGTGGATCTTTTAAGCCAAAATCTTACGGTGGAAACCGAAAAAGTACTCCACGCAGGCGAATGCGGATTCTTCTACGATATAGAAGAAAAGAAGGACGACGACCTTGCCGTAATAGCGGTGGGAGCAAAGGTAAGCAACCTTGCGGTACACTCCAGAGGCCTGTCCTTTAAAGCCTGCTCAATCAAGGGTTCCCTTTGTCCCTGCAGGCTCTATTTCCCCCATTCCTGCGAAGTACAAATAAACGGCACCCCCATAAAAACAACCCGAGACGAGACTAAAAAAACGGTATTTTTCACCTTTGAGGGAGACCCCGAGGGCGTGGAAATAACCGCCACCAGAATAAAGTAAAGAAAGAGACTTATCTTGAAGAGTTTTATTGATATAAACAATATAAAAGCCGTCCTTTTTGATATGGACGGCCTTATGTTTGATACAGAGCGACTGTATATGGAAACCTGGTATCCCAGTGCGAGAAAGTACGGATATGAAGTAAACGAACCCCTTCTCCTATCCCTTCTCGGAAAAACGGCGGAACTCGGCAAACAGATATGCGAAGAGCATTTCGGTCCCGAATTCCCCTTCTATGAGATACGCAAAGACAGACTTGCCCTTTCAAACGCAATCATCAGAGAGAACGGCATAAAAATAAAAGCGGGCCTTATTGAGCTGCTGGATCATCTTGACAGCAAAGGCATAAAGAAGGCCGTTGCAACCTCTTCGGAAAAATTCACGGCTGATTTCTATCTTGAAATCAGCGGCCTTACCCACAGATTTGATGCAGTAGTGTCGGGCGACGACGTAACAAAGAGCAAGCCCAACCCCGAAATATTCCTTATTGCTGCAAAAAACGTTGGCGTTGATCCCAAAGACTGTATGGTACTCGAGGACAGCTTCAGCGGTATAGAAGCGGCTTACAGGGGAGGTATGCACCCTGTAATGATACCCGATATTCTACAGCCCACACCCCACATAAAAGATATGTGCGAAGCGGTACTCCCCTCTCTTTGGCCTCAAAAAAAAGAGACAACGACTATTGATACGATAACTCTTAACCCCACTTTCGACAGACATCTGTATATAGAAAAATTTATTCCGGGGGAACAAAACAGAGCCATTAAGGAAATTGTCTGTGCGGGAGGTAAGGGCATAAACGTATCTCGCGTATTAGGAATTTTGGGAACAGAAAACACTGCAGTAGCCGCCGTGGGTGAATACGGAAAAGAGGAATACCTCAGACTTGTAGCATCTGACAAAATAAAGCTTACCCATTTACCCATAGAAGGACAAAGGGTACGGTCAAACACGGTAATACATCCTCATAATTCCCCCGAAACGGGCATAAGCACGGATACGTTTCATCTTTCCCCCGCTGACCTTGAAAAGGTTTATGCTCTGGTAACGGATGAATGGGCCGAATATACCGTATTTTCAGGAAGAATCCCCCAGGGCCTTACAAAAGAAGCTGTAATAAGTTTTCTCAAAAACATCAAGAAAACAGAAACCAAGCTTGCAGTAGATTCAAGTTCACTCTCTATCTCCGACCTTATAGAAATAAAGCCATGGCTTATTAAACCCAACAGACGTGAAATAAGCGATTTGGGCTTTGAGGTAAAGGATTGGAAGTCCGCAAAAAAGGCTGCTGAAGAATTACTTTCAAAAGGAATCAACAACGTAATTATCAGCCTTGACGGCGAAGGCGGTGTTTACGTGGGAGAAAAGGGTGCCTATAGAATCCAGGTACCCACTATAAAAAATCCCATATCAACCGTTGGCGCAGGCGACAGTACGGTGGCGGGATTTCTTGCAGGAATCACAAAAGAATACCCCATAGAAAATACGCTACGCCTTGCCTTTGCTTGCGGAACGGCAGCCTGTATGACCGAAGCCACGCTCCCTCCAAGGAAGGAAGATATAGACGCCGTAGCAAAGGAGATAATAATAACCTCTATTTAAAGGAGGTCCTATGCAACACAGCGAGTATATAAAAGAAGTTAAAAACGCAACTCACGCCATACTGTTTATCCACGGTATATGCGGAACCCCCCGTCATTTTGATCCTTTTATCCCTCTTATTCCCGAGGACTGGTCCGTAAGAAATATTCTTTTAGACGGACACGGCAAGGGAGTAAGGGATTTCTCATCCTCTTCTATGAAAAAATGGAGAGAGCAGGTAAAGGGCATCCTTGACGACCTCTGTCAAAACCATAAAAACATAGTAATATGCGCCCACTCTATGGGAACCCTTTTCGCAATACGGGAAGCAATTTCCCGTCCCGAAAAGATAAAAGCGCTGTTTTTATTGGCATCCCCACTCAGGATATTCATGAAACCCATAGCTGTAAAGCGATCCCTGAAAATAGCCTTTAACGTCATAGATGAAAATAATGAAAGCGAAAAATCAGGCAAAGAGGCCTACGGAATTGAATCCGATAAAAGGCTATGGAGATATCTGATGTGGATACCTCGGTATATCGAACTGTTCAAAGAATCGAGTGAGGTAAGTAAACTTGTAAAATCGATCCCCTGCCCCTCCCGTTTTTATCAGTCAAAAAACGACGAATTGGTTTCCTCTTCTTCAGAGAAATTTCTTAAAGATATACCCAACGTAAAGTTATGTATTCTTCAGAACTCTTCCCATTTTTACTATCCCAAAAGAGATCTTGATTTTCTGAAAAACGAGTTTTCCCAGACACTTGATAATATATAGGAGAAGTCCGAGCTTACGCTCGGACTTCTTTGTCTTTATATAAAACTAAAAGGATTTTTTACCATATTGGAACCAAACACCTTTACAGCCATTCTGTACATAGCTCTTGCGTGGATACGGTCATGCCAAATAAAGCGGCGGAGAACCTTTCTCACAGACCAATCCTCGCCGTAACTACCCTCAACAACGGGGTTTTCAAGAAAATCAGACTTTGCTTCAAGAGCCTCAAATCCCCTCTTACGGCACTGGTAAATATTGCCGTTATTATCAGCATCAACGTCTATCTCCGCAAAATAATATTCGTTTACGCTCTTCGTATGCTCGTACATCTCATCAGCAGAGCGCGGAACTTGCCCGTAAAAGGTTTTGCGCGGGGGTAAGGCTTTTGCGCTTTTATCGGGAATAGACTCGTATAACGATAAAAAGTCACTTGCTGATTTTAGTGCGAGAGATTTTAGTTTCTCATATTCATCTACGGTCAACGGTGCTTT
Organism: Eubacteriales bacterium; assembly: GCA_045530715.1. GTDB lineage: Bacteria > Bacillota > Clostridia > Oscillospirales > UBA644 > JAZQLP01. Next base: position 14,750 of record JAZSCR010000022.1, read on the forward strand.
TTCACTTTCAAAAAGAACGTCGGAATCCGCATCTTTAATACAGAGGTCAGAATCCTTTTCCTCTATAATTACTACTTCTACGCTATCGGTAAGGGTTTTACCTAGCCATTTAAGATAAAATTCTAGCTCTTGGGGCATTTTGACTACGGCAATATCAAGACTTTCTCCACGGGTGTATGCCCCGATATAGTCCACAGCATAAAGCAACGTATCGTTACCATTATGTTCCCATACACAATTTATGGTCATGGCGCCCTCTCAAAAACTCAATACTTATCAATACTGCAAATTCCGCTTTTCATTATCAGCCGTCTTGTGAAGGAAGTAAAGAGAATACGCATCTTGAAAACCTTAAAAAACAGCTTTAAGCGAAGTTTTCTCGTTTTATTTCTGTATACCCGAAGTATTTTATCAGCTTGAGCACTTTGTGCAAAAGCATCCGCCAGATATTTTCCGCTGAGAAAAGCACTGCTGATACCCTCAAAAGAGCTTGAGCTAACAAATCCTGCGGCTTCTCCAATCAAAAAAATCCCATTATCCCCTAAAACAAAATCCCCGAAATTTCGAGGACTCGTCAACAGGCAAGCTTCAAACTTAACCGCTTTTCCAAGAGAATGACCAAGGAGTTTTTCAAACCGTTCCTTCTGTTTTTCGTATGCAGCTCTGCAACCCTTTCTATCAAAAGCGCCGCCGAAAATAATATATCCGTTCTTTCGGATAGTCCAAGAACAGGAGTCGGAAGTCACGGGGTCAAAGATGCAGGAATAATTTGCTATATCCGCGCCCGTATCCTCAAAATGCTCCTGAATTGCCACATACTGCTTTTTAGGGGCTCTGAAAAATTTTCTTCTGACTATTGACGATGCGCCGTCGGCGCCTACAATATATCTGGCAAATATTTCTTCTTTTTCGCCATTTTTGTTTATAGTGATCTGAAAACCTTCACCGTCACAAGCAACAATCTCCACACATCTGCCCGAAATAATATCCACGCTATTGGGTATCAGAGAAAGAAGCCAATCATCAAAGGCCCCTCTGTCCATATTAAGATAGTGGCGCTGATAATTTTTAGCTATTTCTGAGGAAAGATCCAGGGTTTTTACGTCAAATATCTGAGGATCGGCAAGAACGTCTTTGGGAAGAGAAAGGTCAAACCGTGCCAAAACCTTTTGGGCATCGGGAGCAAGCAGACCTCCGCAAACCTTTTCCCCCGTCTTAGGCTTTGCGTCAACCAGAGCTATGCTCCTGTCGGGACATATCCGCGCAAGTTCTCGTGCAAAGGTAGCGCCCGCAGGGCCTCCTCCGATTATCACAACTTCATAACTTTGCTTCATCTGCATCTCCCTCTCTATTGACACTTTTCTTAATTATACACCATATTTCGGGGATTGTCAACAAATATAGACAGAAAGACAACCAGGCAATTACTCTATCAGTAGAAAAAAAAGCAGACCGCGAATGCGATCTGCCTTTTTGTTGGCTCCCCCAACTGGACTTGAACCAGTGACACCCTGATTAACAGTCAGGTGCTCTACCGACTGAGCTATGGAGGATGGTACACCTTCAGGGACTCGAACCCTGGACCCACTGATTAAGAGTCAGTTGCTCTACCAGCTGAGCTAAAGGTGCGTATTGTGCCGGCATCGACTTATCTTCCCGGGTCGTCTCCAACCAAGTATTGTCAGCACTAGTGAGCTTAACTGCCGTGTTCGGAATGGGAACGGGTGGATCCTCACCGTTATGGACACCGGCTTTCGAAGTTCTACCTTCGGAAGCTATTCTTCATAACTTCAAAATTGAATAACACTTAGAATTCTCATGAACTGTATCACTCTAACTCTCGCTTCTGTTTGAACCTTTTCAGCTTAGCATTATCATGCTTCTGATCAAGCCCTCGACCTATTAGTATCAGTCGACTGAATACATCACTGTACTTACATCTCTGACCTATTTACCACTTAGTCTTTGTGGGGTCTTACCAGATTATTCTGTGGGATATCTTATCTTAAGGGGGGCTTCACGCTTAGATGCTTTCAGCGTTTATCCCTTCCGCACGTAGCTACCCAGCTGTGCCACTGGCGTGACAACTGGTGCACCAGAGGTGCGTCCATCCCGGTCCTCTCGTACTAAGGACAGCTCCTTTCAAATATCCTCCGCCCACGATAGATAGGGACCGAACTGTCTCACGACGTTCTGAACCCAGCTCGCGTACCACTTTAATCGGCGGACAGCCGAACCCTTGGGACCGAATTCAGCCCCAGGATGTGATGAGCCGACATCGAGGTGCCAAAC
>JAZSCR010000221.1:0-2504 GCA_045530715.1 Eubacteriales bacterium
GGCTTTTTTATAAGCTTATCAAGTTCTTTGGCGTAGGAGATATAGGGTATTTTGAGCCAATGGGTCCACTTTTCGGCCTTCAGGTCGGATACGACCACCCCGTCGCCCCTGGCCGAGAGGGTACACTCTACGACCTTGCCGTTACCGATATAGATACCGATGTGTCCCTTTTTGTACACCCCGATTCCCGCCATTTCGGGAAGGGTGGAGATTTTGCCCTTTTCCTTGGCGGCGGCGTACCAGCCCGAGGCGGTTTTGTCGTATTTTGAGCTGTATATGGGGGTTGTCAGGCGGCCGCCGTCGGTCATAAGATACCACTTGATAAGGCCGCAGCAGTCACACCCGTAGGCCTTGCCCAGATAATCCTTGAGGATAGCTATTCGGGCTTCGGGGTAGCGGGTGGGATACTGCTTTTTCTTTGACAGAATCAGCTTTTCGGTGACTCTGTTGCCGAAGGTTCCCCACATATAGACGGTGCTTTTTCGTTGGGTTGCTTTTAGCCAAGCCACAAAGTCGGTGTTTTTATACTCCACCAAAGGTCACCCCCTCGGTGTGCCGAAAGGCCTCCTTAAACTCTCCCACGGCGGCCTCGATAAGCATTCGCATTTCAAGGTCGGAGATGGGTATGCCCTTTTCTTCAAGCATATCAGAAATGGCCTCCAGAGCCTTTTGCAGCTTCTCTTCGCCGTTCAGGTTTGTGTAAAGCTGCTGTACCGACATTACCGCCGTCTTGACCACCTCTTTTTTGGTCTTGTCGTTGACGTATTTGGTATAAAGCTTCTTTAAAGCTCCACCTAAAAGCCCCGCCATGGCGGTAAGCAGGGCGTAAAGGATCATAGTGCCGTAATCGGCTAAAAATTGCTGTAAAAACCCCATAATTTTACTCCTCTCATTCTATGTGTGAAAGACCGTCTACCTCTTCCATAAGCAGGTCGGCATCCCCGTTGCCGCCCAGTCCGTTATGGTAGAGGTCGTGCCAATGATGGAGGCTTCTCCTCTCCTGCAGGGTGATGCTCCCCCGTCTGATATACTCCTCGCATCGGCTTTGAATAATGTAAAGCATAAGATACCTCAAGGCCTTGGTCTGAACGTCCTCCTGAGTGTTCTTTTTATCTTTTCGGCTGATAAAAAAAGTTATCAGGGAAAAGACTCCCGTTATCAGGGCGGCCGAAGCCGCCCCTCCTAAAACTGCGTAAACTGTGTCCATGGTTTCAACCTCCCTTTTATCTTTTTGCCGCCGATAATATGGAGGCTATGGTAAAGCCAAACCAAAAAGCAAGGGGAATTATCCAAATTAAATGAAGTGCGTTAATCATCAGCTTATCTCCTCGTTTAGGGTGACTATCATATTTGCGCCATTTTTTATTGTGTACCCCGATATCCTGATATATGCCACACCCGAAGCGGTGGGAGGAACTATCCACTTCCATACGCCCGTGGTTTCCTCAACCACACTTGAAAAACTATAGGATGAATAAGAAGAAAAAATTCCATAATGTGCAGGTATCATAGTAAACTGACCGATATTTGTATGGGTGCTATCGGAAACGTTAATGGCATTTTCGTTAAAAGCACCTGAAAAATCCCAACCGCTCAATCGTACCACGTCACCGCCCTTAACGGGAATGAATCCGGTACAAGAGCCATTAGCAGTTTCACCCTCCGCGCCGCCGGAACGTATACGGTAGCCGTTCTTATAGCCAAGGCCGCCGTTGTAGATGGTTACTCCGTCTGATTCGGTGGAATATTTTACCCAGTTTTTATAGCCCTTTTTCCAAAGAACCACCCCATTGGCTGTGATAGACTTTACGTCCCCTTCGGGAATGGTGATGTTTTTTATATTAGCATAATCTATCATCCCACGTACACCGCCTTTGTGACCGTAGAGCCGTCTGCCAGCTCAAAAGTCCAATTTTCGGCGGTCAATGAGGCCTTTACAGCGGCGGCAATAGTGCTTTTGTCGGTTGAGGTCAAGGTGTAGGCGGGGCCCGTAGCGCCCGTATCGCCTTTATCGCCCTTTTCACCCTGAGGGCCCTGAGCACCGGTGTCACCCTTGTCGCCCTTCTCACCCTGAGGGCCCTGAGTGCCGGTATCACCCTTGTCGCCCTTCTCACCCTGAGGGCCCTGAGCGCCGGTATCACCCTTGTCGCCCTTAAGAGAAGCGAGCCACTCCTCCTCGGTGCCCTCAAAGCCCCCGTCCAGAGCCAACTCGTAGGCTGACTTGCCGTCGGTAACCTCCGGCTTATTTGTAATATTACTCCAGCTGACCTGGGGATAATAGGTATCCTCGCCGCCGAAGTTTAAGGTTTTAAAAGGTTTATTAGCCATTTTTTATCCTCCTCTAATGGTTAAATTTCCACTACCATCCTCCGTGACGGTAGCGTTAAATATGCTGATGTTTCCATCACCGTCATCCGTTGCGCTAAAGCCCTCGGATATCCTTACGTACCAAAATCCGTCGGAATGTACACCGTTTTCGGGATAAGCGTTCTCAAGGGTAGAGT
>JAZSCR010000025.1:0-3163 GCA_045530715.1 Eubacteriales bacterium
CCTCCGACTTATTCTTAATAATATTATGAACGGTGATAAAATCGGACAAAAATTACCCTTAGGCCTTCCCTCTGCTTATCCTGAAATCTTTAAATACGGTCTTTCCGGAGATGTGCCTATAATTTTCATTCATACTTCATATGCTACGGTTGATATGTGTTTGTCCTTTATAAAATCCTTTGCTATCCTTCATTACAGAGGGGTAAAGGTTGAGATGCTCATTTCTTATGGAACGGAGGATGGCTACTATAAACCTGTCTATAATGCTCTTGTTGAGCAGACGGTCAAGACAGGTGTGTGGTATTTGGTTAATAAACACTGCGGTATATTTATAAGAGCAATAGACAATCTCGCAGATTTTTCTTTGATTGTTGGGATAAGTACTTTTTATGCCGATGTAGAGAAGGGGTGGCTGCCGGAGAGTGGGAAAAGCGATACAACTTACCCACATCTCCGAGTTGGCCGTCCGGTTCGTATACGGTATGCATATAAGTCAGGAATAGGCGGGTATGCTTTTGCAGGAAACCGACTGGGGTTTGGAATCGACGACTCCAATAAATTTAAGGGAATGCCACCTTGGTGTCACGTATTAGCAAATCCGCGGTTTGGCACATTGGTTTCTCATAACAGTCTTGGTTTTACTTTTGGTAAAAGTGCGGCAAACTGTAAAATAACCTCATTTACCAATGATATTATTCGAGATAATGATGGCGAAAAGCTATTGTTAAAAGTTGGAGATTCTGTCTATGATGTAGTCAAGGGCGCCTCGTCGTATTTTAGGAAGGGGATTGCCGCTTACGAGACAGATATTGCGGGCATAAGAATAAGGGTATCCCTATTTGTATGCGTTAATTTGCCAATAAAAGCAGTTAAAGTTGAATTTGAGAACGGTTCTGATAAAGATGTGTCTTTAATATACAGATGCCAGTTATCTTCGGAACAGGGGCAGGATAGATTGACTTCCTCTGAGGCAGATGGAAATTGTATACTTTTTTCCTATCCTTATTCTTTAACCCGTGCAGGACATTGCGCGCTTTTATACTGTAAAGGAAGCGCTCGGGATGATGATAACGGGCTGTGGGTAAGATGTAAAAGTGGCGAAAGATCAGCGGCTAATTTTTATCTTGGGTACGCAGAGTCTTCAAAGCGTAAAAACAATCTCCTCAAGATGCTTGAATCTGAAAACTTTTATTCAAGAGAGCTTGAAAGTGTAGAAAAATACTGGTCTACGGTAGGCACGGTGTCGGTTAAAACCGCAGATGCGGGGCTCGATCTTTTATTTAACGGATTTCTCCAATATCAGATAAAAGCCGCAAGACTTTTCGGAAAGGTTGGCTTTTATCAGTGCAGTGGGGCTATGGGATTCAGAGATCAGCTTCAGGATACTATGGCTTTAGCTATAACAGAGCCCAAGCTTTTAAAAAAGCAGATTATGCTCTGTTGTTCAAAACAGTTTGAAGAGGGAGACGTTATGCACTGGTGGTTTCCCGAAGACAAAAATAATTTGACCAGAGGTTCCCGCACCCGTTCATCCGATGACCTTTTATGGTTACCCTTGGCAATTTTTGAGTTTACTGAGAGAATGGACGATTATTCTCTGTTATATAAGACCGTTCCTTACTGTGAAGGAAGACCTCTTGCTGAAGGAGAGGCTGAGGCTTATATAGAAGCGTCGGCGTCGAAAAAAAGTGATACTGTGTACCAGCATGGCAAAAAAGCAATAGTAAAGGCTATTAAAACAGGTCCTCACGGTTTATTGCTCTTCGGCAGTGGGGACTGGAACGACGGAATGAATAAGGTCGGTGTAAAAGGTCTTGGCGAAACCGTCTGGGGTAGCTTTTTCGCAATATACGTTCTGGAAAAATTCAGTAACTTGGCCAATGCTGTTGGAGATGAAAAGTTTGCTCAGTATTGCCTTGAAACATCCCAAGCCTTAAGAGAAAATATTGAAGCGTCCGCTTGGGACGGACAGTGGTACAGACGTGGATATTTCGATAACGGGGAACCCCTTGGTTCATACGTCTCAGAAGAAGGCCGAATTGACATTTTACCCCAATCCTTTGCGGCTATATGCGGAGGGTTTGACCCTTCCCGTGTCAGAAGTGGTCTTGACAGTGCCGATAAGCTGCTTGTGGATAGAGAAAACAAGATGGTTAAACTTTTTTATCCGCCTTTTCACGATAGCAAAAATAACCCCGGCTATATTATGAATTACGTTCCGGGAGTAAGGGAAAACGGGGGACAGTATACCCATGCGGCTATTTGGTATGCTCTTGCACTTATAAGGGACGGGCAGTATGAAAAAGGATATGAGATACTTGCGTTGATCAATCCTCTAAGCCGAACTAAAACACTTGAGAGCGTTATGAAATACCGTGTTGAGCCTTATGTTCTTGCGGCAGATATATATTCTGCTTCGGGACACGAGGGTATGGGTGGTTGGACACACTATACTGGAGCCGCAGGGTGGTATTTCAGAGTTATTATTCAAGATGTTTTTGGAATAAAGATACGTGGTAATCGGATATTTATTTCGCCATCGTTACCAAAAGATTGGCGTGAGTTCAGGGTTGATATGAATATAGGAAAAGCAAAAATAAAAATACTTGTAAGAAAAGCAAGAGAAAGAAAAATAACGGTGGATAACGTTGAAACGGACAAGATAATTCTGGACGGAAATGACCATGAGATAGTGTATCAATATTTACCTGTTTAATAGGAAAATTTGTTAACTCTATTGACAGTGGTCGTAAATAATGGTATTATTAGTTAGTATTAAAAATGTGGATGTGAAAATATGCAGAAAATACGATACTCGGACAGCGTTGATATCAGATATATCAATACCGAAAAATTTACCCGTAACCTTATTTCCGTCAACTTTATCTTGCCTCTTGACCGCAATCCTTCGGCGAACGCCCTTCTTGCAGGTGTTATGAGAGCGGGTAATGCCACTTATAAAAATCAGACGGAAATAAACAAATTTCTTGAAGAAAACTATGGTGCAACATTTTCTTCTGCCGTAACAAAAACAGGTGAGAATCAGATTATAAGATTTTCCACCTCTTTTATTGCGGATAAATACGCTTTTGATAATGCTACGGTTTCAGATAATATGATAGGATTTCTTGTTGATATGATAAGCAATCCTCTTGTTTCTGAT
>JAZSCR010000237.1:0-4610 GCA_045530715.1 Eubacteriales bacterium
ATATTATAAATGTAAGTTTTCATATTTTTGTCAGTACGGTATGGGGCTTAGCTCAAACCGCGAAGCGAAGATAGACGCCCTTGAATCGGGTAACTTCTTCCATGCCGCCTTGGAAACTCTTATTCCCAACCTTGACGGAAACAAGGGCGACGGCGAGATATTCCTTGCCGTTCAGGATTTCGGCAAAGACTATCTTGTTAAACTCTTCGGCGAGGAAACTCCTCCCGCATCCTTTATAGGATATTTTACCCAGCTTCTTAAAAAGCTTTACAGACTCCTTCTGCTTTTCCGCAAAGAGTGGCTTCACAGCCAGTTCAAACCCGTGTCTTTTGAATTAAAGATTGACAACGGCTCAAAGGCTATTCCTTTGGAAATCCCTCTTGAAAAAGGCTCCGTAAGCCTTGTTGGAAAGGTTGACAGGGTGGATGCCTTTAAGAAGGACGGCAAGACTTATATCAGGGTTATAGACTATAAAAGCGGAAATAAGACCTTTGACCTTCAGAATATCTATAACGGTATAGATGTTCAGATGCTTATGTATCTTCACAGCATTACCCAAAAGGGAGTGTTCGGGGAGAAGGGTGAGGTTCTGCCTGCGGGTATTATGTACGTTAACGTTAATCCCGTTATCGTTACCGTAAAGCGTGACAGCGGTCTTGAAGAGGCTGAAAAAGAACTGCGTAATAAACGCAAAAGGTCGGGTCTTCTTATAGATGATAGTTCCCTTATTGCAGCTATGGATACAACGGAGAACGGTGAGTTTTTGCCCGACGTTAAGAAGAGTGAAAACCTTGCAACGATAGAAGAATTCGGACAGCTTTTCGGTCATATTGAAAAGCTTCTTGCAAAAATGGGCAACGGCCTTCTCTCAGGCCGTATAGAAAAGAATCCCGTAAATCTTCCCGGAGATAGGGATGGGGGTACCTGTAAATACTGTGACTTTGCTCCTTACTGTGACCGAGAAGGCTGCAGCGGCGAATACGTATACGCCAAAGGAAAGTCTATTTATGAAAAAATAAAAGAGGACGGAAAGGGGGATACCCATGCCTGAATGGACATCGCAACAACAGCAAGCCATAGACAGACGTGACGGTGGCCTTCTTGTGTCTGCTGCCGCAGGGTCAGGTAAGACTGCCGTTCTATCCCACAGAACGGTAAAATACGTCAGCGAGGGCGGTTCTCTTTCGAGATTACTTATAGTTACCTTTACCCGCCTTGCCGCTTCTGAAATGAAGCAACGTATATCATCCGTTCTTGCAAAGGAATACAAAAAAAATCCCACAGAGCATCTGAAGAGAGAAAAAATATCCGTTTACGGCGCCAAGATATCCACCATTGACGGTTATTGCGCCGCCCTTCTCAGACAGCATTTTCAGAGAGTGGGGCTTTCTCCCGATTTTTCGGTGGTGTCTGAATCCGAATATGCTGATATACGCACCGAATGTCTGGAAAAACAGCTTGAAGAGTATTATTCAAGCTATAAAAACGACTTTGCTGAATTGCTTAAGCTTTTTGGGGGAGAACAGAATTCAAAGACCGTGTCAGAGGCTGTTAACCGTGTTTACGAGTGCCTTTGTACCGTGCCTTTCCCTGAAAAGTGGCTTGATTATCAGCTGGAAAAGCATAAGACTCAAGACTATTATATAAATTTAGCCTGTCAGATGCAGGCGGAGATACTTTCTGTATTCAGGAGTATTTACGGAGAGCTGCTAGCCTCGCTTCCCTTTAATCAAAAGGGAATGGCTGTGGTTGAAGAGGAGTATTCCTTTATCTGTCAGCTTCAGAACCTTTTGGAACAGGCTGATTGGGACGGCGCTTGCAGAGAGGTAGAGGGATATGTGATGAAGTCCTCTCCCATCTGTAAGTCAGACTGCCCCGTATCTCAAAAATATAAGTACTACAGAACTCTTTTTAAGGAAAGCTTCCTTACACAACAGATTTTTCTGATGGATACCGAGGCTGTACACGCTGATAGCCAAAGAATGTACCCCCAGATAAAGGCTCTTTTTGCCTTTGTCAGAGAGTATTCGGAAAATATCCGTGCAGAGTTCAGAAAAAGAAACAGATTTTCATTTGACTTTATATCGCAGACGGCTCTTTCTCTGTTGGTTGAGGATTATGACCATGAAACGGGAGAGTATACCCGCACTGCTCTGGCAGAGGAACTGTCAGATTCCTTTGACGAGGTCATGATAGACGAATATCAGGACGTAAACGATATTCAGGACCTCTTTTTCAGAGCCATATCCGACGACGGTAAGAAACTTTTTGCGGTTGGTGACGTTAAGCAGAGTATATACAGATTCCGTCACGCAAACCCCAAGAACTTTATCCGCAGATCGGAAGAACTTAACGTTATTTATCTGAATAAGAACTTCCGTAGTAGGAAAAGCATACTTGATTTTATAAACTTTATTTTCGAAGGCTTGTTCTCTGACGAATGTTGCGGAATGGTATATTCGGACGAAGAAAAGCTTTACGCAGGCTTGCCCGATATTGGAAGTAAAGACGACGTTGAGTATATATTTGCCACCTCCGAGGGTGAAGAAGAAAAGGCCTACGTCCAGGCTACCGCTGTGGCAAAAAGAATAACCCAACTTATGGAATCCCGATATCAGGTTTACGATAAGGAAGCCGATGCACACCGTCCTTTAAGACTTGGCGATATAGCAATACTGGCTAAAAGCATAAAAGCGGTGGGGCCGATATACGAAAGGGTGTTCCGCAACGCAGGACTTAACGTTGCTGCCACGGGAACCTCTTCCTTCTGGGATTCGGTTGAGGTAAATACCGTAACAGCGTTTCTTAATATAATCGATAATCCCTACGATGACCTTGCCTTTTTTGCGGTTATGTTTTCCGATATATACGCCTTTGGTGCGGAAAAGATAGCCCGCATAAAGCTTTGCGACAAAGACGCTCATCTTTGTGACGCCTGCCGTAAATATGCAGACCAAACGGGAGACGAGGACTGTATAAGACTGTTGGATGACCTGAAAAGGTATCATCTGCTGTCAAAAAACCTCCTTCCCGACAGGCTTATCAGACAAATATATTCGGATACATCCTATCCGGAAAAGGTATCCTGTCTTACAAACGGATATCTGCGCCGTGAAAATCTTATGAGATTTTACGACTTTGCAAGCGCCTGGTCGCAAAATAACGGTACTGGACTTTACGATTTTCTTGTCAGCGCAGATATAGCCTCTAAAAACGCTGCTCAAAGACCTGAATCCTCGGCATCTGCTCCCGACAGCATAAGAATAATGACCATTCACGGCTCAAAGGGTCTTGAATTTCCCGTGTGCTTCCTCGTTCAGGCTGATACCAGAATGAATATTCAGGAAACGAAGAGCTCTGTTCTTTTCTGCGACGAAAAGGACGGCATATCTGCCCGCATAAGGGATGAGGATATGATATACCAGACTACCACCCTTCCCATGGAAGTTATGAAAATGGGTGAGGTAAAGAATCTTATTGCCGAAGAAATGAGGGTGCTTTACGTTGCCCTTACACGAGCAAGGGAAAAGCTCTTTATAGTATCCTCAACGGATATGAAGGAGTCCAAGCTCAAATCTTACGCCGTCATCGGTGGAGATAGGGTGGTTCCTTACGTTCGCACTCTTTTGGCTGGAAGCCTTACCTATGAGGACTTGATGCTCTTCCGTTTGGTTCATCATCCCGATGGGGGAGAGCTTCGAACCGGATTTTCCCGTACGGTGGCTTCCGAAAGCGGATTTACGGTAAAGCAGTTGTCCGTATCTGCGCTGACCGATACCGTTGAAGAGGAAAAAGTTGAACCCATAACTCTTCCCCTTGACGAGATAGAGCGCCGTATTTATAGCTCAAAAGTGGAAAGCACCCTTTCAAAGGTTCCTGCAAAGCTTGCTGTTACCGAGCTTATAAAGGGTAGCTACGACGACGAAGAGGGAAGACGACTTTTTGAAAATCCCCCTTCGGTAAAACGCCCCAGATTCCTTACTCAGGAATCTCTTGATCCAGCCCAGAGAGGAACGGCTATGCATAAGTATTGCCGTTATGCAAATCTTTCTGCGGACACTGAATCTGAAATAAAGCGATTGGTAGACAACGGATACCTTTCGGAAGAAGAAGGCGCAAGCCTTAACAGATACCGAATCGATAGGTTCAGAAGGGGATTTGTAGCAAAGCTTATAGCTTCTGCCGACGAAGTAAGGCGGGAGGATGAGTTTGTTGTAAGACTCCCTGCCTCTCTTTACAATAGGAGTGCGGATGATGACTCCACTATGCTTGTTCAGGGCGCCATGGACCTTCTTGTCAGAAAGGGCGGCGAACTTGTTTTGGTTGACTATAAGACGGATAAGGCCGACGAAACCCAGCTTGTTGACAGATATTTAAAGCAGCTTGATATCTACCGCCTTGCAGCTCAAAAGGCCTATGGGCTACCAGTAACGGCAGTATATATATGGTCTTTTTATATGTCAAAGGAAATAGACTGCACCCCTTACTTACTCAATAAATAATACATTCACATACAGAACGGAGAAAAACAAGATGGATATTGTAACGTCAGTATTTAAGATCAAGGTTGGCAATCCCTCCTATAATGCCGACAAAATAATAGAGATATG